>NZ_JBVVQH010000019.1:0-152656 GCF_055811115.1 Mesorhizobium sp. WSM4832 | reverse complement strand
GCGAACCCATCATAAGGGGGAAAACTGTTACCTATGTATCCGGTTCAAAGTGTTACCCATCTATCGGCTGGACAAGCGATTGTTCCATCTTTGCCAATGTTGCTTCCGCTGGCTAGTATGGCGGCCAATCCCAATCCGAGACCACCGCCATGCACCTCACATCGCTGCTGATCTTCGCCGCCGCCCTGTTCGTCGCCGCCGGGTCGCCCGGCCCGTCGATCGCCGCCCTCGTCGCACGCGTCATCTCGAAGGGCTTTCGCGATGTCTTCCCGTTCCTGCTCGCCATGTTGATCGGCGAGGGCATCTGGCTGTCGCTGGCGGTGTACGGGCTCGCCGTCGTGGCGCAGACCTTCCACTACGCCTTTGTCGTGGTGAAGTGGGTGGGCGTCGCCTATCTCGCCTGGCTGGCGTTCAAGATGTGGACCGCGCCAGTGGATGCCAAGGAAGGCGAGATGCCGCGCGAGGATTCGCCTTTGAAACTGTTCTTTGCCGGCATGGCGGTGACGCTCGGCAACCCGAAGATCATGATGTTCTATCTGGCGCTGCTGCCGACCATCATCGATCTTGCATCGGTTAGCGTGGTCGGCTGGGTCGAGCTGACGCTGACCATGGCCCTGGTTCTGGTCGTCATCTACCTCGCCTGGGTGCTGGCCGCTTCCCAGGCGCGCCGGCTCCTGAAGAGCAAGCGCGCCATGAGGATCGCCAACCGCGTCAGCGCCACGACGATGGCGGGTGCTGCCGCGGCAATCGCCGCCCGTTCTTAGAGCAATTCCAGGAAAAGTGTGGGCGGTCAGGTTCGGCGTCTTCGCCGTAACCTTCCGCGAGGAATTGCATCAAAACAAAGGCTTAAGGCGCGTCGACTGAGACCGTTTCAGCGCGACGCGCTTTTAAGCGCTACATCATCTCGATGATCGGCGCGATCTCGACACTGAAAGCGGGGTCCATCAGGATCGGGCACTGCTTCGCCTTGGCGACCGCGTCATCGATATCCTTGGCTTCGACGATGGTGTAGCCGGCGGTCGGATTGCTGCCGCCATTGTTCTCGATTTTGCCGCTCGGCAGCACCGTCTTCGACATGCCGACCGGATTGCCGCCATCGACCACGGCCGAGCCGAGCTTGTCATACCAGCCGGTCCAGGCATCCATAGACGCTTTGCGTTCGGCTTCGTCGGTCGGCATCTTGCCGGTGCCGTGATAGACGTAGAGAAATTTCGCCATGTTCTCCTCCCTTGTTGGCGGCGTCGAACCGGCATGCGGCCGCGCCGCTTGGTCATGATCGGACCAAATGGGCTGAGAAGCAACGAGAATGCGCAACGGCTAATATAATGTGACCGCTACCTTGCCATGGCGTGGTATTCGGCGTTCGGGCGCATGTCGACGGCGGCCGCCACCCGGTTCGACATGTTGAAGAAGGCGGCGGTCGAGGCGATGTCCCAGATGTCGCGGTCTGAAAAGCCGGCCTTGCGCAAGGCGGCGCGGTCGGCCTCGACGATCCTGGCCGGCTCCTCTGTCAGCTTGACCGCGAATTCGAGCATCGCGCGCTGGCGGTCCGACAGGTCGGCGGCGCGGAAGTTCATCGCCATCATCTCGCCAAGCGCCGGCTCGCCCGACAGTTGGCGCACCGCCGCGCCATGCGCGGTCAGGCAGTAGTAGCAATGGTTGATCGAAGAGACGGCGACCGCGATCATCTCGCGCTCCAGCTTCGACAGGCCGGACTCGCCCAGCATCAGATCGTTGTACATGTCGGTGAAGGCGCGCAGCTTCTTCTCGTCGAAGGCGTAGGCCAGAAGCACGTTGGGGACGAGGCCGAGCTTCTCCTCGCATTTGGCGAAATAGGCTTTTGTCGACTCGCTGAGCTCCGCCTGGACAAGGTCGAGCGCGGTAATCTTGTCGGTCATGGGTCGTTCTCCTTGCAAGGCACGGCGTCAGCTCGAAATTTTTAATGCGTCGTCAAACCTTTGTCGCGAAACAACGGTCATCTGCTACGATAGTCGCAAAAGCATACGATGGGAGGGAATAGGCGTCATGGCCAGCGTGAAATCCAAGCCAAAGAAGAAAGCCGCCGGCGCGAAAGCGGTGGAGAAACCCGCAAGGCTTGCCGACTATCTGCTTGCCCGGGCGCCTGCCGAGGACATCGCAGCCTATGACGTGGCAGACCTCGAGCGCGCCGGTGAACTCGCGGGCCGGGCGGTCGCGAACCATAGGACGGGCGAAAGCGTCGTTGCCGTCGAAGCCGATTCAGGCGTTGCCTGCGACGGCCGGCCGGTCACAGTCATCACCGTCGTCAACGACAACATGCCGTTCCTGTTCGATTCCATCCTCGGCGAGATCACCGAGATCAGCGGCGAGCCGACGCTGGTCACCCATCCGATTGTCACGGTTCGCCACGGCAAGGCCGGTGTGGTCGATATTCTCAGCGATAGCGGCAAGGAGGATGACGAACACGACCGGCTGAGCGTCGTCCATGTCCATATCCCGCGACTGACCGCCGACCAGGCGAAGAACCTCACCGAGCGGCTTCGCAAGATGCTTTCCCAGGTCCGCGCCGCCGTCGTCGACTGGAAGCGCATGCTCGCCCGCCTCGATCAGGCGATTTCCGAATTCCGCTACTCGGCGGTGCCGCTCGACAAGCAGAGCGTCGCCGAGGCGATCGCTTTCCTCGAATGGCTGCGCGACGACAATTTCACCTTCCTCGGCATGCGCGAGTTCAAATATGTCGGCGGCGAGGAGAGCGGTTCGCTGGAGCGCGCCGAGAAACCCGGCATGGGTATCCTGTCGGATCCCGATGTGCTGGTGCTGCGGCGCGGCACCGAAGCGGTGACGACGACGCCGGAGATCCGCGCCTTCCTGCATGGTCCGGAGCCGTTGATCGTCACCAAGGCCAACGCCAAGTCGTCGGTGCATCGCCGCATCTATCTCGATTACATCGGTATCAAGACCTATACGTCGAAGGGTGCGCTGGCGGGCGAATTGCGCATCGTCGGCCTGTTCACCTCGACCGCCTACACGCGTTCGGTGATGAAGATCCCCTATCTGCGCTCGAAAGCCGAGACCGTGATCTCGAAATCCGGCTTCGACCCGCACGATCACTCGGGCAAGGCGCTGATCAATGTGCTGGAAAGCTATCCGCGCGACGAGCTTTTCCAGGTTCCGATTCCCATTCTGCGCAAGCATGCCAGCGCCATACTCGGGCTGATCGAGCGGCCGCGCGTCAGGGCGCTGGTGCGCGTCGACCAGTTCGACCGCTTCGTCTCGATCCTCGTCTTCGTGCCGCGCGACCGCTACGACAGCGTCGTGCGCGAAAAGATCGGCACCTATTTGAAGACCGTCTTCGAGGGCCGGCTTTCGGCCTACTATCCCGCCTTCCCGGAAGGCGGGCTGGCGCGCGTGCATTTCATCATCGGCCGTTCCGGCGGCAAGACGCCGAAGGTCGAGCAGACGGCCATCGAAGCGGCGATCCGCGACATCGTGCGCACCTGGGAGGACGCTCTTTCCGAAGCCGCCGAAGCCGCCGGCAGCGATCCGTCGCTGAAGGCGATCGCAGCGCGGTTTCCTGAAAGCTATCGCGACACTTTCTCGGCAGCCGTAGCGCTGGCCGATGCCGGGCGTATCGCCAGGATCAGCGCCGAAAATCCGATCGCCATCGACTATTACCGCCATGCCGACCAGAAGCCGCAGCAGGCGGCGCTGAAGATTTATCACCATGGCAGCCCGGTGGCGCTGTCGCGGCGCGTGCCGGTGCTGGAAAACATCGGCTTCCGCGTGATCAGCGAGCGCACTTTCGAGGTCGGCGACGATCCGGCCGGCAAGGTGTTCATCCACGACATGGAGCTGGAGAACAGCTACGGCGCGCGAATAGATCTTACCGATGGCGGCGCGCTGTTCGAGGACGCATTCCTCTCCGTCTGGCGCGGCGATGTCGACAATGACGGCTATAACGGCCTGGCGCAGACCGCGGGCCTGTGGTCGGGCGAGGTCACCATCCTGCGCGCCTATGGCCGCTATCTGCAGCAGGCCGGCATTCCGCAGAGCCAGGATTTCATCGCCGCCGCGCTCAACCGCTACCCCGAGATCGCGCGCGGCCTGCATGCGCTGTTCGTCGCCCGGCTCGGGCCGACGGCGCAAGGTGACGGCGTGGTCGCGGCCAAGCACCTCAAGGCCAAGATCAAGGACGCGCTGGAGGAGGTGCCCAATATCGACGACGACACCATCATCCGCCGCTACCTCAATTTGATCGAAGCCTCGCTCCGCACCAATCATTTCGTTGCCGATACGAAAGAAAAAGGGCAATCGCTGGCGATCAAGCTCGACTCGCAGGCGGTCGAGGGACTGCCCGCGCCGCGGCCATGGCGCGAGATTTTCGTCTACGGCTCAGAGGTCGAGGGCGTGCATCTGCGCTTCGGCCCGGTGGCGCGTGGCGGCCTGCGCTGGTCGGACCGCGCCCAGGATTACCGCACCGAGGTGCTCGGGCTGGTGAAGGCGCAGCAGGTCAAGAACGCGGTCATCGTGCCGGTCGGCGCCAAGGGCGGCTTCTATCCAAAGAAGCTGCCGATGAGCGCCGGGCGCGACGCCATCTTCGAAGCCGGTACATCGGCCTACAAGAATTTCGTCTCCAGCCTTCTGTCGATCACCGACAATATCGGCGTCGACGGGGTCATCCCGCCGGCCGGCGTGGTGCGGCGCGACCAGGACGATCCCTATTTCGTCGTCGCCGCCGACAAGGGCACGGCAACCTTCTCCGACACCGCCAACGCCATTTCCGAAAAGCACAATTTCTGGCTGGACGATGCCTTCGCCAGCGGCGGCTCGGCCGGTTACGACCACAAGAAGATGGGCATCACCGCCAAGGGCGCCTGGGAAGCGGTGAAACGGCACTTCCGCGAGATCAACCGCGACATCCAGACCTCGCCCTTCACCGTGGTCGGCGTCGGCGATATGTCGGGCGACGTCTTCGGCAACGGCATGCTCTTGTCGCCGCAGACCCGGCTGATCGCCGCTTTCGACCACCGCGACATCTTCATCGATCCCGATCCGGACATGGCGGCCTCGATGGCAGAGCGGGTGCGCATGTTCGCGCTGCCGCGCTCGTCGTGGCAGGACTACGACAAGTCGAAGCTGTCGGAAGGCGGCGTCATCGTCTCGCGCAACCAGAAATCGATCGCGCTGCCGCAGGCGGCGGCGGCCGCCATCGGCCTTACCAAGACGACGGCGACGCCGGTCGAGATCATGAACGCCATCCTCAAGGCGCCGGTCGACCTTCTGTGGTTCGGCGGCATCGGCACCTATGTGCGGGCTTCCGGCGAGAGCAATGCCGATGTCGGCGATCGCGCCAACGACGCCGTCCGCGTCACCGCGCTCGACCTGCGCGCCAAAGTGATCGGCGAGGGCGCCAATCTCGGCGTCACGCAGCGGGCGCGCATCGAGTTCGGCATGAATGGCGGCCGCTGCAATTCCGACGCCATCGACAATTCGGGCGGCGTCAACTGCTCCGACGTCGAGGTCAACATCAAGATCGCGCTGGCATCCGCGATGCGCAAAGGCTCGCTGACGCGGCCGGCGCGCAACAAGCTGCTCGCCGAAATGACCGACGAGGTCGGCGCGCTGGTGCTGTCCAACAACTACCAGCAGACGCTGGCGCTTTCGCTGGCGCGCAAGCGCGGACTGGCCGACATCGCGCACCAGGCGCGTTTCATGACGGCGCTGGAGGCGCGCGGCCTGCTCGACCGCGCGGTCGAGACACTGCCGTCGCCGGCAGCCCTTGCCGAGCGCGAGGCGCGCGGCGAGCCGCTGACCAGGGCCGAGCTCGGCGTGCTGCTCGCCTACGCCAAGATCGTGCTGTTCTCCGACGTCGTCGCTAGCGACGTGCCGGACGATGCGCATTTCGACCGCGACCTGATGGGCTATTTCCCGGAACGCATGGCAAAGAAATTCGCCGGCGAGATCCGCGACCACAGGCTGCGCCGCGAGATCATCACGCGCGTCATCGCCAACGATCTCGTCAATCGCGGCGGGCCGTCCTTCGTCAACCGGTTGCAGGAAGCGACGGGCCGCACCGCAGCCGATGTCGTGCGCACCTTTACCATGGTCCGAGACGGCTTTGCGCTGCCTGGGCTCTACAAGGAGATCGACGCGCTCGACAACCAGATCGACGGCCAGATCCAGCTCGATCTCTATCAGGCTATTAGCCGGCTCATCTTCGTGACCAGCGGCTGGTACCTGAAGAACGAAGCCGGTTCCGTACCGCTCGGCCAGCGCATCGCCGAACTGCAGGAAGCCCGCAAGGCGCTCGAGCCGAAGCTGGCGTCGCTGCTGCCGGCCTTCTCGCGCGAGCGCATCGAGGAGCGGCGGCACGGCCTGTTCAAAGGCGGCGCGCCGGAGAAACTCGCCGGGCAGCTCGCTCTGGCCGAGGTGGCCGAGCTGATCCCGGACGTCGCGCTCACCGCGCGCACGGCCAATGCCGACATCGTCAGCGCGGCCAAGGCCTTCTTCGCCGTCAGCGACGCCTTCCGCATCCCGCGCGTCGAGGAAGCGGCGCGCTCGATCATGCCGTCCGACTATTACGACCAGCTGGCGCTGTCGCGCGCAACCGACACGATCGGCGTGGCGCGCCGCGGCATCGCGGTGGCCGCCCTCACTAGCCACGGCTCGGCTGCGGATCCGGTGGCGGCCTGGCTCGAAGCGGGCGGCGAACGCGTCGCGCGCATCCGCGAGCGGCTGCAGGCGCTGACCGAAGGCGGCGACATCACCGTGTCGCGGCTGTCGGTGGCGTCGGGCCTGATGAGCGACCTGACGGGGATGTAGGCTTACCCTCTCCCTTGGGGGAGGGTCGCGGCGAAGCAGCGGGGCGGAGGTGCGGCGCCGACCCCCACCCGGACCTGCGGTCCGACCCTCCCCACAAGGGGGAGGTAGGGGTTGACGCTCTTCATCCCTCTGCCAGGAAAATCAGGATGAGCACCAATGGCAGGCGGCACTGCTTGTTCATTTGCGTCGCTGCGTGAAAACATGCAGACATGGCGCCCGACGCGAGCGATGCCAGGGGAATCAGCATGGCGGCAGTAGAGACAGTGCAGCGGGCATCGGGGCGCGGCATCTGGGGCTGGATGTTCTTCGACTGGGCGGCGCAGCCCTTCTTCACCGTCGTCACCACCTTCATCTTCGGACCCTATTTCGTCTCGCGCATGGCGAGCGACCCGACCAGCGGACAGGCCGCCTGGGGTTACGGTATCGCCGCCGCGGGGCTCGTCATCGCGGTGCTGTCGCCGGTGCTCGGTTCGATCGCCGACCAGACCGGGCCGCGCAAACCATGGATCGCTTTCTTCGCCGCGATCAAGATCTCCAGCCTTGCGCTTTTGTGGTTCGCCGCACCTGGCTCGAACCTGTTCCTGGTCGTGCTGTTGTTCTCGCTGGCTTCGGTCGCGGCCGAATTCTCCACCGTGTTCAACGATTCCATGATGCCGCGGCTGGTGCCGAAGGCCGAAATCGGCAGGGTCTCCAACATCGCCTGGGGGCTTGGCTATCTCGGCGGCATGATCGCGCTGATCTTCGTCGTCCTGTTCCTGGCCGGCAATCTGGAAACCGGCAAGACGCTCATCGGGCTCGACCCGCTGTTCGGGCTCGACCCGAAGCTCGGCGAGGACGCGCGCTTCACCGGACCGATGTCGGCCGGATGGTATTTCCTGTTCATCCTGCCGATGTTCTTCTTCACGCCCGACGCCATCAAGGGCATCCCGATCCGCCCGGCCGTGCGCGAGGGCTTGTCCGAATTGAAGTCGACCTTGGTGGAGGTGCGCCAGCGCAGCGGCATCCTGCGCTTCCTCCTGGCGCGCATGATCTACCAGGACGGCGTCAACGCGCTGCTGGCGCTCGGCGGCACTTTTGCCGCCGGCATGTTCCACTGGTCGATCACCGAGATCGGCCTATTCGGCATCATCCTCAATGTCGTCGCCATCTTCGGCTGCTGGATCGCGGCGCGGCTCGATACCGCGCTCGGCTCGAAGCACGTTGTGATGATTGCGCTGGTGATGCTTTCGGTCGCCACCATCGGCGTCGTCTCGACCGGCCCGGGGTTCACCTTGCTCGGCCTGATCCCCCTGTCGACCGCCGATTCAGGCGGCCTGTTCGGCACGGCTGCCGAAAAAGCCTACATCCTCTATGGGCTGCTGATCGGACTTGCCTTCGGTCCGGTGCAGGCCTCGTCGCGCTCGTATATGGCGCGCAGCGTGACGGCTGCGGAATCCGGCCGCTATTTCGGCATCTATGCGCTGGCGGGACGCGCAACCAGCTTCCTGGCGCCGTTCATGGTGGCGACCATCACCACCGTAAGCGCTTCGCCACGGCTCGGGATGGCGGCGATCATCCTGTTCCTCGGCATCGGCATGGCGATCCTCGTGGGGACGCCATATCCGGCGGACAAGCCGAGGGGGTAGCGTTCTCCCTTCTCCCACAAGGGGAGAAGGGAAAGGCGCTCAATGCCTGAAGTGCCTAACCCCAGTGAACACCATGGCGATGCCGTGCTCGTCGGCGGCGGTGATCACGTCCTCGTCGCGCATCGAGCCGCCGGGCTGGATGACGGCGGTGGCGCCGGCCTCGATCGCCGACAGCAGGCCGTCGGCGAAGGGGAAGAAGGCGTCAGAGGCGACGACCGAGCCCTTGGTCAGCGGTTCGGCAAAACCAGCCGCTTCGGCCGCATCCAGCGCCTTGCGGGCGGCGATGCGCGAGGAATCGACGCGGCTCATCTGGCCAGCGCCTATGCCGACCGTCGCCCCGTCCCTGGCATAGACGATGGCGTTGGACTTGACGTGCTTGGCGACGCGGAAGGCGAATTTGAGATCTTCCATCTCGGCGGCCGTCGGGGCGCGTTTGGTCACCACTTTCAGCTCGAGGTCGTCGACCACCGCATTGTCGCGGCTTTGCACAAGCAGCCCGCCGGCAACCGATTTGACCATGGTGCCGGCAGCGCGTGGGTCGGGCAGGCCGCGGGTGACCAGCAGGCGCAAATTCTTCTTCGCAGCGACGATCGCGGCCGCTTCGTCGGTCGCATCCGGCGCGATGATGACCTCGGTGAAGGTTTTTACGATCTCTTGCGCCGCTTCGGCATCGAGGATGCGGTTCATGGCGACGATGCCGCCGAAGGCCGAGACCGGGTCGCAGGCCAGCGCCTTGGCATAGGCTGCTTTCAGCGAAGAGCCTTCGGCGACGCCGCAGGGGTTGGCGTGCTTGATGATGGCGATCGCCGCCGAACGGGCGGGATCGAACTCGCCGACCAGCTCGAAGGCGGCGTCGGTGTCGTTGATGTTGTTGTAGGAGAGCTGCTTGCCCTGCAGCTGCCTGGCGGTCGCGACGCCCGGCCGCCTGTCGCCGGAGAGGTAGAAGCCGGCGCCCTGGTGCGGGTTCTCGCCGTAGCGCATCACCTGGTCGAGGCGGCCGCCGAAAGCGCGCCATGCCGGGTGCTCGATCGCGAGCGCCTCGGCGAACCAGCCGGAGATCGCCGCGTCGTAGGTAGCGGTGCGGGCAAAGGCCTTGGCCGCCAGCATCTTGCGGAAGTCGAGCGACAGCGAGCCGAGATTCATCTCCATCGCGTTGACGACGGAAGCATAGTCGGCCGGATCGGTGACGATGGCGACGTAAGCGTGGTTCTTGGCCGAGGCGCGGATCATCGCGGGCCCGCCTATGTCGATGTTCTCGACGATCGAGGCGTAGCCGGCGCCGGAGCGGCGGACTTCCTCGAATGGATAGAGATTGCTGACGACGAGATCGATCGGCTCGATGTGATGGTCGCGCATGGCCTTGGCATGCTCGGCGTCGTCGCGGATGCCGAGCAGCGCGCCGTGCACCGACGGATGCAGGGTCTTCACCCGGCCGTCCATGATCTCGGGAAAGCCGGTGAGGTCGGAAACGTCGCGGACAGCCAGGCCTGCCTCGGCGATGGCCTTCGCCGTGCCGCCGGTCGAAACCAGTTCGACGCCGGCGGCGGCGAGCGCCCTGGCGAAGTCGATCAGGCCGGTCTTGTCGAAGACGGAAAGCAGCGCCCGGCGGACCGGAACGAGGTCGGGCGCCGGAATGTTCTTGGCGGGGACGGCCATGGGCTGGCGGCCTTTCACGGCTGGATTGGAAGATGCCCGCGCCGTAGCACATGAGGCCCGGAAATCAAGCGCGGCACGCTATTTCCGGGACGTATCGCGACGTTCAAGACAGTTCGCCCTCGCTGGAGTAAGCTCGTTCATCACAGGAGGAAACCATGGCATTCGTGCGAGTCGGTCAGTTCAAGGCGCTCCCGGACAGGACCGAAGAGCTGCGAGCGATCTACGAAACGGAAGCGATCCCAGCCATTCGCGCGGCGAGCGGCAACATCAGCGCCGTCCTGCTGCAGCAGCACCAGGAGCGCGAAGAGTTCATGGCCGTCACCGTCTGGAAAACAGCGGAAGATGCCGAGCGCTATGACCGCAGCGGCCAGGCCGCGGCCATGGTCGACAAGATACGCTTCGCCTTCGCCGGCCCGCCTTCGCTCGGCACTTACGATGCCTTTGGCGTGCCGCAGCAGGGTTGAGCGGACCGTCGCTTCCGCAAGGCAGGGGCTTTTAAGGCGCGTCGTGCTGAAACGAATTCAACTGACGCGCTTTAAATCTTTGTTTTGATGCATGCCGTTTCCCCAAAACCGCTGCGCACTTTTGGGGCGACATGCATTAGTTGTTTTCGGGGTAGCCGGTGATGTGGGTGCGGGTCAGCTGCCAGTGGACCTCAGCAACCTCCGAGGCCTTGAAGGCGAGCACGATCTGCCGGTTGCGACGCGGGCCGCTCAGCCCGGCGAAATAGATCGATTCCTCGACCTCCGGCGCCACTTCGGCGCAGGTGAAAACCCAGGTGTCGCCTTGCGCGGCGGCAAGGGTCAGGCGGTCGTGGTCGTCCTGCAGCAGGCTAATGTCGGGGTGCACGTGGAAGCGCACCGTGACGAAGTCGCGGCCGCTGTTGCGGATCGCCGTGCCGCCCGGGCGCAGGAAACGGTCGCGGCCGGCAAGCACGTTGCCGTTCGTGGTCAGCTTCAGCTCGCGCTCATGCAGGAAGCCGAATTGCGGGATATAGCCGTCGTGGCGGGCGATGAAGCCATGCACGCCCTTCTGGTCGAGGCGCTTGCAGGGCACGTGTTGCGGGCCGCCGATCAGCGGTGAACCCAAAAGGTCGCTGACGCGCAGCGAGTGGCTGAAGCGCGCCGACGAGGTGTCGTTGACCGTGGCGGTCGAATGCGCGGCGGTGGCGCGCGCCAGCGGCCGGAATTCCGGGGCGCCGTAAGTGTCGATGCCGGCATTGACGATGAAGTGCTGGCGCCCGGAGGAGAGCTCGAAGGCGAGGCAGCCGGCATGCGCGGCGTTGGAGACGTCGACCGGCGGCGGCAGGCCGGTGTCGGCGATCACCGTCACGCCGCCCATCGAAAGGCGTTCATAGCCGGAATGCGGTGCGTGCAGCAGCGGCGCGCCGACCGTGTCGTCGTGGCGCATAATAGTGGCGATGCGGTCATGGATGGTGGCGCCCATGCCGTTGAAGCGGGCAAGGCTGCCGTCCTGGTGGCGGAAGAAGCGCAGCGCTGGCAACATGCGGTCGATGGCGCCGATCAAGGCCGCGGGCGGCGCCTCGGCCTGGTTGGCGTAGGTCTGGCGCAGCGGCAGAAGATCGGCCAGCAGCTCCAGCACCGCCATCGGGTTGCGCGAGATGTGGCCGCCGTCGGGCAGGATCTGGTGCTCCAGCTCTTCGGCCAGGTTGCGCGTCGCGGCGCGCAGCGCCGAGGCCGGCGCCGGCAGGGACAGCGCGGCGAAGGCGAGCGCGATGCGGGCGCGCAGCCTGCCCTCGCCATCCGGCATCTCGCGCGTCACCGAGCGCAGATAGCGGATCTGCACCGCAAGCGATTTGAGGAAGGCGCGATAGAAGGGGAATTCGGCGCCTTGCAGCACCACCGAGGAATGCTGCAGCCAGGCGATCACCCGCTTGGCCGTCGTTCCCGGTTCCCAGGCGATGCCGGAGATCTGGTTGCCATGCACGGCGATCCAGTCGCTCACCAGCGCCCTGGCGTTGGCGGCGGCGAGCTCGGTGCCGGTGGCGCGCATGTGGCGCAGCCAGCGGAAGCCGTGCAGCGATTTCTGCCAGCCGCGATTGGGTACGTCGAGCTGAAAGGGCGAGGTGCCGCCGGTCTCGACCAGATGGCCGGACAGCGGATAGCGGCCGTAATAAATCTCCAGCGCGATCTGCGGATCGGCGAGCCGCAAATCTGGCGGGGCGATCAGGACGCGTTCGGGCGTGCGGCCGGAATAGCGCCAGCGATAGACCGGGCCGGCGCGCAAACGCCGGCGCGTCTTGCGCCAGAACTCCTTCGCGACAAGCGTCCATAGACGCGTCGTGCTGCCGGCAACAAGTGCCAAAAGCCCTCCTGATGTCCCCATAACCCGAGCACAAGCTTATGCGATTCAAGAACTTATGCGAAGGCGGATTTCGCTGAAGTGAACCACTTCACGCCGCCGCAGCGGGGTCGTCCCGAAAAAAGTCATGGCTTGCCGGCGATACCGCCGGTGCGCCGCGGCCTATGTCCTCCTGTGATAGCGTCGGAACTCGCTCGGCGAACAATTTTCCCGGCTCCGAAAAAGCCGGGAAAAGTAGAAGGCATCACGAAAGCCCACGGCCTCCGCCACCGCATCGACGGGCCAATCGGTCGCGGCCAGCAGCTGCTTGGCGAGGTCGAGCCGGATGCGCAACTGGAATGACTTTGGTGACAGGCCGGTTTGCAGCGCGAACCTGCGCCGCAACGTCGCCGGCGACATGCCAAACCTGGCGGCAAACGCGCTGAAGTCGATGGGCTCGGCAGCGCGGTCGCGCAAACCCTCGATGGCGTTGCGGAAGTCGGGATGGACGTCGCCGCCGCTTCGGTCTGCTCCTTGGCGGGCGGCCTGCACGACCAGCCGATACATGGTGGCGGCAGCCTCCGCCTGGCTGAGCGGCGTGTCCGGGGACAGCTCGGAATGGAGCCTGTCGAACAGATGGCGCATGCCGCCGAGGTCGGACAAGGGAACGACCGGGGCCGGCTCGACGATGAGTCGCATGCGGGTGAAATCTCGCGTCAGGGCTCCACCGAAAAGCGCCCAGCGTTCGCTCCAGCCCGGGCCGTCGGGTCCATAGGAATGGGTCGTGTCCGGGAACAGCCAGAAAAGACTGGGCGCAACGATCGCCTGCCTGCCGGCGGCCCTGGTTTCCAACCAGCCTTGGCCTTCTTCAACCAGGACAACTGCAAAATCCGGCAGCTTTCGCCTGATGATGGCCCGGCCGACGTGATGCCGGCCTATTCCCCTCACCGACAGCCCACCCATGGCGGCCGGCGGCGATCGGTACAGCGCGTAGGACGAATCCGGCATGAGCGAAAAATCCAGGTTGGAATTTCTGTCCATGGGAGATGTCGTTAGATTAAGCCATTGTCCGGGGCAATTGGAAGAAGGCCGGATGATTGAAATGTCGATATCTTCCCTCGAGAACGTTTCCGCAAATGAAGTATCCAAGATCGCCCTGTCAGCCAATGGCAAGGCATTGTCCACGGCGCCGGATAGGCTGGGCTATCTCTCGCCAACCGATCCCTCGGCCGGCGTCGAGACCATTCGCCGTCTCTATGCAATGCAGGGCTATGTCTGGCTGAAGGGCCTTTTGCCGCGCCGCGACGTGATCGATTTTCGCGGCTTCGCGCTTTCGTATCTTGCCGCAAGCGGGTTGCTGAAGCCGGGGACCGACGCTTCGCTCGGCACAGCGTCCGCCAGCGCGTTCGATCGCCAGCTCGCCGACCGCCGGCTGATGTCGCTGGTCCGCTCGAGCGCCTATGAAGGCTTTTGCGCGCAGCCGCGTCTGTCCCGGCTGATGGATGCGCTTGTCGGAGGCCTGTCCTATCTGCACAAGCGAAAGATCATGCGCTTCACCATGCCCGGAACGGCAACCGCCACACCGGCGCATTACGACCTCGTCTACCTGCGCGGCGGCACAAGCCGCGTGGTGACGGTATGGATTCCCATCGGCGATACCTCCATCGACATGGGCGGGCTTATCTACCTGGAAGGATCGCACGCCGTCGGCGCCGCGATGGAGGCCCGGTTCAGCAGCGACGATGCCGGGCTCAGCCCGGAGGAGCGCGTCAGCGCCTACAACCGCAACATGAGCGAAGGCGGCTGGGTGTCGAAGGACCTGCCCGCGATGGCCGAGCGGTTCGACACGCGCTGGCTCATGGCGGACTACGAGGCGGGCGACGTCGTGCTGCACTCGCCCTACATGATCCACGCCTCCACGGCCAACCAGAGTGTCGATGGCTTGATCCGGCTGTCGACGGACATCCGGTACCAGAATGTCGACGACGAAATCGACGCCCGCTGGGGGAGCCACTGGAGCCTCGACGACATGCTTTAGGGTGGGTGGATATTCAGGTGAGGCCGGTCTGCAAACGAAGGCTTCCTGCGCTTCCGGTGCTCACGTACGAAAAGTACGCTCCGCTCCGGTTCTCGGAAGCCTTCGTTTTCGCCTCGGCCTGACCTGAATCTCCACCCACCCTTCGGCGTTATGCCATCCGCCGCATCCGCGCTGCGAAGAAGCCGTCCAGGCCGGAGATCGCCGGTGAGTCCAGCGCCAGGTCCGCAGGCGTCGTACGCAGCGTGCCCTCCGGCGTCAGGAACGGATCGACGCCGGCAATTTCGCCAGGCCGGATCGGATCGGCGGCCACGCCAGGGTTCCCGGCGAGGAAATTGCGATAGAGTTCCTCGCCCTCGATCGGGTCGAGCGAGCAGTTGGAAAAGACGATCCGGCCGCCGGGCCTGACGAGACCGACGGCATGGGCAAGCAGCCGGCGCTGGAGGTCGGCGAGTTTTTCGACATCGGCCATGGTCTTGGTCCAGGGCACGTCGGGATGGCGGCGCACGGTGCCGGTCGAGGAGCAGGGCGCGTCGAGCAGAACGGCGTCGAACAATTGCGCTGGCCGGTAATCCAGGAGGTCGGTCTGGACGAGATCGGCTGTCAGGCGCAGGCGGTCGAGATTCTGCGCCAGGCGCGCCAGCCGGTTCTTCGAGGTGTCGACCGCGGTGACCTCGGCGCCGGCCAGGATAAGCTGCGCCGTCTTGCCGCCGGGTGCGGCGCACAGATCGGCGACGCGCTGTCCACGGATATCGCCGAACAGGCGCGCGGGCAGGCTTGCCGCCGCATCCTGCACCCACCAGGCGCCGTCGGCAAAACCGGGCAGGTCGACAACATTGGCGGAGAGCTTTTCGACACGCACCGTGCCGGTCGGCAGCACGATGCCGCCTAGACGTTCGGCCCAGAGCGCGGGATCGGCCTTGACCGTGAAATCGACCGGCGCCTCGTGGCGATGCGCGGCAAGAATGGCACGCGCCGTGTCGGCTCCGTAGGCGGCGGCCAGCCGCTCGGAAAACCATTGCGGCGCCTCGCTGGTGGCGGCAAGCGCTGGGGCAAGCTCGGCTTCCTTGGCGCGGGCAAGCGAACGCAGCACGCCGTTGACGAGGCCGGAGAAGCGCAGCGTTCGCGGATCGGATTTGGCGTGGGTGACGGCAAGGTCGACGGCGGCGCTGTCCGGAACGTCGAGGAACAGGATCTGCGCCGCCGCCGCATGCAGGATGTGCGACAGCGCGGTGGCGTTGGGCGGCAACGGCTTTTCCAGCCGCTTTGACAGCAGCCCGGCAATGGCCATGCGATGGCGCAGCGCCGTGACCAGGATGGCGCGCACCAGCGCGCGGTCGCGGCCATCGAGCGCCTTGTATTGCGGATGGCCGTGCTCGTTGTCGGTCAAGCCGTCCAGCGGCGTGCGGGCATCGATGACGGCGGCAAGCAGGCGCGCCGCCGCTTTGCGCGCGGCAAGGCCGGCAACGCTCTCGTCATCGGCCTTGTGTTGCGGATTGCCTGGATGCCCGCGCCTCGGCGGCGTCATGACCAGGGACCCTTCGACCGCACATTGCGCGGCCCGGTCGGGTTGCGGCCCCAGGGATTGGATTTCGGCCGCGCCGATTCGGCAGGCGGCGCGGGCTCCGCCGGCTTGCCCCATGGGCCAGCCGGCGTTTCGTCGGCGGAGGTCGGCGCGGTTGCCTCGCGTCGAGCGGCCGGCGGTGCGCCCGCGCGCGCCATGTCCTGCAGCGCCGCGATGCGGTTCCCGGTGCTCGGATGGGTCGAGAACAGATTGTCCATGCGCTCGCCCGAAAGCGGATTGATGATGAAGAGATGCGCCATCGCCGGATTGCGCTCGGCGTCCGGGTTGGGGATACGCTCGGCCCCGCGCGCGATCTTGTCGAGCGCCGAAGCCAGCCACAGCGGGTGGCCGCAGATCTCGGCGCCGCGCCGGTCGGCTTCGTATTCCCGGGTGCGGCTCACCGCCATCTGGACGATCATGGCGGCAAAAGGCGCCACCAGCATGGCGACCAGCACGCCGACGAAGCCGAACGGGTTGTTGTTGTCGCGGCTGCCGCCGAAGAAGAAAGCGAAATTGCCGAGCATGGAGATCGCGCCGGCAAGCGTTGCCACGATCGTCATGGTCAGCGTGTCGCGATGCTGCACATGGGCAAGCTCATGCGCCATCACCGCCGCGACCTCTTCATGGGAGAGCCGCTCAAGCAGGCCCGTGGACGCGGCCACGGCGGCATTCTCCGGGTTGCGGCCGGTGGCGAAGGCGTTGGGCTGCGGGCTGTCGATCAGATAGGTCTTCGGCATCGGCAGGCCGGCTTGCTTCGCCAGCGCCTGGACGATGGCGTGATATTCGGGCGCGTTCTTCTCGTCGACCTCGACGGCGCGGTTCATCGACAGCACCATCTTGTCGGCGTTCCAATAGCTGAACAGGTTCATGCCGGCGGCAATCAAAAGCGCGATGATCATGCCGCCCGAGCCGCCGATCAGGAAGCCGACGCCCATGAACAGCGCCGTCATTGCGGCAAGAAGCATGGCTGTGCGAAGCGTATTCATCGTTTCATCCGTCTGACTTGGTGTCGGAGGGGCCAGAGCATCGGACCGAAAAGTGGAATCCGGTTTTTGGAATATTCCGATGCTCATTAATTAGGGTCGATCCTTCTGGCGTCATGGCTATATGATGGGAGACGCTGGTCCCGGTTTCAATCGGCGGGAGTATCGCATGACCGAAGAGCCAAACAAAAACGAACCAGTTGCGGGAACCGGCGCGCCGCGAAGGGCGCCGACGCCGGAAGCACAACGGGCGTTAGCAGAGGCGGAAGCTCGTCGTCAAAAGTATCGAGCGGCGGAAGCGCAATTACCGAAGGAAATCGGCGGCCGCGGCGGCAAGGAGCCCGGGCGCTACGGCGACTGGGAGGTCAAGGGCCTGACGAGCGATTTCTGACGAGAACTGGATTCCCGAGCGCGGATAGAGGTTACGCAGATTGCATGCGTTGGCGATTGGCCGAACCCCCATCGCTTCGTCATCCTATGGCGGAGCAAGGAGCGAAGCGACGCGCGCAGACCATAGGATCCATTCCGTGACGTCGAGGCGTTACTACGGTGCAGAATTCTGCTCCGCTGCTTTCCTCGGCCAAGGTCACGGCATGGATCCTCGGGTCTGCGCTCCGCTGCGCGTCGCTCCGCCCGTGGATGACGAAGTTCGTAGGCTTCGGCTAGGCCGCAGCTCGTGTTGGCGACAACGCGATGAAACCGCTGTCGTCGACCGTGATGCCGATTTCGTCATAGGAACGGATTGCCGGGTGCGGCGTGACGAGCGGGTGGACATGGGTGGCGCTGATCACCATCACCGAGGCGCCGGAAGCCTCGCCGGCCGCAATGCCCGCGGGCGCATCCTCGAAGACCAGGCAGTCGCGCGCCTCGACGCCGAGACGCTTTGCCGCGAGCAGGAAGCAGTCCGGCGCCGGCTTGCCATGGGTCACATCTTCCGCCGTGACCATCATGGCGGGAACCGGAATGCCGGCCGCCCTGAGGCGCAGCAGCGCCAGTTCGCGCGGCGCCGAGGTGACGATCGCCCAGCGCTCCGGCGGCAGCGATTCCAGGAAAGCGACCGCGCCGGGAATCGGGACGATGCCTTCGAGGTCGTCGGCTTCGGCCTTGAGCAGCGCTTCGGCTTCCGCAACCGCGTCGACGCCCGGAAGCATCAATCCGGCGATCGTCTCGATCGCCCGCTTGCCGTGGATCGTCGGCAGGAAGGTCGCCACATCGAGGCCGTGAAGCTTAGCCCACTTTGTCCACACCCGCTCCGCCGCGGCGATCGAGTTGAGCACCGTGCCGTCCATGTCGAACAGGAAGGCGGCGAACTTTGAGCCTGCGAACATCGGATTTCCTGGGGAATCGTTTTCGGGGAGGGCGAAACGCAAGCTCCAGCTTAAACCGGCCAGCACCGGCTGAGAAGGCGAGATGCCGGCATTTCGACCTGGCATGGGAACAACCTCGGTTTCGTGGCGTTGAACAGAAAGTCTTTCCAAAATCATGACGGGGGGAATTCGATGCTGATCCGGCTCGGCTATGAAATCGCCATCGAATGCGCGGCGGCGACGCCGATCATCTCGCTTCTCGACATCCATCCCGACCGCCATGCCGACATCAAGCGGCAGACGCGGGTCCTGACCTCGCCCTCGGTGCCGACCCGGGTCTATCGCGACCGCCACGGCAATATCTGCCGTCGTTTCACAGCGCCCACCGGAAGTTTCCGGGTCCTCTACGATGCGGCAATCGAGGACAGCGGCGAGACCGATACGGTCAATGCGCTGGCGCGGGAAACGCCGGTCGCGGAACTACCAGACGACGTGCTGGTCTATCTGCTCGGCAGCCGTTACTGCGAGACCGATCACCTCAGCAACATCGCGTGGCAGCTCTTCGGCCACCTGCCGCCCGGCTGGGGGCGCGTCCAGGCCATCGTCGGCTACGTCAACAGCCGGCTTTCCTTCGGCTACGGCTATGCGCGCGGCACCCGCACGGCGGCCCAGGCGCATGATGAACGGGTCGGCGTCTGCCGCGATTTCGCGCATCTGGCGATAACGCTTTGCCGCTGCATGAACATTCCGGCGCGTTACGTGAACGGCTATCTCGGCGACATCGGTGTGCCGGCCGATCCGGCGCCGATGGACTTCTCGGCCTGGATGGAAGTCTTCCTCGACGGCAAGTGGTACACGTTCGATCCGCGCCACAACCGGCCACGCATCGGCCGCGTCGTCGTAGCGCGCGGGCGCGACGCCACCGACGTGCCGCTCCTGCACAGCTTCGGTTTGCACCGGCTCACCTTGTTCAAGGTCTGGACCTACGAGCAGGAAGGCAACCGCTTCAATCCCCCGCACCATGGCGTCGACCGGACGGCCAGCGCGCAGATGCTGGCGTAGGGTCTGTTGATATTCACGTAATGCCGGCCCGCTGATCCGCTTCGGCACAGCCCGTTTGTGCCGAAGCGGGAACGCCCGCGACAGCCGCCGGCGTCATGGTAAGCGCTTCGTGAACGTCTCTCTGCCAGCGCATTTTCGTTTACTTCCCGTTCACCGAAAAATTCGCCGAAAACCAGCAAAAACAATGAATTAACCGACTGTTAAGTGTCTTTCGGCGGTCGTCGGCCGGGTCTGGCCGAAATCCTGCAGCGCCTTTGCCGAGCGGCACGGTGCGGCAGACAGTGGAGGCGGAAGGGATGCGGCAGTTCAGAGGTGTCGTTCGTGGGGTGGGCGGCTTTATCCGCAATCGCGAAGGCAATTTCGCGGTTCTGTTCGGAGTTGCCGCATCGGTCCTCGCGCTGGGGGTGGGATTCGCGGTCAATATCTCGCAGCTCTACAATGCGAAGTCGAGCTTGCAAGGCGTCGTCGACGCCGCTGTGACCTCGACGGCCCGCGATCTCACTCTCGGCGTCATCGAGGAGGCCGATGCCAAGACGACGGTGCAGGCGTTCCTCGACGCCAACAGCGCGGCAGGCCTCCTGCAGGCCAACCGGATCGTGCTGGACAAACTCACCGTCGACAGGACGGCCAGCACCGTGAAGGCGGATGTGCACACCGATATCAGTCTCTATTTCCCGCTGTTCAGCATCGGCAACATGCAACGCGTGACGTCTTCGACCACCGCGCTCTATTCGGACAAGACGGTCGAGGTGGCGATGATGCTCGACGTGACCGGCTCGATGGCAGGCCAGAAGATCAAGGACCTGAGGACAGCGGCGGGCAACGCGGTCGGTTCGTTCCTCGACGGCCAGAACGCCTCCCGGCCACGGATGCGGGTGGCGATCGTGCCTTATGCCAATTCGGTCAATGTCGGCTCGCTTGCCGCAAGCACCGTGTTTGTTGAGACCAAGGCCAGCGAGCGCAAGCAGGCGCCGGGCAATGACGACCCGAAATATGTCTCGGCGTCGACGCGGCCGGACAATTGCGCCACCGAGCGCAAGGGCGCCTATCAATATTCGGATGCGGGTCCGGATGTCAGCATGGTCAACCGGGACCTCTATTTGTCCGACTTCGCTAGGTCGAGCCACACACGAGCCTGCCCCGTCGCGACAATACAGCCGCTGACCACGGATGCGTCGGCTCTGAACAATGTCATCAAGGACCTTGATGCTTCCGGCGGCACCGCCGGCCATATCGGCGTGCAATGGGCGTGGTACATGCTTTCGGAAAACTGGGGCAGCGTCATGAAGGCATCGCAGCGGCCGGCCAAAATGGATCCGAAGAAGGTGGCGAAATACGTGATCCTGATGACCGACGGCGAATTCAACCTGTCCTATTTCGACGCCAACGCTCCGGATCAGGTCTATAACGACGCCGGCAAGGTGCAGACGCGGACCGCGGCAACGACGCTCTGCGCGGCGATGCGCGACCAGGGCATAGAGATATTCACCATCGGCTTTGCGCTCACCGAGAAGAACGCCAAGTCGACGCTGCAGTCCTGCGCCAGTCCCGATACCGGCACCAGCAAGCATTTCTACCAGGCGGCCAACGGCAGCGAGCTCGACCAGGCCTTCCAGGATATCGTGCGCAACATCGACAATCTGACGGTGACCAGATAGCGGCCACTGATCGAAAGCCGACGCCAAAAGGAAAAGGCCGCCGCTTCTTGCGAAGCCGGCGGCCTTCCGTGTTTCCGTCCATGACGCGGCTCTGGCGGCAGCCCCTCCGGGCTACCTGCCGCGCGTCTCGCGCCTTAACGGGAAGACTGCTTCCCGGAAGTGCAATCCGCTGAGCTCACGTTATGGAAAACGAAATCACTCGACATCGGATCACCTCCTTTCGGTTTGTTGAACACATCCAGATGATGGGGTGCGTCGCGGCAAAAGACAAGATGACGCCACGGAATGGCCATGCCTCAGGCGGGAAATCCTTCGCCCGCGGTGTTTTTGCGCAACAGATCGGGATTGCGGTCCACAGGCCGGTAGACGACAGTGGCGCTAGGGGGTGGGTACCGGGAGGTGGGAATGGACGCCGCCGACAGAGCCGCGCGGATCGTACGAACGGTCATCGAGACGCTGCAGCCGGGTTTCGCGGTCAGGCTGTGGACCGGCGAGCGGATCGGTCCCGCCACCGGCCCGGTGCTCACCATCAACGACCAGGACATCGTCTGGCAATTGGTGCGCCGGCCAGCCTTCTCGACGCTCATCGAGATGTGGATATCCAAGACGGTCGACATCGAGGACGGGACGCTGTTCGACTTCTACGCGCTGCCCGCGCAAGGCAAGCTCAAGACGAAGCTCAAATCCCTGCCGAAGCTGGCGATCCTGCGCGACCTGCCGGCGGTGCTGTTGTCGCGGAAACAAATGACGGCGCGCGGCGATCTTTCCGGCCGCAACCCTTATGTCAGCGGTTCGAGCCAGGAAGCGATCCAGCGCACTATGACATCTCGAACGCCTTCTACCGGCTCTTCCTCGACGAGCGCATGGTTTACAGCTGCGGCTATTTCACGGATTTCGCCAACGGCATCGATCAGGCGCAGAAGGACAAGCTCGACCATATCTGCCGCAAGCTCAGGCTGAAGCCGGGGGACCGGCTGCTCGACATCGGCTGCGGCTGGGGCGCGATGCTGATCCATGCGGCGAAGAATTACGGCGTCGTCGGCCATGGCGTTTCGCTGTCGCAGGCCCAGACCGAGCTCGCCCGCGAGCGTATCCGGGCCGAGGGGCTGGAGGACCGCATCACTATCGACATCAAGTCCTATGCCGAGCTCTCCGGCTCGTTCGACAAGATCTCGTCGATCGGCATGTTCGAGCATCTCGGGCTTGCCAACCACGCGGCCTATTTCTCGACCGTCCACCGCCTGCTGAAGCCCGGCGGCATCTATCTGCATCACGCCATCACCAGGCGCAGCAAGGGTGACATCAGGAAGACCTTGCGCAAGGGGCCGGAGTACAAGGCGCTGATCAAATACATCTTTCCCGGCGGCGAGCTCGACACGATCGGCATGACGCTCGGCAATCTCGAGGCGCACGGCTTCCTCGTCTACGACGTGGAGAATCTGCGCGAGCACTATGCGCGCACCTGCCGCCTGTGGGCCGAGCGCCTGCAGGCACGTTTCGACGAGGCGATCGCCGAAGTGGGCGAGGCGAAGGCGCGGCTCTGGCTGCTTTATCTCACCGGCTGCTCGATCACTTTCGAGCGGGCCTCGGCGCAAGTCTTCCAGACGGTCGCAACCAAGCGGGCGAGGGGGCCGAGCGGCCTGCCTCCGACACGGGCGGATTTGTATCGGGAGTGACTTGTGCGACCGGTCGCGGTCGACTTTGGAGGATGTTGCCACCCGCGCCTTCGTCATCCTCGGGCTTGACCCGAGGATCCATTCCGTGACCTTTGCCGGAGGGTGCTACGGAGTAGAATTCTGTAACCGTTGCAACGCCTTAGCGTCACGGCATGGATCCTAGGGTCTGCGCGCGTCGCTTCGCTCCTTGCTCCGCCCTAGGATGACGAAGGCGCGAAGGTTTTCGGCCAATCCCCAAGGTGCCCCGATGAAAGGGCCAACCTCCGATCGAAGGTCTACACCAACCGCATCGGCGCGCCGATCTCGACGTGCGCCGGCCGGTCCACCGTGCAATAGACGCCGAGATTGTGCGCGTTGTGGCGCACCAGGTTGCGCAGGATGCCGGGATCGGTGTCGAAGCCGTCCTGGGCGATGATGGTGAAGCCGCAGCGGCGGCAGGGTTCCGAGACGGTGAGCAGCAGATCGCCGACCGCGAGTTTCCTGCCGATCCATTCCGTCTCCGGAAAGGCGCCTTCGACCGGGTCCATGTCGACGACGATGTTAGGGCGGAAGCGGCGCGGGTCGGGTGTGCCCTCAGGATGCAGCGCCTTCAGCCTGGCCAGCGAGGCGGTGGTGAGCAGATGGATCGGCGCCTTGGCATAGCGGGCCTCGGTCAGCGGGCCGGCATAGGAGGGTGCCGTGTTCTGCGTGCCGAACGGCCGGATCGAGGCCTCGAAGCCGAGAAAGGCGGATACGGCGCGGTCGCTGTCTTGACCGGGCGCCGGCTGCCAATCGCCGTCGGGCACGGCCACTTCGAGCCGCCATTCCTTGCTCATCGGGGCCTCGCTCAGCCGGGTGCGGATCAGCGGCACCTTGTGCCATCTGGGCTCGCGGTCGGGCCGGGCGATCTCGCCGTCGGAGGCGTCGACCAGTCCGAACAGCCGGTCGCCGTCGATGGTCTTCTGCCCGACCGAGATGGCGTCAAGCCGCTCGCCGGCGAGCGAGCTCGCCGGGTAGCGCCAGAGCTGGCTGACGGTGCCGAGTGTCGCTTGGCCGGTCATCAACCCTTCTTGTTCTGCCGGTTGGCGACGAGGTCGTCGACGACGGCCGGATCGGCCAGCGTCGAGGTGTCGCCGAGCGCGCCGTAGTCATCCTCGGCGATCTTGCGCAGGATGCGCCGCATGATCTTGCCGGAACGGGTTTTCGGCAGGCCGGGCGCGAACTGGATCTTGTCGGGCGTGGCGATGGCGCCGATCTCCTTACGGACGTGCGAGACCAGCTCCTTGCGCAGATCCTCGCTGGACGCGGTGCCGGCCATCAGCGTGACATAGCAGTAGATACCTTGCCCCTTGATGTCGTGCGGGTAGCCGACGACGGCGGCCTCGGAGACCTTGTCATGGCTGACCAGCGCCGATTCCACCTCGGCCGTTCCCATGCGGTGGCCGGAGACGTTGATGACATCGTCGACGCGGCCGGTGATCCAGTAATAGCCGTCAGCATCGCGGCGGCAGCCGTCGCCGGTGAAGTACTTGCCCTTGTAGGTCGAGAAATAGGTCTGCACGAAACGCTCATGGTCGCCATAGACGGTGCGCATCTGGCCGGGCCAGGAATCGGTGATGCAGAGATTGCCGTCGGCGGCGCCTTCCAGCACCTTGCCGTCGCCGTCGACCAGCTGCGGCTGGACGCCGAAGAAGGGGCGCGTGGCGGAGCCGGCCTTGAGGTCGGTGGCGCCGGGCAGCGGCGTGATCAGGATGCCGCCGGTCTCGGTCTGCCACCAGGTGTCGACGATCGGCACCTTGGCGTTGCCGACGACGTTGTAATACCACTCCCAGGCTTCCGGATTGATCGGCTCGCCGACCGTACCGAGCACGCGCAGGGACTTGCGCGAGGTCTTCTTCACATGGCTGTCGCCGGCGCCCATCAGCGCGCGCAGCGCCGTCGGCGCGGTGTAGAAGATGTTGACCTTGTGCTTGTCGATCACTTCCCAGAAGCGCGGCTGCGAGGGATAGTTCGGCACGCCTTCGAACATCAGCGTCGTGGCGCCGTTGGCCAAGGGGCCATAGACGATATAGCTGTGGCCGGTGACCCAGCCGACATCGGCGGTGCACCAGTAGATGTCGCCGTCATGGTAATCGAAGACATATTGGTGCGTCATCGAGACATAGACGAGATAGCCGGCGGTGGTGTGCAGCACGCCCTTCGGCTTGCCGGTCGAGCCCGAGGTGTAGAGGATGAACAGCGGGTCCTCCGCCTTCATCTTCTCCGGCTTGCAGTCGGCCTTAACGGTCGCCGCCTCGTCGTGGTACCAGACGTCGCGCCCTGGAACCCAGTGGACCTTGCCGCCGGTGCGGCGCACGACCACCACCTTCTCGACCTTGGTGCCGGCCCTGGCGGCGATGTCGACCGCCTTGTCGGTGTTGTCCTTGAGCGGGATCGGCTTGCCGCCGCGCAGGCCCTCGTCGGCGGTGATGACGATGGTCGACTTGCAGTCGTCGATGCGGCCGGCCAGCGCGTCGGGCGAGAAGCCGCCGAACACCACCGAATGGATTGCGCCGATGCGCGTGCAGGCTAGCATCGCGTAGGCCGTTTCCGGGATCATCGGCATGTAGATGGTAACGCGGTCGCCCTTCTTGACGCCATGCTTCTTCAGCACGTTGGCGAAGCGGCAGACATGCGCGTAAAGCTCGTTATAGGTGACCTTGCGGTCATCATAGGGATTGTCGCCTTCCCAGATGATGGCGGTTTGGTCGCCGCGCTTCTTCAGGTGGCGGTCGATGCAGTTCCAGGAGACATTGGTCTGGCCGTCCTCGAACCACTTGATCGAGACCTTGCCGTCGAAGGAGGTATTCTTGACCTTGGTGAAGGGCTTGAACCAGTCGATGCGCTTGCCGTGCTTGCCCCAGAACTTGTCCGGATTTTTGACGCTGTCGGCATACCATTTGAGATACGTATCGTTGTCGATCAACGCGTTCTTCTTCCACGCCGGCTGAACGCGGTGGACATGCACATCGGACATTTCTTGCTTTCCTCCCGAACCATTCCGCCGGCTTGACGACCGACGGCATCGCGGCGAAGCGGCCGCGAATTCGCGGGCATTATTAACAGTTCCGCCGTGACGGCAACATTAGACGTTGGATTCGCGCGGCGGGATGACGCAGGGGCAAGCGCCAACCACTGTCAGCACTCGCCGTACGTCGCTGCTAACTAACTGTTTTGTCGAAGGAAATGGCGGGAAGGATCAACAAAAATCAATAGACAGTTAAGCAACTAAGCGCAGAATCGACATCGGGAGGAAAGGAGATCGACCCTAAGGGGGCTGCGATGCACGACCATTCCGAAATGGACCTGATGCTCAAAGGCTATGGGCTGACCACGGCCAAGATTCTCTACCATTACCCCGATCACCCGCATTTGCTGCAAAGCTATATCTGGCAGGACTACGACATCGCGCCGACGTTTCCGGTGCTGATCCGCTTCATCGAGTTCTGGAAGACGAAGCTCGACGGACCGCTGCATTCGGTCACCTATACGCACCAGAAATTGATCGCGCCGAATGAGTGGCACAAGGTCGATGGGGAGTTTTTGGTGCACTAGTTCCTCGGCACGGTTTGTACGAACTGCCTGCGTAACGGATCGCATGCCTTGGCGATTGGCGGAAACGTCCATCGCTTCGTCATCCACGGGCGGAGCAAGGAGCGTAGCGACGCGGCGCAGACCCGAGGATCCATGCCGGGACTCCGAAGCGTTACTACGGTCCAGAATTCTGCTCCGCCGCGCTCTACGATCAAGGTAACGGAATGGATCCTCGGGTCTTCGCGACGCCGCTTCGCGGCTGCTTCGCCCGTGGATGACGAAGCTCGGAGGCTGCAGCCAATCCAAATGTTCATGATCGCCTTGATAGGGACGGTCGCGACCGTCACACCGCCGGTGGATTGAGCCGGGCGAAACCTTCCTGGCGTCGATAGGGGAAATACGGGTAGGGCGCGGTCACTTCGCTTGCATCATCGAGCGCCTTGATCTGCTCCGGCGTCAACGCCCAGCCGACGGCGCCGAGGTTCTGGCGCAGCTGCTCCTCGTTGCGGGCGCCGATGATCACCGACGACACGGTCGGCCGCCGCAGGAGCCAATTGATGGCGACCTGCGGCACGGTCTTGCCGGTCTCGGCGGCGACCGCTTCCAGCGCGTCGACCACCCTGAAAAGATGCTCGTCCTCGACCGGCGGGCCGAAATTGGCGGTGCCGTGCAGCCGGCTGTTTTCCGGCAAGGGTTGTCCGCGGCGGATCTTGCCGGTCAGCCGGCCCCAGCCGAGCGGGCTCCAGACCAGCGCACCGACGCCCTGGTCGAGGCCGAGCGGCATCAGTTCCCACTCATAGTCGCGGCCGACCAGCGAATAATAGACCTGATGCGCGACATAGCGCGTGTAGCCGTGCCTTTCGGCAAGGCCGAGCGACTTCATCACCTGCCAGCCGGAGAAATTGGAGACGCCGACATAGCGCAACTTGCCTGAGCGCACGAGGTCATCCAGCGTCGACAGCACTTCCTCGATCGGCGTCGAGGCATCGAAGGCGTGAAGCTGCAAGAGGTCGATATAGTCGGTACCAAGGCGCTTCAGCGCCGCGTCGACGGAGCGGATCAGCCGCGAACGGGACGAGCCCCAGTCGGCCGGCCCGTCGCCCATCGGCAGCGCGGTCTTGGTCGAGATCAGCACTGCGTCGCGGCGGCCTTTGATCGCCTCGCCAAGCACCTCCTCCGAGGCGCCGTTGGAATAGACGTCGGCCGTGTCGAACAGATTGACGCCCGCTTCCAGGCAGATGTCGACAAGGCGGCGCGCTTCCTTCGCGTCGCTGTTGCCCCAATGGCCGAACAGCGGGCCGGAGCCGCCGAAAGTTCCGGCGCCGAAGGAAAGTGCCGGTACTTTCAGGCCGGACGCGCCGAGACGTCTATATTCCATGATCTTCTCCTTGGGATGTCGAAGGCGGAATTCAGCCGGTCAGCACTGCGCCGTGACCGGCTTGCCGATCGAGCGGCCGCGTTCGAGACGCAGCGCCATGAGCACCACGGCGAGCGCGGCGAGCGGCACCAGGCCGGCGACTAGGGGGACGGCGCCGAGGCCGGGGCCGTGGTCGATGACGAAGCCGCCGAGCCAGGCGCCGATGGCGTTGCCGAGATTGAAGGCGGCGATGTTGAAAGACGAGGCGAGGCCCTGGCCGGCGCCCTTGGCCTTCTCCAGCACCCACATCTGCAGCGGCGCGACGGTGGCGAAGGCGGCAGCGCCAAGCAGGCCGACGGCTACGATCGCGGCGATGGGCTGATGGATCGCCGCGGTCATGACGAACAGCACCGCCGACAGCGCGACCAGCGTGCCGATGACCGTCGGCACCAGGTGGCGGTCGGCAAGGCGTCCGCCAAGCAGATTGCCGGCGACCAGCCCGCCGCCGAAGACGAGCAGGATCGGTGACACGGCTCCCTCGGAAAAGCCGCTGACGCGGGTGAGGATCGGCGCCAGATAGGTGAAGGCGGCAAAGACGCCGACCCAGCTCAGCACGGTGGTCAAAAGGCCGAGCAGCACCGGCCGGCGGCCGAGCACGGCGAGCGTGCCTTCGGAGCTCTGCTCCTCGTTCGCCGCGGAGGGCTCGTCGCGCGGCACCAGCAGCGCGATCACGGCAAAGGCGATGACGCCGACCAGCGTGACGGCAAGGAAAGCCGAGCGCCAGCCATAGGCCTGGCCAAGCCAGGTCCCGAACGGCACGCCGAGGATGTTGGCGACGGTGAGGCCGGTGAACATCAGGGCGATGGCCGAGGCCTTCCTGTTGGGCGCGACAAGGCCGGTGGCGACGACCGAGCCGACACCGAAGAAGGAGGCGTGAGCGAAAGCGGTGAGCACACGCGCGGCCATCAAAGTCCAGTAGTCGGGCGCCAGCGCGCAGGCGAGGTTGCCGACGGTGAAGACCACCATCAGGGCGAGCAGCAAGGTCTTGCGCGGCAGGCGGCCGGTCAGCGCGCCAAGCAACGGCGCGCCGACGACGACGCCCAGCGCATAGCCGGAAATGAGCAGGCCCGCCGCCGAGATCGAGACGCCGAGATCGGCGCTGACATCGAGCAGCAGACCCATGATGACGAATTCGGTGACACCGATGCCGAAGGCGCCGGCGGTGAGGGCATAAAGAGCAAGAGGCATGGCGATCGTCCGTTGGTGCTGACGGGCGTTTCGGTCCCGCGACCCGGAAGATCGTGATCCGCCTGGCTGTGAACCAGCCTTGCACCAGGCATATTTTCTGTGAAATAGATTCACGAATGGCGAGGCCCGAAATCAACCGCTCCGGCGAGATCGAAGTGTTCGTCCGCGTCGTCGAGGCGGGCAGCTTCTCGGCAGCGGCGCGGGCGTTGCGCATGACGCCGTCGGCGGTGAGCAAGCTGATCGCGCGGCTGGAGGCGCGGCTTGGCGCGCGGCTTGTCAGCCGCTCGACACGCCGGCTGCAACTGACACCCGAGGGAACCGCCTTTTACGACAGCGGCATGCGCATCCTCGCCGATCTCGACGCGGCCGAACGGGAAGCCGCGGCGGGTGCGGCGCCGCGCGGCAGGCTCAGGGTCAATTCCTATGTGCCGTTCGGCCAGCACCGGCTGATGCCGCTGTTGCCGCGCTTCCTCGAGCGCTACCCGGAAATCTCCGTCGAGGCGGTGCTGACCGACAGCGTCATCGACCTGATGGAGGAGCGTGCCGACGTTGCGATCCGCGCCGGCCCGCTGCGCGAGTCACGGCTGGTGGCGCGCAAGCTCGGCCAGAGCCGGATGGTGGTCGTCGCCGCGCCCGCCTATCTCGAAGCGCGCGGCACGCCACGGACGCCGGCCGAATTGACCAGCCACAATCTGCTCGCCTTCGGCTTCGTGCGGCATATCGACGGCCTGCCATTCATGGATGCGGAAGGCGCGCCGATCATGGTTCCGATCGTCGGCAATTCGACGGTGAGCGACGGCGAGGCGATGCGGCTGACGGCATTGGCGGGCGCAGGCATCGCAAGGCTGGCACGCTGGCATGTCGAGCCCGACATCGCCGCCGGGCGGCTTGTGCTGCTGCTGGAAGAGTTCAATCCGGGCGATGAGGAGCAGACGCATGCCGTCTATGTCGGCCAGGGCAAGCATCTGCCGGCCCGGGTGCGCGCCTTTCTCGATTTCCTCGCGGAGACGGTTCGTATTTGAAAGAAAAGCCGCGCGTCCAGGGACGAGCGGCCGTCGAAGGGGGTCGGCTTGCTTGCGAAGACGGATTACGCCTTCGGCACGAATGGCGCCGGACGCCGGCCGGCGTCCTGCCGCTCCAGCATCCAGCCGGGATATTCGGCAGGCAGCGCGCTCACCTCGTCGAGTCTGCCAAGGTCGTCGGCATCGAGCTCCAGACCGGTCGCGGCGAGGTTCTGTTCGAGCTGGTCCATGCGGCTGGCGCCGATGAGGACGCTCATGACAAAAGGTTTTGCGAGCACATAGCCCAGCGCCACGGTGGCGACGCTGACATCGTGTTTCTTCGCGACCTCGCGCATGACGGCGACGGCCGCCCACGCACGATCCTCATTGACCGGCGGGAAGTTGAAGGAAGCGCGGCGGCCCTCGCCATTGCCGGGCGCGCCGGGGCCGTATTTACCGGAGAGCAGGCCGCCGGCCATCGGCGACCAGACCATCAGGCCAAGCTTCTCTTCGTTGATGAGCGGCACGATCTCGCGCTCGAGATCGCGGCCGGCGATCGAGTAATAGGACTGGATGGTCTCGAAACGGGCAAAGCCCCTGCGCTCGGCGACGCCCAGCGCCTTGGCTATGCGCCAGGCCTGCCAGTTGGAGACGCCGACATAGCGCACCTTGCCGCTGGCGATGAGATCGTCGAGCGCCCGCAGTGTCTCGTCGATCGGCGTCACCGTGTCGGTGCCGTGCAACTGGTAGAGGTCGATATGGTCGAGCTGCAGCCGCTTCAGGCTACCGTCGACCGAATCCATGATATGGCCGCGCGAGGAACCGCGCTCGTTCGGCCCGTTGCCCATGGCGCCATGCACCTTGGTGGCGATGACGACGTCCGAACGCTTGACGCCGAGGTCCCTGAGCGACTGCCCCAGCAGTTGCTCCGACTGGCCGAAGGAATAGACGTCCGCCGTGTCGAAGAAATTGACACCGGCGGCAATCGAGCGGCCGACGATCTCGTTGACGCCTTTCTGGTCGAGGCTGGCGATCAGGCCCCATTGGGCGTTCTCGCCGGCGGCGCCGAAGGTCATGGTGCCGAGGCAGAGTTCGGAAACGAACAGGCCGGTATTACCAAGCTGGTTGTAACGCATGTGGATATCCCCAGGAGAAAGACTGAATGACACGAGGCAAATAGGAACGGGCCGTTTCGTTTCAAGCTCCGGCGAAACACTATTGGCGACTTTGGCAGGGTCGGTAACGGGATCGTGACAACGAGCCCGCGGCCGGATCGCTCAGCTTTCAACCATTGCGAGGATCGCAAATGCCATCATGCCGAAGGCGACGGCCGCCAGCGGCAGCAGGATCTCGATCGTCGCCGTGCTGGCCTTCACCGGGCGGTCGCCAGTGTCGAATTCGCCGGCCATCCAATCGGGAAAAGCCTTGGTTCTGCCAGAAGCGCCAATTCGGTGATGGCGCCAGACACGGCCGGCGATGGCCGGCAGCGCCACCGACATCACGATGAATCCGGTCACGACGAAAAGCAGGTAATCATCATAGCCGCTGCCAGCGAAGCCGACCCAGGCAGAGAGCGCATAGCAGACCGCAAGCCCCACCATGGCGAAATAGACCCATCGGTGCAGCCCGCGGGAGACTTGCCGGTTCTGTGAGATATGCTGATCGTGGCATGGGACGGTCATAGAGGCCTCCTTTGGCTTGAGGAGCCGCTCGCTCGTTTCTACGCCCGCAGCTAACGCGAAGCTCCTGCACGACAATGCGGTGGGATGACGCGCCCGCCTCAGGGAAAAGAGTGCTTACGCTTCGTTGAAGCCTTCTATGTTCGGCTGCCGAAGATCGCCGAGCCGACCCTGACGCTGGTCGCGCCGAAAGCGATGGCGGTTTCGTAGTCGCCGGACATGCCCATAGAGAGTTTCGCGACGCCCGCTTCGCGCGCGATCTTCTCCAGCAGCGCGAAATGCGGGCCGGGGTTTTCATCGGCCGGTGGGATGCACATCAGGCCTTCTATGGCGAGGCCGTGCACGTCGCGGCAGCGTTCGACGAATCGAACCGCCTCGCGCGGCTCGATGCCGGCCTTCTGCGGCTCGGAGCCTGTGTTGACCTGAACATAGAGCTTCAGCGCCCGGCCCTGCCTGGCGATCTCCTTGGCGAGCTCGGCGGCGATCTTCTCGCGGTCTACGGTCTCGATGACATCGAACAGCGCCACCGCTTCCTTGGCCTTGTTGGACTGCAGCGGGCCGATCAGATGCAGCTCCAGATCGGGGAATGCCTGCTTCAGCGCCGGCCATTTGCCCTGCGCTTCCTGCACCCGGTTCTCGCCAAAGACGCGCTGGCCTGCCTCGACGACCGGGCGGATATCGTCTGCCGCGAAGGTTTTTGACACCGCGACCAGCGTGACGGCGCCGGGCTCGCGTTTGGCCTCGCGTTCGGCGCCTGCGATCTTTGCCTTGACCGCGTGAAGCTGCTCTACGGCGCTCGTCATGCCTATATCCTGCCTATAGTTTTCGTGGCCGGGCCGGCTCGCCGCAGTTGACGGGTCCGGCAATCCATGGTGAACACCGCGACGACATTTCCCAGGCTGCCGGCCATGTCCGGCGCCTTGTGCCAGCTTTTAAGTGAAAAACATCCGATGGCAACCGAACGTTACAATCCGCGCACGTCAGAGCCCAAATGGCAGAAGGCCTGGGCCGAAAAGAAGCTGTTCGAAGCTCAGAACGACGACCCGAAGCCGAAATACTACGTGCTGGAGATGTTCCCGTATCCGTCGGGCAAGATCCATATCGGCCACACCCGCAACTACACGATGGGCGACGTGGTGGCGCGCTACAAGCGCGCCAAGGGCTTCAACGTGCTGCACCCGATGGGCTGGGATGCTTTCGGCATGCCGGCCGAAAACGCCGCCATGCAGAACAAGGTCCACCCCAAGGACTGGACCTACGAAAACATCGCCGTCATGCGCGAGCAGCTCAAGATGATGGGCCTGTCGCTCGACTGGGCGCGCGAGTTCGCCACCTGCGACGTCGACTACTACCACCGCCAGCAGATGCTGTTCCTCGACTTCGTCGAGAAGGGGCTGGTGACGCGCAAATCCTCCAAGGTCAACTGGGATCCGGAGGACATGACCGTGCTCGCCAACGAGCAGGTCATCGACGGCCGCGGCTGGCGCTCGGGCGCGCTGGTCGAGCAGCGCGAGCTGACGCAGTGGTTCTTCAAGATCACCGAGTTTGCGCAGGATCTGCTGGACTCGCTCGACCGGCTCGATGAGTGGCCGGAGAAGGTCAAGCTGATGCAGCACAACTGGATCGGCCGCTCGGAAGGGCTGCTGATCCGATGGCCGCTGGCCGCGGCAAGTTCTGACAAGATTGGTGGCGACACCCGTGAGCTGGAAGTCTACACGACCCGGCCCGACACCATCTTCGGCGCTTCCTTCATGGCGGTCGCGGCCGACCACCCGCTGGCCAGGAAGGCCGCCGAAAGCAATGTCGAGCTGGCGAAGTTCATCGAGGAGGTCCGCCACATGGGCACCTCGGTGGCCGCGCTGGAGACGGCCGAGAAGAAGGGTTTCGACACCGGCATCCGCGTCGTACATCCGTTCGACGAGACCTGGACGCTGCCGGTCTATGTCGCCAATTTCGTGCTGATGGAATATGGCACCGGCGCCATTTTCGGCTGCCCGTCGGGCGACCAGCGCGACCTCGACTTCGCCAACAAATACGGCCTGCCGGTGATCCCGGTGGTGATGCCGGAGGACGCCGACGCAAAAACCTTCCAGATCATCGAGGAGGCCTATGTCGACGACGGCGTGATGATCAATTCGCGCTTCCTCGACGGCATGAAGCCCGAGAAGGCCTTCAACGAAGTGGCGAAGCTTCTGGAAGAAAGAACGATCGGCGGCCGGCCGATGGCGGAGCGCAAGGTGAATTTCCGCCTTCGCGACTGGGGCATTTCGCGCCAGCGCTACTGGGGCTGCCCGATCCCGATGATCCATTGCGAAGCCTGCGGCGTGGTGCCGGTGCCGAAGGCCGACCTGCCGGTGAAGCTGCCCGACGACATCGAGTTCGACCGTCCGGGCAATCCGCTCGACCGCCATCCGACCTGGCGGCATGTGAAATGCCCGCAATGCGGACGCGACGCGCGGCGCGAGACCGACACAATGGACACCTTCGTCGATTCGTCGTGGTATTTCGCGCGCTTCACCGCGCCGTGGGCCAACGAGCCGACCGAGCCGAAAGCGGCCGACGAATGGCTGGCGGTCGACCAGTATATCGGCGGCATCGAGCACGCGATCCTGCACCTGCTCTATTCGCGCTTCTTCACCCGCGCCATGCGCGAGACAGGTCATCTCAATCTGGCGGAGCCGTTCAAGGGCCTGTTCACGCAAGGCATGGTGGTGCACGAGACCTACCGTGTCGGCGGCCCGTCCAACAATGGGCGCTGGCTGTCGCCGAGCGAGGTCAGGCTCGAGGACATCGACGGCAAGCGCCATGCCGTCGAGATCGCCACCGGCGAGGAGGCGACGATCGGCGCGCTCGAGAAGATGTCGAAGTCGAAGAAGAACACGGTGAGCCCGGAAGAGATCACCGACGGCTACGGCGCCGATACCGCGCGCTGGTTTATGCTGTCGGACTCGCCGCCGGAGCGCGACGTCGAATGGACCGACGAAGGTGCCGCCGGCGCGCATCGCTTCGTGCAGCGCGTCTGGCGCCTGGTGCAGATCGCGGCCGAGCAGCTTCCCGGCGTGAAGCCCGCGGCAGCCAAGGATGGCGAGGCGGGTGCCGTTTCCAAGGCCGCGCACAAGATCCTGAAGGCGGTTGGCGAGGACATCGAGAAGCTCGGTTTCAACCGTGCGATCGCCCGCATCTACGAGCTCGCCAATGTGCTGGCGAGCCCGCTCAACGACGTTGCCGAAGGCAAGGCCGACGCCGCGCTGAAGGGCGCCTGCCGCGAGGCTGTGGAAATCATGGTGCAGATCATCGCGCCGGCCATGCCGCACCTGGCGGAGGAATGCTGGCAGGCGCTGGGCGGCGCCGAGATGGTCGCCGAGCGGCCCTGGCCGGTCTTTGATCCGGCGCTGGTCGTCGACAACGAGATCGTGCTGCCGGTGCAGGTCAACGGCAAGAAGCGCGGGGATTTGACAATTGCCCGCGACGCGGATCAAGGTGCCGTCGAAAAAGCGGTGCTGGCCCTCGACTTCGTGCAAAAAGCACTGGAAGGTAAGGCTCCGCGCAAGGTGATCATCGTGCCGCAGAGGATCGTCAATGTCGTTGCCTGATCCGGTGAAGTCACAAGCGGCCCGCCCGCGCGGCCGCGTGGCGGTTTGCGGCATGGTCGCCGCGCTGGCGCTGGTCTCGGCCTGCACCGTGCGGCCGCTCTATTCCAACCAGCCGCTGTCGCCCGGATTGCAGCTCAGCGCGTCCGCCGAGCTCGCCTCGATCTCGATCAAGCCGGTCGGCACCCGCTACGGGCAACAGGTGCGCAACAATCTGATCTTCGCCTTCGGGCAAGGCTCGGGCGAACCCGCCGCGCCGGCCTACACGCTCGATCTCGGCGTCGCCGAGCTGGTCGAATCGGCAGCCATCGTGCAGGTGCAGACCCAGGAAGACGAGCCGACAGCGGGCACGGTCACGCTGACCGCCAATTACGTGTTGCGCGATACCGCGACCAACACCGTGATTGCCGTCGGCAAGCGCTCGATACCATCGTCCTTCGACCGGCCGCGCCAGGAATACGCGGCCTACCGGGCGCAGATCGACGCCGAGAACCGCGCCGCGCGCGAATTGGCCGACCTGCTGCGGCTTTCGGTCGCCCAGGACTTGGCCAAGCACGGCAGAAAAGCCTAGTTCCTCGCCGGGGATTGGCTGAACCCTCCCCAACCTCGTCATTCCAGGGCGAAGCAGGAGCGCAGCTCCGTCGCGGAGACCCTGGAATCCATGCCGTTACCTTGATCGAAGGGCGCAGCGGAGCAGAATTCTGCACCGCACCGGCGCTTGGAGGTCACGGAATGGATCCTCGGGTCTGCGCGCGTCGCTTCGCTCCTTGCTCCGCCCGTGGATGACGAGGCTGGGCCGTTTTCGGCCAATCTCCAAGGTATGCGACCTGCCAAGGCATGGCACTCTGCCAAGAAAAAGGCCGGTTACCCGGCCTTTTTCTGTTTCTGACGAGTGACCGGCGTCAGCTGATCTTCTGGCCGGTCTTGGCCCAATCGGCGAGGAAGGCGACGAGGCCCTTGTCGGTCAGCGGATGATTGACCAGCGCCTTCAGCGTCGCCGGCGGCGCCGTGATGACGTCGGCGCCGATGAGCGCGGCCTGCTTGACGTGGTTCACCGTACGTACCGAAGCGACAAGGATCTCGGTCTGGAAATCGTAATTTTCGTAGATCTGCCGGATCTCCTGGATCAGCTCCATGCCGTCCGAGCCGGTGTCGTCGATGCGGCCGACGAAGGGCGAGATGAAGGAGGCGCCGGCCTTGGCGGCGAGCAATGCCTGGTTGGCCGAGAAGCAGAGCGTGACGTTGACCATGCGGTTCATCTCGGTGCGGATGGTCTTGCATGCCTTCAGGCCGTCCAGCGTCAGCGGCACCTTGATGCAGACGTTCGGCGCGATCTTGGCCAGCACCTCGGCCTCGGCCATCATATCCTTGAACTCGGTCGCCACGACCTCGGCCGAGACCGGGCCTTCGACGATATCGCAGATCTGCTTGGTGACTTCGGAAATCTTGCCGCCCGATTTCAGGATCAGCGACGGGTTGGTGGTGACGCCATCCAGCAGCCCCAGATCGTGCAGCTCCTTAATTTCCTTGATGTCAGCGGTGTCGACAAAAAACTTCATGGCTGTCTCCTTGGGGATCGCCTGGCGCCCGCCAGGCACATAAGAGGGTCCTCTTTGATCTAGAGCAAAGTCGGGGCAAGGTCACGCCTGATGATGGAAGATTCGCCCTTTGTCGCAGCCGCGCCCGTGCTGGTGCCGATGCCGGCCGAACGGCCCTACACCTATGCCGTGCCGCCCGGCATGCGCGTGGTGCCGGGCTCGATCGTGCGCGTGCCGCTGGGGCCGCGCCAGGTCGCGGGCATCGTCTGGGACGGCGCCGTCGAAACCGTCGATCCAAGGAAATTGCGACCGATCGAGGAGGTGTTCGACTGCCCGCCGATCGACAGGGCGATGCGCCGCTTCGTCGACTGGATCGCGCAATACACATTGTCGGCCCCCGGCATGGTTGCGCGCATGCTGCTGCGCGCGCCGGAGGCTTTCGATCCGGAACCCTGGATCGAAGGGCTGCAGCGCACACTGGCCGAACCGGATCGGTTGACCGACGCGCGGCGGCGCGTGCTGGAGACGGCGGAAGGTGGGCTGGCCTGGACGCGCTCGGGGCTGGCGCATGCGGCGGGCGTATCCTCCACCGTCATCGACGGGCTGCGCGCTCAGGGCGTGTTCGAGACGGTGATGATCCCGCCGAGACCGGTGGTGGCGCCGCCAGACCCCGATCATGCCGTGCCGGAGCTGATGCCCGACCAGAGGACCGCCGCCGAAAAACTGCGCGCGGCGATTGCCGCCGATGCCTTCAACGTCACCCTGCTCGACGGCATTACCGGATCGGGCAAGACGGAAGTCTATTTCGAGGCGGTGGCGGCGGCGCTCGACAAGGGCAGGCAGGTGCTGATCCTTTTGCCGGAGATCGCGCTCACCCATGCCTTCCTCGAACGCTTCCAGGACCGGTTCGGCGCCAAGCCGGCGGAATGGCATTCCGACCTGCCGCCCCGGATGCGCGAACGCGTCTGGCGGCAGGTGGCCGAAGGCGGCGTGCGCGTCGTCGCCGGCGCACGCTCGGCGCTGTTCCTGCCTTTCAAGGAACTCGGTCTGATCGTCGTCGACGAAGAGCACGACCCTGCCTACAAGCAGGAGGACCGCGTCTTCTACAACGCGCGCGACATGGCGGTGGTGCGCGGCCATATCGGCGGCTTCCCGGTCGTGCTCGCCTCGGCGACGCCGTCGGTGGAAAGCCGGGTCAACGCCAGCCAGGGCCGCTACGAGCGGGCCGTGCTGTCGTCGCGTTTCGCCGACGCCGCGCTACCCGACCTGAAGTCGATCGACATGCGGCGCTCGCCGCCGGCGCGCGGCGGCTTCCTGTCGCCGGTCCTGGTGGAACAGATGCAGCGCACGCTGGAGAGAAAAGAGCAGTCGCTGCTCTTCCTCAACCGGCGCGGCTATGCGCCGCTGACGCTGTGCCGCGTCTGCGGCCACCGCTTCGGCTGCCCGGTCTGCTCGGCCTGGCTGGTCGAGCATCGCTTTCGCGGCCAGCTCGTCTGCCATCATTGCGGCCACAATGAACGGCGGCCGGAAGCCTGCCCGGAATGCGGCACGCTCGATCACCTCGTCGCCTGCGGACCGGGCGTCGAGCGCATCGCCGAGGAAGTGGTCGGGCATTTTCCGGATGCCCGCACCATCGTGCTTTCCTCGGACCTCCTGGGCGGCGTGCGTCGGCTTCGACTCGAGCTTGAGGCCGTCGCCAATGGCGAGGCCGACATCGTCATCGGCACGCAACTGGTGGCAAAGGGACACAACTTCCCAGGCATGACATTGGTCGGCGTGGTCGACGCCGATCTCGGGCTTGCAAATGGCGATCCGCGCGCGGCCGAGCGCACCTTCCAACTGCTCAGCCAGGTGACGGGGCGCGCGGGCCGCACCGGCAAGAAGAGCCTCGGTCTCTTACAGACCTATCAGCCCGACCATCCGGTGATGCGGGCGATCGTATCGGGCGATTCGGAAGCTTTTTACGAGCGCGAGATCAACGAGCGGGAACGCGCTGCGCTGCCGCCCTTCGGCCGGCTCGCCGGCATCATCATCAGCGCCGCTACGCGGGGCGAGGCGGAAAGCCATGCGCGGGCCTTAAGGCGCGCGGCGCCGGCGGCCTCCGATCTCTTCGTGCTCGGCCCGGCCGAGGCGCCGCTGTCGCTGATCGGAGGCCGCCACCGCTTCCGCCTGCTGGTGCAGGGCGAGCGGCGCGCCGACATCCAGGGCTTCATCCGCGCCATGCTGGCCGATGGGCCGAAGCTGCGCGGCTCGGTGCGGGTTCAGGTCGACATCGATCCGCAAAGTTTCTTGTAAGAATAGGGTGGCTACTCGGGGCCCGGCGGGTCTTGCAGAATATTCCAGCACCAGACGCCAAGCGCCTCAAAATGCCTGAGGTTTGCCGTTATCACAGTGAGTTCGTTGGCTGCCGCCGTAGCCGCGATCAATATGTCCGCCAGACCCGGATTCTTTCCTTGCGCGGAGGCCGCTTCCTCCATTTGACCCGCCCTTCGCGCTATATCAGAATTGACCTCTAGAATTTGATCCGCAAAGTCTTCGATAGTTTCGTTGAGCCAAACAGCAAGACCCTCAGCGCGCTTTGCGGCCCCGGCGCGAGCCAGCTTGCATATGCCCTTCTCGATTTCGGTGATCGCAATAACCGGCACGAAGAGTGTTTGCTTTGCGCCTTCCGTCAGGATCCAGGTGGCGATGTCTTTTGCAAGCGGCGGCTTTCCAGGCGCGAATGCCGATAAGATGGAGGTATCGATAAGATAGCCGCTCAAAGGTCGACGTCCCGCGACGGTGACTCGTTCCTTTCAAGCTCGATCCCCCCCGGATAGGTCAGAAGGAACTCTCCAAAGTTTCGACGCTTGACCGGATAAAGCTTTTGCAAGTCCTCGACCGAAACGACAGCTGCTGCTGGCTTACCGTGCTTCGTGATGACGGTGGGCTCTCCGTTCTCGGCGGCTTCGACGAGCGCCGAGAACCCTGCCTTGGCTTCCCGAACCTGCATCGTTTTCACCGCAACCTCCTTGTGGTCTCATGTGGTCATAATATAGGATTTGCTGAGGAAGGGAACAACCCCGTTTAAGAAAACCCTCGGCCTCATCGACGCTCTCCTGATGCCTCGATGCGCTCTTTCTAAAGTACCGGCGGCCATCTGGCGTCCGGATTTTCCTCGGCTAGAATGCCGGCAATTTCAAAACAAGAATTTACGAGGGGAAAGATGGAATTCGCGTTTCCGTGGCCCGCCAGCCAGGGCGAGTGGCTGGCCTGGTCAAGCGCCGTCGTGACCTTGGCGCTCGGCCTCATTCTATTTCTGGCGCCGGGGCTTGCCTTTCGCGTGCTGCGCCTGCAGCCAAGGCCGGAGAAAGCGGCGGCGATCGCCGAGGGACGCGGCCGCATGTCGGGCTTTTATCTCGGCGTCAGCCTGTGCTGCATCCTTTTGGCGCAGCCGCTGCTTTACATGGCGTTGGGCTTCTCCTGGCTGTTCACTGCGTTCGGCCGGCTCTTGTCGATGATGTCGGACGGAGCCAACACCCCTTTCAACTGGGCTTCCATCGTGGTTGAATTGGCGCTGGCGGCGTTGCCGCTGGCCTTTGCCTTCGGCTTCGTGCCGTGAATTCGTGACTAAAGCGCGTCGCGTTGAAACGGATCCAAGCGACGCGCTTCAGGTCGTTGTTTTGATGCATGTCGTTCGCCCAAAACCGCTGGGCACTTTTGGGCGACATGCATTAATCCTGCGCTTAGGGTTGGTCTTCTTCGCCTGATGCGACAAAAGTGCCTGAAAAGCATGCCGGACGATGCATTGCGGTCTTAAAAAGCCTGTGCTAGACGGCAATCGACTTTCGACCGGGGATAGCGGAAGCCGCGCCTCCGTGCTTGGAAAAATGCAGTAAGGTCAAAGATTTAGCCAGAGTTTTCGCTCGCGCCAACAATCTGCGGCCTGTCAGACAAGAGAAAAGACGGTCCGTGGCCCAATCGTCATCGCCAATCTCAGCTGTCGCAGAGCGCTATGCGGGTTCGCTGTTCGAGCTCGCGCTGCAGGACAATTCGGTCGCCAAGGTCGAGGCCGACCTCGCCAGCTTCGAGGCGATGCTCAATGGCAGCGACGATCTTTCGCGGCTGATCAACAGCCCGGTGTTTTCCAGCGAGGACCAGGCAAGGGCCATCGCTGCCATCGCCGACAAGGCCAAGATCACCGGCCTGGTCGGCAATTTCCTGCGCGTAGTGGCCAAGAACCGCCGCCTGTTCGCGGTGCCCGGCATGATCAAGGCGTTCCGCCAGATCGCTGCCGACCATCGCGGCGAGGCATCCGCCGAAGTCACTTCGGCGCATGCGCTGACGGCCGCGCAGCAGACTGAACTCAAGGCGGCGCTGACGGGCATCGCCGGCAAGGACGTGGCCATCGCCATGACCGTCGATCCGTCGCTGCTCGGCGGCCTGATCGTCAAGATGGGCTCGCGCCAGATCGATACGTCGCTCAAAACCAAACTCAATTCGCTCAAGCTTGCACTGAAAGAGGTCGGCTGATGGACATCCGCGCCGCGGAAATTTCCGCAATTCTGAAAGACCAGATCAAGAATTTCGGCAAGGAGGCCGAGGTCTCCGAAGTCGGCCAGGTTCTGTCCGTCGGTGACGGCATCGCCCGCGTCTACGGCCTCGACAATGTCCAGGCCGGCGAGATGGTCGAATTCCCCGGCGGCATCCGCGGCATGGCGCTGAACCTCGAAGCCGACAATGTCGGCGTCGTCATCTTCGGTGCCGACCGCGACATCAAGGAAGGCGATACCGTCAAGCGCACCGGCGCCATCGTCGACGCGCCTGTCGGCATGGGCCTGCTCGGCCGCGTCGTCGACGCCCTCGGCAACCCGATCGACGGCAAGGGCCCGATCAAGGCCACCGAACGCAAGCGCGTCGACGTCAAGGCGCCCGGCATCATCCCGCGCAAGTCGGTGAACGAGCCGATGTCGACGGGCCTCAAGGCCATCGATGCGCTGATCCCGGTCGGCCGCGGCCAGCGCGAACTGGTCATCGGCGACCGCCAGACCGGCAAGACCGCCATCATCCTCGACACGATGCTGAACCAGAAGTCGGTGCACGACAACGGCCCGGAGAAGGAGAAGCTCTACTGCGTCTACGTCGCCGTCGGCCAGAAGCGCTCGACCGTCGCGCAGTTCGTGAAGGTGCTGGAAGAGCGCGGCGCGCTCGACTACTCCATCATCGTTGCCGCCACCGCCTCCGATCCGGCGCCGATGCAGTTCCTGGCGCCGTTCACGGCGTGCACCATGGGCGAGTACTTCCGCGACAACGGCATGCATGCGCTGATTTCCTATGACGACCTGTCGAAGCAGGCGGTCGCCTATCGCCAGATGTCGCTCTTGCTGCGCCGTCCGCCGGGCCGCGAAGCCTATCCGGGCGACGTCTTCTACCTGCATTCGCGCCTGCTGGAGCGGGCCGCCAAGCTCAATGACGACAATGGCGGCGGCTCGCTGACCGCGCTGCCGATCATCGAGACCCAGGCCAACGACGTGTCGGCCTACATTCCGACCAACGTGATCTCGATCACCGACGGCCAGATCTTCCTGGAAACCAACCTGTTCTTCCAGGGTGTCCGCCCGGCGGTCAATGTCGGCCTGTCGGTATCGCGCGTCGGTTCCTCGGCGCAGATCAAGGCGATGAAGCAGGTCGCCGGCTCGATCAAGGGCGAGCTTGCGCAGTACCGCGAAATGGCGGCCTTCGCGCAGTTCGGCTCCGATCTCGACGCCGCGACGCAGCGCCTGTTGAATCGCGGCTCGCGCTTGACGGAACTCTTGAAGCAGCCGCAGTTCTCGCCGCTCAAGGTCGAGGAGCAGGTTGCGGTGATCTTCGCCGGCGTCAACGGCTACCTCGACAAGCTGCAGCTCAACCAGGTCGGCAAGTTCGAGCATGGCCTGCTCAGCCACATGCGCTCGGCCGGCAAGGACGTGCTCGACGGCATCCGCAAGGAGAAGGCGCTGTCGGACGATTTGCGCGCCAAGCTCAAGGCCGAGATCGACGCCTTCGCCAAGACCTTCGCTTGAACGAAGTCGAACGGGATCGGGCTTGAAGCATGGCTTCGTTAAAAGACCTTCGTAACCGTATCGCCTCGGTCAAGGCGACGCAGAAGATCACCAAGGCGATGCAGATGGTCGCCGCGGCGAAGCTGCGTCGCGCGCAGGAAGCGGCGGAAGCGGCGCGTCCCTATTCCGAGCGCATGGGCGCGGTTCTGGCCAACATCACCCAGGCGATCGGCGGTGGCGGCGATGCCCCGGCGCTGATGACCGGCACCGGCAAGGACGACGTGCATCTGCTCATCGTCTGTACCGCCGAGCGCGGCCTGTGCGGCGGCTTCAACTCGCAGATCGCGCGTCTTGCCCGCGACCACATCCGCAGGCTTCTCGCCGACGGCAAGCAGGTCAAGATCATCTGCGTCGGCAAGAAGGGCTTTGACATCCTGCGTCGCGACTATGCCTCGCTGATCCTCGAGCGGGTCGACCTGCGCGAGGTCAAGACGCTCGGCTTCGTCAACGCCGATGCGATCGCGCGCAAGGTCATCCACCTCTTCAACGACGGCAGCTTCGACATCTGCACGCTGTTCTATTCCCAGTTCAAGTCGGTGATCAGCCAGATTCCGACGGCACAGCAGATCATTCCGGCGGGGCAGGCTTCAGCCACTGCCGAGACGGACAACGGCGCCGGCGGCGCTGTCTACGAATACGAGCCGGAGCCGGGCGAAATCCTCTCCGACCTCATCCCGCGCAACATCGCGGTGCAGATCTTCCGCGCGCTGCTGGAAAACGCGGCCGGCGAGATGGGCGCCAAGATGAGCGCGATGGACAATGCGACGCGCAACGCCGGCGACATGATCAACAAGCTGTCGATCACCTACAACCGCCAGCGGCAGGCGCAGATCACCAAGGAACTGATCGAAATCATTTCGGGCGCCGAGGCGCTCTAGGCGCGCCGCGCGGGATCTCCCGGCGGGCAGCGTGAACAACGGATAGACGAGAAGGGCAAAGACGATGGCGAAAGCAGCTACCCCGAAGACCGCCGCCAAGGCGGCACCGGCCTCCAAGGCGGCACCGGCCGCGAAGGCCGCCGCTCCGGCGAAGAAGGCTGCGGCTCCGGCCAAGGCGGCGAGCGTTGCGACGAAGCGTGTCGGCGCCGCCGGCAAGGTTCGCCAGGTCATCGGCGCCGTCGTCGACGTGCAGTTCGAAGACCATCTGCCGGCCATTCTGAACGCGCTGGAAACCCAAAATGTCGGCAACCGCCTGGTGCTCGAGGTCGCCCAGCATCTCGGCGAGAACACGGTGCGCTGCATCGCCATGGACTCGACCGAAGGCCTGGTCCGCGGCCAGGACGTCTACGACACCGGCGCGCCGATCACCGTGCCGGTCGGTCCGGGCATGCTTGGCCGCATCATCAACGTCATCGGCGAACCGGTCGATGAGGAAGGCCCGGTCGACGGCATCGAAATGCGCGCCATCCACCAGCCAGCTCCGTCCTATGTCGAGCAGTCGACGGAAGCGCAGATCCTGGTCACCGGCATCAAGGTTCTCGACCTTCTGGCGCCCTACGCTCGCGGTGGCAAGATCGGCCTGTTCGGTGGCGCCGGCGTCGGCAAGACGGTGCTGATCCAGGAACTGATCAACAACGTCGCCAAGGCCCACGGCGGCTTCTCGGTGTTCGCCGGCGTTGGCGAGCGCACCCGCGAAGGCAACGATCTCTATCACGAGTTCATCGAGTCCGGCGTCAACAAGAAGGGCGGCGGCGAAGGCTCCAAGGCGGCACTGGTCTATGGCCAGATGAACGAACCGCCGGGCGCGCGTGCCCGCGTCGGCCTGACCGGCCTGACGGTCGCCGAATATTTCCGCGACCAGGGCCAGGACGTGCTGTTCTTCGTCGACAACATCTTCCGCTTCACGCAGGCGGGCTCGGAAGTGTCGGCGCTGCTCGGCCGCATTCCTTCGGCCGTGGGTTACCAGCCGACCTTGGCCACCGACATGGGCGCGCTGCAGGAACGCATCACGACGACGACCAAGGGTTCGATCACCTCGGTGCAGGCCATCTACGTTCCGGCCGACGACTTGACCGACCCGGCGCCGGCGACGTCGTTCGCCCACCTCGACGCCACGACCGTGCTCAACCGCGCGATCTCGGAAAAGGGCATCTACCCGGCCGTCGATCCGCTCGATTCCACCTCGCGCATGCTCGACCCGATGGTCGTCGGCGAAGAGCACTACCAGGTCGCCCGCCAGGTGCAGTCGATCCTGCAGCGCTACAAGTCGCTGCAGGACATCATCGCCATCCTGGGCATGGACGAGCTTTCGGAAGAGGACAAGCAGACGGTTGCCCGTGCCCGCAAGATCGAGCGCTTCCTGTCGCAGCCGTTCTTCGTCGCCGAAGTGTTCACCGGCGCGCCGGGCAAGCTGGTCGACCTCACCGACACCATCAAGGGCTTCAAGGGTCTCTGCGCCGGCGATTACGACCACCTGCCGGAAGCCGCCTTCTACATGGTCGGCGGCATCGACGAAGCGGTCGAAAAGGCGCAGCGCCTGGCGGCTGAAGCGGCATAATGAACAGCAACGGACCCGGATACGCTTCCGGCGATCGGGTCCGACTACTCCGGCTTAGCGACGAGTTCCTTTCGGATTTACCGGAGGCAGACACTGCAGCGCTGAAAACACTTGTCGGCCGGGAGTGGATTGTAGACGAATGGCACGAAACGCTTGGACAGGTGGAGATATCCAACTGCACGAGCCGGACGAGCAAGACGGCAACTATACACTCGGTGTGGGTGCCGCCCGAATGGGTTGAGCGGGTAGAATAATGGCTGAAGCTTTCAAGTTTGAACTGGTCTCGCCGGAGCGGCTGCTCGTTTCCGAGCAGGTCGAATCCGTCGTCATCCCGGGCGCCGAGGGCGAGATGACTGTCCTGGCCCAGCACGCTCCGGTCATGACCATGATCAAGCCCGGCGTCGTCACGGTGAAGACCGCGGCCGGCCAGGAAGCGCGCTACGTCGTGTTCGGCGGCTTCGCCGACATCCTGCCTTCCGGCTGCACGCTGCTCGCCGAATCGGCGGTGGCCGTCGGCGATATCGACCGCGCCGACCTCACCCGCCGTATCCAGGAGGCCAGGGAAGACGCCGCCGACGCCAAGGACGACGAGAGCCGCAGCAAGGCCGAGCAGTTCCTCAGCCAGCTCACCACGCTGGAAGCCGCGCTGCTGCCGGCCTGACGGGGCTCCCGACGATGGATTGAAAAGGCGGGGCTTGCCCCGCTTTTTTGTTTGCCCGTTCGGCTTGGAGACAAGTCCGCGCTGCTTTGCGAGAGCGTCTCGTTGTTTGCGCTGAAAACGGCGAGCCGCTCCGTCTCGTTGTCTGGCCTCAAGTCCTACGGAAACCGCTACTCGGCTGTACCGTTCTTGTCGCCGATCCCCAAGGCCGCAAAGGCAAGCACCGGGCCGCCCTGCTTGAAACAGGCGAGGTGAGTGGCGACAAATTCGACCAATCTCTGTCGTTCCGCATGGCCTTTAGCAAAGCCGGCGAGGTCGAACACGGCCGCCGCCATCTCTGCCGTCGGCAGATTGCGGCCAAAAAGGTCGTCGAGGGCGGCATCGAGCGGGTCGGTGAAGTGGCCCTCGGGCAGAGTTCTGCCGCGCGCGGCGCATGCGGCGATCCAGGCGGCGACAACCAGCGACAGATGTTCCGGCAGCAGGCCCGCCTCCAGCCGGGCAAGGGCGGAGGCAACAATGCGCTGCGGCAATTTCTGGCTGCCGTCATTGGCGATCTGCGCGGTGCGGTGGGCGAGCGCCGTGTTGGAAAAGCGCGCGGCGAGTTCGGCCGTGTAGGCGCTTGTGGCGAGCCCGGCATCTTGCGGCAGCGTTGGGATGGCCTCGGCCCAAAGCCTGTCGACGAATTGCCGGATCGCCGGATCGGCAAAGGCTCGGTCGACGGTGGCGTGGCCGCTGAGCAGGCCGAGATAGGCGATGCCCGAATGCGCGCCGTTGAGCAGCCTGAGCTTCATGTCCTCGAAGGGACCGACATCCTCGACCATGGCGACGCCGAATTTTTCCCAGGCCGGCCGGCCGGCCGGAAAGCGATCCTCGACCACCCATTGCCGGAACGGCTCGGTCATCACCGGCCAGGCGTCCTCGAGGCCGAGCTGTTGCGCGATGCGCGCCCGGTCGGCATCCGTGGTCGCCGGCACGATGCGGTCGACCATAGAAGACGGGAAGGCAACATCGTCGGCGACATAGCCGGCTAAAGCCTGGTCGCCAGCGATGGCATGGGCGTCGCGCAGCTTCGCGAACTCGATCAGCAGCCGGTGCAGCGTGGCGCCGTTGGCCGGCAGGTTGTCGCAGCAGAGCACGGTAAAGGGAGGCGTGCCGGCAGCGCGGCGGCGCGCGGCCGACTCGGCGAGAAAGCCATGCGCCGTCTTCGGCGATCCGGGGTTGGCGAGGTCGTGGACGATATCGGGATGGGCGTCGTCCAGCGTGCCATCGGCGGCACGAAGATATGCCTTTTCCGTGATGGTCAGCGTGACGATGCGAATGCGCGGATCGGTCAGCGCGGCAAGCACCGCGCCTGGGTCCTCGGGGGCGACGAGCAAGGACTGGATCGAGCCGACGACCTGCAGCTGTTCGCCCGCGCTGTCCCTGATTGCCAGCGTATAGAGCCCATCCTGCGGCGCCAGCGCATCGCGCGTGTCGGGGCTGCGCAGCGACACGCCGATAATACCCCAATCGGTTTCGTCGTCGGCCAGGCAAGCGTCGACATAGGCCGCCTGGTGGGCGCGGTGAAAGGCACCGACACCGAGATGGACGATGCCTGGCGTCACTGTAGCGCGATCGTAGCGTGGTATGGCTATGGCGCCCGGCAGCTTTGCGATCGTGGTGCTGGAAAGACGGCAGTTCATCGGCGTGTGAGTCTCCGGTCGGCGCGTCAAACCGTTAGCCTGGCAGCAACGGGACGGCAGCGGGTTACCATCCCCGCTATCCTCGCACAATGGCCGGAGTTTATGCAAAAGTCATCATACAACAGACTAATTTTTGTATGTTGACATTACATCCAAGCGATCTACCAATAGTGCAGCCTGGGAGGAGCTGAGTGGCTGCATTGACCGATCCGGACCTGCTGTTCGCGCCGGAAACGCGATCATTGGCGCGTGCCCTTTACGCGAGTGTGAAGGACCTGCCGATCGTCAGCCCGCATGGCCACACGGACCCGCGCTGGTATGCGCTCAACGAGCCGTTTCCCGATCCGGCGCAATTGCTGATCGTGCCGGATCATTACATTTTCCGCATGCTGTTCAGCCAGGGCGTGCGGCTGGAGGAGCTCGGCGTTCCGACGCTCGATGGGGCGCCGGCCGAGACCGACGGCCGGACGATCTGGCGGCGTTTCGCGGAGCATTATTATCTCTTTCGCGGCACGCCGACGCGGCTGTGGCTCGACCATGTGCTCGAGCATCTGTTCGGCATCGACGAGCCGCTCAGCCCAAACACCGCCGATCGTTGCTACGACACGATCGCGATGCTGCTGCAGCGCGACGACTATCGCCCGCGCGCGCTGTTCGAGCGCTTCAACATCGAGGCGATCGCCACCACCGAGGGTGCGCTCGACGACCTCAAATGGCACCGGATGATCCGCGACAGCGGCTGGAACGGCCGCGTCGTCACGGCCTATCGGCCGGACAGTGTGGTCGATCCCGATTTCGAAGGGTTCTCGGCCAATCTCGATCGCCTCGGCGAAATCGCCGGATGCGACACCGGCACATGGGCCGGCTATCTCGATGCGCACCGCAAGCGCCGCGCCTATTTCAAGGAATTCGGCGCGACTTCCACCGACCACGGCCATCCGACCGCCGAGACCGCCAATCTATCCGACGCGGCTGCCGAGGAGCTGTTCAACCGCATCCGCCGCGGCTCCGGCGATGAGCGCGAGCGGCGGCTGTTCCGCGCCCAGATGCTGACCGAGATGGCCAAGATGAGCCGCGACGACGGCCTGGTGATGCAGATCCATCCGGGCTCCTGGCGCAATCATTCGCCTTCTGTTTTCCAGAAGTTCGGCCGCGACAAGGGTTTCGATATCCCGACCAGGACCGATTATGTGACGGCGCTGAAGCCGCTGCTCGACTGCGTCGGGCTGGAGCGCGATCTTACGGTCATCCTGTTCACGCTGGACGAGACGAGCTACGCGCGCGAGCTGGCGCCGCTCGCCGGCGTCTATCCGGCGCTGAAGCTCGGGCCGGCCTGGTGGTTCCACGACAGCCCGGAAGGCATGCGCCGCTTCCGCGAGATGACCACCGAGACGGCCGGCTTCTACAACACCGTCGGCTTCAATGACGATACCCGCGCCTTTCCGTCGATCCCGGCGCGCCACGACGTCGCGCGCCGCGTCGACTGCGCGTTCCTGGCGCGGCTGGTCGCCGAACATCGACTGCGCGAGGAGGAGGCGCATGAGCTGGCGCGGGAGCTTGCCTACACACTTGCCAAGAAAGCGTACCGGCTTTGAGCCGGCGCCGACGATTTTTCAAGGGAGGAAGTCATGTTGCATTTTTCGAAGTTGATGGCGGCGACATTCGCCATTGGAACTCTGATGATCGGGGCGGCAAATGCCGAAACGGTCTTGCGCTCTTCGGACACGCATCCGGACGGCTATCCGACCGTCGAGGCGGTCAAATACATGGGCGATCTGATCAAGCAGCGGACGAACGGACGCTACTCGATCGAGGTCTATCATTCGGCCCAGCTCGGTGAGGAGAAGGACACGATCGAGCAGACGCAGGCCGGCGTCATCGATCTCAATCGCGTCTCCATGGGGCCGTTCAACGGCATCGTGCCGGAAACCGCCGTGCCGTCGCTGCCTTACATCTTCCGGTCGGTCGATCACATGCGCCATGTCATGGACGGGCCGGTCGGCGAGCAGATCCTGAAAGCCTTCGAGGCGCATGACCTCGTCGGCCTCGCCTTCTACGATTCCGGCGCGCGCTCCTTCTACAACACCAAGAAGGACATTACCTCGCTCGCCGACCTGAAGGGCATGAAGTTCCGCGTCATCCAGTCCGACGTGTTCGTCGACATGGTCAACGCGCTCGGCGCCAACGCCACGCCGATGGCCTATGGCGAAGTCTATTCGGCGCTGCAGACCGGCGTCATCGACGGCGCCGAGAACAACTGGCCGAGCTTCGAATCCGCCAAGCACTACGAGGTCGCCAAGCACTACACGATGGACCAGCACCAGATCGTGCCGGAGGTGCTGGTGATGTCGAAGGCGAGTTGGGACAAGCTGTCGCCCGAAGACCAGGCGATCGTCAGGCAGGCAGCCAAGGACAGCGTCGGCAAGATGCGCGAATTGTGGGACGCGCAGGAGAAGAAGTCGCGCGACATCGTCGAGAAGGCCGGCGTCAAGGTCAGCGAGATCGATAAGCAGCCGCTGATCGACGCGATGAAGCCGGTCTATGAAAAGTATCTGGCGACACCGGAGCTCAAGGACCTCGCCGCACGCATCCAGGCCGAGAAATGAGCAGGATGGACGAGACATCGGGTGGCGCGGGCATGTCCGCGCCACCTGCCAGGGCGCTGAACGCCTTCTGGCTGCGCGTCGAGCGGATGCTGGCGGCTCTCGCCCGGCTGTCGCTGTGGATCAGCGGCGCAGGGCTGACGCTGATGACGATCATCATCTTCTGGCAGGTGTTCTCGCGCTATCTGCTCAACCGCTCGCCAAGCTGGACCGAAGCCTTCTCGGTGCTGCTGATGGGCTGGTTCATCTTTCTTGGCGCCGCGGTCGGCGTGCGCGAGCGCACCCATCTCGGCTTCGACGTGCTGCTCTATTTCCTGCCGGGTTCGGCAAAGGCGGTGCTGCGCAGCATCTCCGACATCGTCGTGCTGGCGTTCGGCGCCGGCATGATCATCTACGGCGTGCAATTGGCGAGACTGACCTGGAACACGGTGATGCCTTCGCTCTCGCTGCCCGGCGGCGTCAGCTTCCTGCCGGTCATCCTGGGCGGCGCGCTCGTCTGCCTGTTTTCGCTCGAGCGACTGGCGGGACGCTTTGCCGGCCTGCCAGTCGATGCTGACCAGTATGCCACGGGCGAGGAGGGTCTTTAATGGCACTGATGGTTCTGTTCGGCGTCTTCGTCTTCCTGCTGATCATCGGCACGCCGATCGCCTTCTGCCTCGGCGTGGCGAGTTTCGCGACGATCATCGTGCTCGGCCTGCCGCCGGTGGTCGTGTTCCAGCGGCTGAATTCAGGCGTCAGCGTCTTTTCGCTGATGGCCATCCCATTCTTCATCTTCGCCGGCGACCTGATGGTGCGCGGCGGTATCGCGGCGCGCCTGGTGGCGCTCGCCGGCTCGCTGGTCGGGCATCTGCGCGGCGGGCTCGGTCAGGTCAACATAGCGGCATCGACCATGTTCGGCGGCATTTCGGGCTCGGCCGTGGCCGATGCGTCCGCCGTTGGCGGGCTGATGATCCCGCAGATGAAAGCGCGCGGCTACGGCATCGACTATGCCGTCAACATCACCTCGGTTGGCGCCATCATCGCCCTGCTGATCCCGCCGTCGCACAACATGATCATCTATTCGATCTCGGCCGGCGGCCGCATCTCGATCGCCGACCTGTTCACCGCCGGCGTCATACCAGGCCTGCTGCTGGCGCTGTCGCTGATGGTCACCGCCTACTGGGTTGCCAGCCGGCGCGGCTATCCCACCGAGCCCTTCGCCGGCTTCGGGCGCGCCTTGCAGCTGCTCGTTGCCGCCGTTCCCGGTCTTATCCTGATTGCGATCATCTTCGGCGGCGTCCGGTCCGGCATCTTCACCGCCACGGAAAGCTCCTGCATCGCCATCGTCTACGCTTTCCTGGTGACGCTCATCATCTACCGCTCGATGAGCTGGAGCGACTTCGTCGCCGCAACCACCGCGGCGGTGCGCACCACGGCGATGGTGCTGATGATCATCGGCTGCGCGGCGGCCTTCGGCTGGCTGCTCGCCTATCTCAGGGTCCCGGCGGCGCTCGTCGCGTTCCTGCAATCGGTGTCGGACAACAGGCTGGTGATCCTGCTGTTGATCAACGTCGTGCTTTTGATCCTCGGCACCTTCATGGACATGTCGCCGCTGATCATCATCACCACGCCTATCTTCCTGCCGGTGGTCATGGCCTATGGCGTCGACCCGGTGCATTTCGGCGTCATCCTGATCCTCAATCTCGGCATCGGCCTGTGCACGCCGCCGGTGGGCGCGGTGCTTTTCGTCAGCTGCGCCATCGGCCGCATCCCGATCTGGACGGCGATGCGGTCGATCTGGCCGTTCTACGGGGCGGCCTTCGCGGTGCTGATGCTTGTCACCTATGTGCCGGAAATATCACTGTGGCTGCCAAGCCTTTTCCACTAACGGGGCCTTTTCCATCAGGAGTCACTCAGGTGTCCACGGTCGCAACGGATCTCAGGATCGAACGGAAGCCGAAACTGTCGGAGACGGTGGTCGCGGCGATCCGCAAGCAGCTGTTGGCGGGCGGGATCCCGCCCGGCAACAAGCTGCCGACCGAGGGCCAGCTGACCGAGACGTTCGGGGTCAGCCGCACCGTCATCCGCGAGGCGCTGGCCAAGCTTGCCGCCGATGGCCTGGTCGAACCGCGGCAAGGCGCCGGCGTCTTCGTCAGCGAGCATATTTCCACGACCTTGGGCGTTTTGGCCGCCGACATGGGCAGCAAGGATTCGATCGCGCTCAATGTGCTCGAGGTACGGCTCGCCATCGAGATCGAATCGGCAGGCCTTGCCGCCATCCGCCGCAATGCCGCGCAGGAGGCCGCGATCCAGGAGGCTTTCTTCGAGTTCGAGCGGCTCCTGCTCGCCAGCCAGCCGACCGGCCCGGCCGATCTCGCTTTCCACCGGGCGATCGCCAGCGCCACCAACAACCCGTTCTATGTCGAGATGCTCGACGTGCTTGGACGCCGGGCCATTCCCTGCGACGTGACCTCGCCCTGGTCGACCGAGCTCGTCCAGTCGGACGACTACCAACGCGGCCTGCAGCGCGAGCATCTCGTCATCCTCGATGCGATCTCGGCCGGAGATGCCGGTGCCGCGCGCGAGGCGATGCGCGCGCATCTCACCCGCAGCCAGCAGCGCTATCGCGAGCGGCTGCAGGCACGACAGGCCTATTACGCCAAATCGGTGAAAGCCGCGGCGACCGAGTGATCATTCGAGCAAGGTAAAATGGCGAGCAAGGTAAAATGGACCACAAACACACCGAATTTTCGTCGCGCTTCGCCATCGATCCCACCGCCGCCGCAGCCATGGGCACCGACGAGCTGCGCCACCATTTCCATATCGAAGGGCTGTTCCAGTCCGATGCCGTCAGCCTGACCTACACCCATTACGACCGCATGATCGTTGGCGGCGCCATGCCGACCGATAAGATCCTGCCGCTCGAAGCGATCAAGCCGACCGGCACCGAGGCATTTCTCGACCGCCGCGAGCTGATCGCCGTCAATATCGGCGGCGCAGGAACGGTGACGGCGGATGGCCTGCCTTATGAGATGGCGGCGCGCGACATGGTCTATCTCGGCATGGGTACGAAGGAAGTCTCGTTCGCCTCGGCGGACCCGGACAAGCCGGCAAAATTCTATTTGCTGAGCGCGCCGGCGCATCAGACCTATCCCGGCCAGCTGATCCGCATCGGCGACGCCAAGCGGCTCGACCTCGGCAGCCAGGCGACCAGCAACGAACGCTCGATCTTCCAGTTCATCCATGCCGATGGCGTCAAGACGTGCCAACTCGTCGTCGGCATGACGCAACTCGCGCCCGGCTCGGTGTGGAACACCATGCCTTGCCATGTGCATGACCGGCGCATGGAAGCCTATCTCTATTTCGATCTGGCGGAGGGCCAGCGCGTCTTCCATTTCATGGGGGAGCCGGACGAGACGCGGCATATCGTCATGCGCAACGAGGAGGCGGTGCTGTCGCCCGGCTGGTCGATCCATTCCGGCGCCGGCACATCCAACTATGCCTTCATCTGGGCGATGGCAGGCGACAATGTCGACTACACCGACGTCGACCCGGTGACGATGGACCAGCTCCGGTGAGCGATCTTTCCGCCTTCAGTCTCACCGGAAAGCGCATCCTCATCACTGGCGCCAACACCGGTATCGGGCAAGGCATCGCCGTGTCGGTGGCGCGCGCCGGTGGCCTTGTCGTCGGCGTCGGCCGCTCGCCCATGGACGATACGGCACAAAAAGTCGCGGCGGCGGGCGGCAGCTTCGAGGCGGTCAAGGCCGATCTTGGCGATCCGGCCGCGGCAGCCGCCATGCTCGACCGGGTCTGGGCGCAGAGCGGCCCGCTCGACGGACTGGTCAACAATGCCGGCATCATCCGGCGCGCGGACGCGGTCGACCTTACCGAAGCCGATTGGGACGAGGTGATGGAGATCAACCTGAAGACGGTGTTTCGCCTTTGCCAGGGTTTTGCCAGGCGCGTGCTGGCGCAACCAGGGCGGCGCGGCAAGATCGTCAACGTCGCCTCGGTGCTGAGCTTCCAGGGCGGCATCCGCGTCGCCTCCTATACGGCCTCGAAACATGGCGTGCTCGGCCTCACAAGGCTGCTCGCCTGCGAGTGGGCGGCGAAAGGCATCAATGTCAACGGGATCGCGCCGGGCTATATCGAGACCAACAACACCGAAGCCCTGCGCGCCGATCCCGATCGGAGCGCCGCCATCCTCGGGCGCATCCCGGCCGGGCGTTGGGGCCAGCCCGGCGATATAGGCGACGCGGCGGTGTTCCTGCTCGCTCCAGCGTCGGACTACGTGCACGGCACGGCGATGCCGGTCGACGGCGGCTGGCTGGCGCGGTGACCGTTTCCTGCCAACTTCGAATGGAAGCCAAGCGATGACCGAGATTTTTTCCCATGCAGGCGAGAAGGCCTGGGAGCCGACGCCGGACGGCAACCGACGGCGCGTGCTGGTGCATACCGATGAACTGATGATGGTCGAGTTCGCCTTCGAAAAGGGCGGCGTCGGCGCTCTGCATTCGCATCCGCATGTGCAGGCAAGCTATGTCGCCGAGGGCCGCTTCGAGGTCACTATCGACGGCCGATCGGAGGTGCTGGAAACAGGAAGCAGCTTCATCGTGCCGTCCAATCTCGTGCATGGCGTCAAGGCGCTGGAGGCCGGGCGGCTGGTCGACAGCTTTGCGCCTTGCCGGGCGGACTTCCTCGGTTGAGGGTCAGCCATTCAAAGGAAAACCCGCGCCGTTAAGCGCGGGTTTGTTGCCTGGGCGCTTGTGGCGCCGCTGCGGTACTCAAAACACCGCCGCAGAGAAGAGCGACGGTGCCGCAGCAGGGTAAAGATAAGTTTAACGGCCGGATATCGCCAAGCCCGTGCAAGTTCAGCGCTGCTGCAGGGCAAGCCGAACGCCGAGCCCACAATAGATGCCGCCGACCACCTTGCCCTGCCATTTCAGCACTGCCGGATTGCGGCGCAGGAAGGAACCCAGGCCGCCCGCGCTGACGGCGAAGACGACCGTGCTGAAGAGCCCGAGCAGGACGAAGATGATGCCCAACGCCATCAGCTGCAGCATCACGAAACCGCCTTGCGGGTGCACGAACTGCGGCAGGAAGGCCAGGAAGAACAAAGCGGTCTTCGGATTGAGCACCTCGGTCAGGATCGCCTGCCGGAAGGCCCTGCCGGCCGAGATGGGCAGCGATCTGCCCGCCAGATCGGCCGGCGCCTTTTCGAGAATGGCGCGGATGCCGAGATAAACGAGATAGGCCGCGCCGATATATTTGATGATGCTGAACAACATCGCCGACGCGGCGATTATGGCCGAGATGCCGACAATGGCCATGATGGTGTGGATCACGTCGCCCGCGGCGACACCGGCGCCGGTGGCAATGCCGACCTTCGTGCCCGAGCTGGTCGCGCGCGCGACCGTAAGCAGCGTGGCGGGTCCCGGGATGAAGACAAAGCCGAACACGACCGCGACGTAGGTGACGAGCGTGGCGGGGTCGATCATGCGAAGTCTCCTTTTGCGTCGACCGCCGCGGTGTCAGGCGGCTGGACGTTGTAGCATCGGAGAATACGCCGGCGGGACTCTCAGGCCGATATGCCAGCGATGGCTTTCCGATGACGACATAAAGCGTGTCGCGCTGAAACGGATTCAGGCGACACGCTTTAAGTTTTTGTTCTTATGCATGTCGTTGTCCCAGAACCGCTGCACACTTCGGGGCGACATGCATTGGCGCGAGGCGACAGGTTCCCGCAAAGCGCGGTTGTGGCCGGATGACGGCTGCGCTACTCCAAGGCATCACGCGGTGAATCACTTGGCTGGTCTTAACATCCTCCCGAAAACGAATTCCTCGGTGTCAGCCTGATGCCGGCACAGGCAGCCGGCATGCGGGCCGAGGATCACGAGCGGCGTGTCCTGAAGGACGTGTTCGGTTTCGACGACTTCCGCCCCGGACAGGCCGCTGTCATCGAGGCGTTGCTTGCCGGGCGCCATGTGCTGGCGGTCATGCCGACCGGTGCGGGCAAATCGCTCTGCTATCAGGTTCCGGCGCTGGTCAAAGGCGGGCTTACCATCGTGGTTTCGCCGCTGGTGGCGCTGATGCAGGACCAGGTCGCCGCCTTGCGCCTTGCCGGCGTGGCCGCCGAGACGATCAATTCCGCGCTCGACCGCGAGGCCAATGTCGCGGCCTGGCGCCGCGTGGCGGCCGGGCAGACGCGGCTGCTCTACATGGCGCCGGAGCGATTGATGACGGATCGGATGCTCGAGGCGCTGTCGCGGCTCGACGTCGGCCTGATCGCCATCGACGAGGCGCATTGCATCTCGCAATGGGGACCGGCCTTCCGGCGCGAATATGAGGATCTGTCGCGATTGCGCGGGCTGTTTGCCGACGTACCGATCATTGCGCTGACGGCGACGGCCGACGAAGCGACGCGCGCCGATATCGAAGCGCGGCTGTTTGCCGGGCGCGCCGAGACCCTGGTGCTGGGTTTCGACCGGCCCAACATCAAGCTGGCGATGGAGGCCAAGCAGGACAGCAAGCGCCAGCTGCTGCGCTTCGTCGAGCGTCACCAGGGCAAGAGCGGCATCATCTATTGCCTGTCGCGCCGCAAGACGGAGGAGATGGAGGCTTTCCTGGAGAAGAACGGCGTGCGCGCGCTTGCCTATCATGCCGGCATGAGCAAGGAGGCGCGTGAAGCGAACCAGAACGCGTTCATGACGCTCTCCGGCGTCGTCATGGTCGCGACCATCGCTTTCGGCATGGGTATCGACAAGCCCGATGTCGCCTATGTCTTCCATACCGATCTGCCGGGCAGCCTGGAGGCGTATTACCAGGAGATCGGCCGCGCCGGACGCGACGGACGGGCGGCGGAGGCGCATATGCTCTACGGCCCCGGCGACATCCGCACGCGCCGGATGTTCATCGACGACGAGAATACCTCGCCCGAGCACAAAAGGCGGGCGCATCGCCGGCTCGACACGCTGATCGGCTATTGCGAGACGGCGCAGTGCCGGCGCCAGGTGCTGCTCGGCTATTTCGGCGAGGAGGCGCAGGCCTGCGGCAATTGCGACAACTGCCTCGACCAGGCGCCGCGCGCGGATGGCGGGACGGAGGCGCGGATCATCCTTGCCGCGGTCGCGCAGAGCGGCGAGCGCTTCGGCGCCGCCCATGTCATCGACATCCTGCTTGGCCATGAGACCGAAAAGGTGCTGGCGAGAGGCCATCAAAAGCTCGCCAGCTTCAGAACCGGCATCGCGCACAGGAAGGCGGTGTGGATGTCGCTGATGAGGCAACTTGTCGCCGGCGGCTTCCTGGTGCCTGATCCCGACGGCCATGGCGGGCTCGCCATCTCCGAAAGCGGCCGCGCGCTCGGCCGTGGCGAGGTGGCATTCCAGTACCGCGTCGAGACGCGAGATCCGCTGGCGCGCGGCAGGAAGCGCGCCGCGCAGGGCTCCGCCACGGGCGGCGAGGGCGTGGACGCTTCCTTGCTGGCAGCGCTCAAGACGCTGCGGCTGCGGCTCGCCAAGGAGCGCCAGGTTCCGGCCTATGTGGTGTTCTCCGACCGCACGCTGATCGACATGGCCGAGCGCCGCCCGCGCGACCTCGACGATTTCGCCGAGGTGAATGGCGTCGGTGCGGCGAAGCTGAAGGAGTTCGGGGAGGTTTTTCTCGCAGCGATCGCGACGCATCAATCCGGGGGACCAGGTTAAGGCAGACGCGGCCGGCGCATCATGCTCGTTCTATTGTTGGCTTGCGAGGCAGCATTTCTTGAATTTCTTGCCGCTGCCGCAAGGGCACGGATCGTTGCGCCCGACGTCGCGCCAAGGATTGACCACCGATTCCGTCGGGCTCGCCCACGCCAGCGGCAAAGGCGGCTGCCGTCTTCGGACCGCGCGCAACGCGGGACCGGATTCTTCGATCCTGATCGTGCACAGGCCGATTGCGAGATCCGGCACCTGTCGTCGCTACGGCATGAAGGCAGTCTTCTATCGGGAACAGTTCGAAGTTGTCGCTGCCATTGGCGAGGAGTTTTTCCAAGTCTTCTTTTTTTATGGTGCCTCAATCGTCAAACCTCACCGAAAATTCTACGCGAAACCATCCAGCTTTCAACAGCTAGCGCTAATATACCTGACACGTAAAGCTTTAGTTACCTTCCGGTGCCTGTTGCCCGCAGGCAACATGCTTGATGAAAAGCGGAATGGCGCGGGGACAACTCTTGCCCTCGACTATAGTTGGCCTCTCTATTGCAAGTGGCGCACGGGTTCTCTTTCAAAGCCTTCATAATCGTGATGAGACACGCCTTGGGTCGTTGCAGTCGGCGCAGCTTGCCGATGTTGTTGCGCCGGTAGGGCGCGCGACGGTCTTTTGTGAGGGCAAGGCATGTCTGGCGTGATATTTTCGGGCGCGGCTCGTCGAGCGGCTCGTGCGAAAGTTCTTCTTGCCTCAACCTCCATGGCGGCCGTGCTGGCGGCCTCACTGCCGGCGGCGGCTGACAGCACCTGGATTACCACCAATGGCAATGGAAACTGGAGCGATTCGGCGAACTGGAATCCGGCCAGCTTTCCCAATGCGTCCGATGTAACCGCGACTTTCAACGCGGTCGTTCCAAACTGGAACTACGCCGTTGTTCTGACCGGCGGTCCGTACAAGGTCGGCACGCTAAACCTCGATAGTTCCATCGCCAACAGCGGTTATAACCTGCAAGCGGGAACACTGACCATGGAGGTCAGTTCGGGGTCGGCTGCGATCAATGTGCAGAGCGTCAATTTCGCAGCCGATTTTGCGACCACGGCAACGCTGCTACTGAATTCCAATACGGTGGTCACCACCGCCAGCTTCGCGGCACATCTGACGGTCGACGGCCTGGTCACTGGCGCCGGCGCACTGACCGTGGCCGGCCCCGGTTCTGTCGTTCTCAATCACACCAACAACACCTATGCCGGCGGGACCAATATCGCCGGCGGCGCGCTGCGCATCGGGGCCAGCGGAGCGCTCGGAACCGGCACTGTGACGTTCACCAGTAGCGGCACGCTCGGCGCGAATGCCACGGCGACGCTGACGAACGACATCGCGATAAACGATGGGGCTACCGCGACGTTCGGTGCGGCGGCGGGACAGACGCTGACGCTGGATGGCTTTCTTGGCATCGGCGGCGACGCGAACATGAAGATCGGCTCCGCGACCGACACCGGCACGGTGGTGTTCGCGCCGACGTCGGTGGGCTTCGGCCAACTTTTTAGCAACACCTATGAGGTGGCCGGCGGCACCTTACGCGTTGGCAGTCTCGCATTCAGCACCGGATTCCTCGCCGACGGAGTCTCGACGACGGTCGACAGCGGCGCCACGCTCGACCTGAACGGTTTCAACACAAGCGTGAACACCCTCCTCGGCAGCGGCACGATCACAACCGGGGGCGCCACACTGTACCTGAGCGGAGGGACCAACTTCGCCGGCGCCATCACCGGAACTGGTGCGCTCCATGTGTTTCCCAGCGCACAGACGCAGATACTCTCGGGCGCCAACACCTATACCGGCGGCACCACGATCGATGCCGGGGCCAGACTGCAACTCGGCAACGGCGGCGCCAGCGGATCGATCGTCGGCGACGTGCTCGACAACGGCTTGCTGGCCTTCAATCGGTCCGACACCAATACGTTCGCCGGCGCCATCAGCGGCACCGGCGCGCTCGCTCAAAACGGCACCGGCACGACGATCCTCACCGGCGCCAACACCTATTCGGGCGGGACGACGATCGCAGCCGGCGCGCTGCAACTCGGCAATGGCGGCGCCGGCGGTTCGATCCTCGGCGACGTCGCCGACAATGGGACGCTGATCTTCAACCGGTCGGACAGCTATACCTTCGCCGGCGCGATCTCGGGAACTGGTTCGGTTGCGCAAATCGGCACCGGCACCACGATCCTCACCGGCGCCAACACCTATTCCGGCGGGACGACAATCGCTGCCGGCGCGCTGCAGCTCGGCAATGGCGGGGCCGGCGGGTCGATCGTCGGCAACGTTGTCGACAACGGCCTGCTGGCGTTCAACCGGTCCGACGCCTACACCTTCGCCGGTGCGATCTCGGGAATCGGTTCTGTTGCGCAAAATGGCACCGGCATCACAACCCTTACCGGGACCAGCACCTACACCGGCGGCACGACGATCTCGGCCGGCACCCTGCAGCTCGGCGACACCGGCAATACCGGCAAAATCGTCGGCGCCGTGGTCAACAATGCCATATTCAGCATCGTCAATGCCGACACGACAGGCATCACTTCGATCGCCAACAACGGCTCGACGAGCTTCTTCAACGCAACAAACGCCGGCAGCGCCCACATCACCAACGATGGCGGCCTCGCCTTCTTCGGCACCAGCACGGCCGGCGGCGCCCACATCACCAACAATGGCGGCCTCGCCTTCACCAGCACCAGCACGGCCGGTAGCGCCAGCATCATCACCAACGGCGGCGGCCAGGCCTATATAGCCGAGAGTGCCAGCGGCGGGACTGCCCGCTTCACCCTGAACGGCAGCGGGTTGCTGGATATTTCAGGGCTCACGACCGGCGGCACCACAGTCGGTTCGATCGGGGGTGACGGCAGTGTCTTTCTCGGCGCGGCGGATCTCGCGGTCGGCGGCAACAATCTCTCGACCATTTTTTCGGGCGTGATCCAGGACGGTGGTTTCTCCGGCGGCGTCCACGGCTCGTTGACCAAGACCGGCACCGGCACGCTCGTTCTCTCCGGCACCAACACCTATACCGGCGCGACCACGATCGACGGCGGCGTGTTGGAGGTCGACGGCGCGATCACCAGCTCATCGAGCGTGACCGTGAACGCCGGCGGCACCTTGACCGGCACCGGCCTTGTCGATCCTCCCAACACCGTGACCATCGCGTCCGGCGGCATTCTGGCGCCAGGCAATGGCACGCCCGGCACGTCGATGACGATATCGGGCGATCTGACGTTCCAGTCCGGCGCGCAATATCTGGTGCAGCTCGATCCGGCGACCTCGTCGTTCGCCAACGTCACCGGCACGGCGACGCTCGACGGGGCGACGGTGAATGCCGTCTACGCCAATGGCGGTTATGTCGCCAAGCAATACACCATCCTGACCGCGGCCAGTGTCAAAGACGCCTTTGGCTCGCTCGTCGACACCAACCTGCCTTCCGGTTTCAAGGCGGATTTGAGCTACGACGACACCCACGCCTATCTCGATCTGTCGCTGGCGTTCGTTCCGCCGCCAGGCACAGGGCTTTCCGGCAACCAGCAAGCCGTCGGTGACGCCATCATCGACGCCTTCGACACCAATGGCAGCATTCCGCTGGCGTTCGGCGGCCTGACGGCGGAAGGGCTTTCCCAGCTCTCCGGCGAGGTGGCGGCCGGTGTTGCCAATGCCGGCATCGACAGCGCCGACCAGTTCATCAACGCGCTCGATGCCCAGGCAGGCCAGGGCGAGGCGGCTACGGCCGGCGGCGGTGCGGCGACGGCCTATACGGCAGAAGAGGCGGCCGGCGGCAAGGACCAGTTCGCCGCGCTCGGCATGAAGGCCAGCCACAATGCCGACCTGCTGGGGGCCGACCTGGTGGGCTCCGTCTTCGCCAGCCGCTGGCAGGCATGGGGCGCCGTCTATGGCGGTGCGCAGAAGATCGGCGGCGATGCCGTCGTCGGCTCGCACGACACGAATGCGGATATTTTTGGCGTCGCCGGCGGCATCGTCAGGAACTGGGGCGACAGCCGCCTCGGCGTGGCGATCGGCGGCGGCTCGTCCAGCTTCTCATTGTCTGATGATCTCGGCTCCGGCCACGCCGGCACGTTCAATCTCGGCGTCTTCGGCCGGCAGGGTTTTGGCGACGCCTATGTCGCCGGCGCGCTGGCCTACGGGTTCCACGACACCGACACCAGCCGGGCCGTGCCGGGCGACACGCTGAAGGCTTCCTTCAACGCGCAGACCTGGTCGGGACGCGTCGAGGGCGGCTACAGCTTCGCCACGCCGGTCGCCGCGCTGACGCCCTACGCCGCCTTCCAGGCCACGGCCTATCACCTGCCGGGCTATGCCGAGACCAGCGCCGGCTCCGGCGACTTCGCGCTCGGCTACGCATCCCAGACGACCACCGCCACGCGCTTCGAGCTGGGCCTCAACCTCGACAAGGACATCGCGCTGCAGGATGGCGCGAAGCTGACGCTGTCGGGCCGCGCCGCCTGGGCGATCAACGGCAGCACCGACCGCAAGGTGACGGCGACGTTCCAAAGCCTGCCCGGCGCGACATTCACCATCGACGGCGCCGAGCCGGACACCAACGCCGCGCTCGTCAATGCCAGCGCGACATACACATCCCGCTCCGGCCTGTTTGCCTCGCTCGGCTTCCAGGGTGAGTTCTCGGGCAATGTCCAGAGCTATGCCGGCAAGGCGAAAGTCGGGATCAGCTGGTAATGGTGGCTCGACGGCGGGACGCACCAATAATGCGTGTAGCCGCTCAAGGGTTTCCGACGCATCAGTCCGGGGGACCAGGTTGAGGTCGAATCGGCCGGCGCGTCATGCTCGTCCTATTGTTGGCTTGCGAGGCAGCATTTCTTGAATTTCTTGCCGCTCCCACAAGGGCACGGATCGTTGCGCCCGACGTCGCGCCAGGTATTTGTGGCCGGCTTCGCGTGCGACCAGATCGACTCTGGCAATGAGGGTTGCCAGTCCTCATCAAGCTCGAAATCGTCCTCATCAAGCTCGAAATCGTCGTCATCGCCAAGGCCGCGAGTCCAGTCCAGCGACTCAAGGACATCCTCGATGTAACTCAGCCTGGCGCGGTCGAACCGGCCGATGTCGCCCGGTTCCTGCTCGGCCTCCTGCAGATCGCGTTCGAAGTCGCTGCGATCAAACGCATCTTCCGGTATGCGGTCCTCGTCCCAGGCGCTGTCGACAAGCGGAACGAGGTCGCGCAGGGCAAGCATGGCGATCGCCTCCAGCCAGCCGACCCAGGCGCAATCCCAGTCGTCGGCCAGCCTTTCGTGGTAGAACCGCTCAAGGAACTGCCGTGTGCGGCCGCGCTCGATACGGCCGTCCCAGGTCAAAAAGGTCACAGCGCCAAGCACTGCGTCGCGGATGAATTCGTCGACGGAGCGGTCGGCTATCATATCGAACAGCGCGTCGGCATCGCCGTCGAAGACGCCCGCGACGATGCTCGACAAGGTTTCGGTCACGGCATCGCCAAGCAGCCCGTCGGTTTCCTCCATGGGGCGGCGCAACAGGCGCAGCAGGGATTGGCATGCCTGGCTGTCGCGGGCGCCGCCAAGAATATGCAGGCCCCTGAAGACCAGCATCTCGTCCTCGTCCGACAGAGGCTCTCCATCGGCGGCGCGATCAAGGATCGCGCGCAGCAGGGGAGCAGACTCCTCAATCCGGATCGTGCACAGGACCATCGCCACATCCGGCACGTCGCGCTCGGTCGCTATGGCATGCAGATAGTCTTCTATCGGGCCAAGCTCGAAGTCGTCCCTGCCGCGGCCGAGGAGCTTTTCGGCCTCTTCCTTCTTCATGTCATCCTCACGCGCCCGCCGCAGCCCAATTTATGGCGGATCATTCGCCTTGCAAACCTCATCCAGGGCGAACGCGCTCCGCACCCACAATTTTGATGACGTGCTCCTGTTTCCGAAGATACGCGGACTGCAGAGGTTGGCGTTCGCAGTGATAGGCGCGCCTACGACTATCTTCCCAAGGCGATGCATGGCGCAATGTACGAAGGGTAGCACCGAAGATTTTGACAAAATTTGTCAAAATCTGCCATACTGTCTGCATGGAGGCCGATGTGGCGACGATGAACGTATCATTGCCCGATCCCATGAAGGAATGGGTAGAGGCTCAGACCCAAACGGGGCGCTATGCCAATGCGAGCGACTATGTGCGCGACCTGATCCGCAGGGATCAAGAGCGCAACGACAAGATCGCGGCCATGCAGCGCTTTGTCGATGACGGCCTGAAGAGCGGAGTCGGCAGGCGCTCCAAGGACACGCTTTTTGCAGAGGCGGTCAAACGGGCAGAGGCATCGCGCGGCGATCGATAATGGGGTTCCGCCTTTCAATAGCGGCGGAAGAGGACATTATCGGGATTGCCGAGCAGGGTGTCCGCCTGTTCGGCCCAGAGCAGGCCAGACAATATCATGATGAATTGTTTGCCATCTTCGATCTGATCGCCGCCAGCCCGCGCATCGCGCGGGAGCGATTTGAGTTGTCGCCGCCGATGCGGGTCCATCTGTGCAAGGCCCATCTCGTCGTCTACCGGATCGAGGAAGACGGTGACATCCTCATTATCCGCGTGCGCCATGGACACGAGGATTGGGCGAGAAACTGATGGGCGGGAACGGTTTTGGGTGATTCCGCAGTCCGCCACGGCATTCAATAATGCGCGTAGCCGCTCAACGGACATCTCTGCGACGCGGGGACCTCGAAGGTGCCGTCTATGCCGCTGCAGGTGCGGAACCGGGACTTTCGTGCCGTCTTTGATTTCGGCGCCGGTCTTGGATTGGCTGCCTCGCGTTGTTGTCTCGGCTTCGCACGGACGGCGGGCCGCGGCTTCTCGGTCTTTTGCGATGCGGCGCTTTCCGGTTTCTTCGCTTCCGCTTCCGGCGCCGGCTGGGCGCGGTAGCTCTTCAGGGCATCGTCCGTGTCGAGTTTCAGGCGAGCGTATTGCCCCGGGGTCAGAAAGGTGGTCGGGGGCAACCGGTTTTCTTCCTGCCAACGGCCGATGGCGCGGCGCGTCTTGACGCCGAAGTCGCCGTCGGCCTCGTCCAGGTCGTAACCGATCGCCAGCAGCCTTTCCTGCACATCGATCTTTTCCTGACGATCAAGGCCGATCAAGCCTTCCGTCAGATCGGTCCCGACGTCGGTTTCCGGATTGCTGGCCGCGGCAGGAGGTTGCGCCGCAGTGGCCAATCGCGCCGCGTCGCTCTCAGTATTGGCGACAACGGTCGGTGTATTGCTGATGGGGGGCTTCTTGAGCTGATCGATGTTGAGGCGGGCGAGATCGGCGAACGCGCCCTTCGGAAATTGCTGCAGATAGGCCTCGTAATGCGCCAGCGTGTTGCGCTTCGAGGCCTCGTCCCAGACACGCTGCTCGATTTCCCATCCGCGCGCGTCTGAGCTTGGGGGCTGGGCCGGATTCTCCGTGGCCGACGGTTGCGGAGCTGGGGCGGCCGATGGCGGCGCTTGCGGGCCGATAAAGACCTCGCGGCCGAGCGAGGCATTGTGCCAAGGTCGCTGGCGCCCGTCCGTTTCAGCCGTCACTTCACCGCGAACTCGGGTCAGCGCGCTCTGGATCTCCACGCCCGGTTCGGCAAGATGCCTGGCCAGCGACATCGTGTAGGGGCTGTTGGCGCCATTGCCGTCGTAGGACACGGCTCCAGGGTCTGTCGCAAAGGCGATCAGCACGCCGCCGGTGCCGACATCCGCCGTGACGTCGATGGGTGCCAGGCCCGGCGCGGTGGTCGAGCGGCTCTTCGGCAACGAAGCCGCCAGGGTCCTCGCCAGCGGATTGTCCCGGCAGGCATCGAGGATGACGATGCCGACGGCCGGGTCCGTCGGGAGAGCTGAGAGCAACTCGTCGATCTGGATGGTGCGGGTCTTGAGATGCGCGGGCGCCGTGAGCTCCGCATCGACGGGGATCAGATAATTCTTGCCGTTCACCTGCATGCCGTGGCCGGCGTAGTAGATCAGTGCCGTGTTCGCGTCGTACGAGGCTTCGGTGAACTTGTTCAACCGATCACGCATTCCGGCATAGTCGAGATCGACGCCTTCGATGACGTTGAACCCCGCCTTGCGCAAGACTTCGGCCATCAGGCGAGCATCGCCGGCGGGATTGGGAAGGGCCGGCGCGTAGACATATTTGCTGTTGCCGATGACCAGGGCGACTCGGTTGTTGCCGGCAGCAAGGGCACCTGCCTGCAGCAGATCGGCTGCAGCCAGGAAAAACAAACCGACAATGGCGGCCCAGAACCTCATCGCGCGCACTTTCAACGCACTCTCAATTCAATCAAGTCGCGGCTTTGCCTGCCAGTCGCAATTTCATGTGGCCCCTTCCATGAAATACATAACACATTAGCGCCGTCGAATGCGCAAACCGTCGCGCTTTGAGCCGTTGCCAGATTGCCCGGCGAGCCGGCCCAGCGGGATGCGCTCGGAAGGCAGCGTACTCGTCAAACGAAGGCCGCCGCCGAAGGTGTGGCTGCTGTCTCAAATCCCGCGCCGGGTCATCGCCGTCGCTGTGGGAACATTCCTTATTGCAATCATCGAGAGAAGAGGATTCGAATAAGTCTTCGGGAGAGACGCAATAGGTGAACAGGGGTGTGGGCACGGCTTGTTCCAAAGCCGAAAGCTTCCATATTTATCTGTGGTTTTGGCCATACCGGCTCGACCTTGTTCGCCCGGATATTGGCCGCCCATCCCGATGTCTTCAGCGTGCCACGGGAGACAAGCGCCTTTGTCTCGGACAAAGGCGCCAGATGGACGAAGCTAGGGATAGCCGTTCTAAAATGGAGTGGGCACGCGGATTATTCCGAGGCAAAGAGACCTTAGACCGGAGACTCAAGCGGCAACAACATCAGTCGTTGGGTCTGGCGCAAACGCGCCGGCAAAGACCGCAGCTTGGTCGCAACGTCCGCCGTGAACATGTGGGATGCCATCGCGAGGCACGCAGTTGATCAGGGCAGGGGCGAGGCTGGTCGACGAGCGGGAGAAGAAGGCAGAAGCTAATTGCGGTCTTCCTGAAGCTCCGTCGGCGATCCGACCCAACGAATGGAACTACGATATTCGCGGCGCGTGGGCGGGAGGGCGATGCCGGTTCATGCAACGCTATCGGTCGGGCATGGAACACAATCGCGGCGAGGAGTTTGATGCGCCGTTCACCAGGCTCGATCGAATCGGACCAGATCGGTTTGACGTCTACTGGATGCGGCACACGGGCAAATGGCGGCGGCTCCATACGGACCTAACTCTCGTCGAAGCCCTGAGAATCCTTGAAGCTGACGAACTCCTGCATCCGGTCTGAGCGGCAATGAGCGAATACCAATATTACGAATTTCAGGCGATCGACAAAACCCTCGGCGACGCGGATCGCCGGGCACTGCGCGAGCTGTCGTCGCGGGCGCGGATCACAGCCACCAGCTTCACCAATTTCTATGAGTGGGGAGACTTCGGTGGCGACCCGGACCAGCTCATGGAGCGCTGGTTCGATCTTCACCTCTACTTGGCAAACTGGGGCTCGCGCCGCCTGATGATGAAGCTGCCGGCCCGGCTGGTCGACCGCGACCGCGTAGGCGCTTTTCTCGGCAACGAGGAATCGTCGACGCTCAGGGTTGCCGGTGAGAACGTCATCTTGAGCATCTGGCGCGACGAGCTGGAGCCCGGCAGCTGGGATAACGGCGAAAATTGGCTGGCGATCCTATCGTCGCTTCGAGCCGATGCGCTCGCGGGCGACCTCAGGCTGTTTTATCTGATTTGGCTCATGGATGTCGAAGTCGAAGCGGTAGGATCGGATGAACCGGAGCCGATGCCCGGACTCGGGCCGTTGACCGAGGCGCTCGAGGCCTTCGCCCAATTCTTCTGCATCAACCAGGACCTCGTCCAGGCAGCGGCGGAGCGAGGCGAGGCCGCAGCTCTTGATGGGGTGCCGCCGGGGACGGCCGAGCGAATAATCGCGGCAATGAGCGACGCGGAGAAGAACGGCCTGCTGATGCAGATGTTCAATGGCGAGCCGCACGTATCCGCCGAGTTGCGAGCCTTGGTACGGGCGCGCTCCGACCGCCAGACGGCTATCCCGTCCGGCGTTCCGCGCACAGCTGCCGATCTGCTGACCCGCGCCCGCGAGATCCGTCTTGCCCGAGAGCGCGCCGAGGCCGAACGCGCGGAAGCGCAGCGGCGGCTGGAGGCGGAGGCGGCCGAGAAGGCGCGCGAGCTGCGGCTTGTGGCCATTCGCCAGCGCGGCGAAAGCATCTGGCGGGACGTCGAGGATGAAATCATGCGGCGCAACCCCGCGGGATATGACAAGGCGACAGCCCTACTTTCCGATCTCCAGGCGCTCGCCGAAAAACAGGGCACCGTCGAGGAATTCCGCCTCCGGCTTCAATCGATCCGGGAGCGTCATGCCGGCAAGGGCCGCTTTATCGAACGCGTGGTGACGCTGGGATAGGGGGGACCATCGCAGCACGGCAAGCGAGGCGATTGATTTTCCCCTACAAGGATCGGCATCACCATGTCTGCCTATCTTGTCAAAACAATAGAAAACACCGCCGCTTTGCCGACGCGGAATAGAGAGGTTTCCGAGCGCGCGCCGGGCGAGGCAGAGGGGTGGGTTAGGTCTGCGGTGCGGAGACATCCGGCTCGTGGCGCCCTCTTAGCCGCGACAATCTTCCGCTTGTTGTGTAAAACTGGACTTGGGTAGGGAGGAGCCATCATCTTGTGCGTTTGTTGCTCGCGGTTGGACAGTGCTGATTTGTCGATGGCGCGACGCACGTTGAGCGGCAAAAATGGCTGAAAATCCGTCTCCCCAGTCGAGCATGCGCGATCTTATGGCGGCTGTCGCATATGTGCTCATGCATTGGGGATGGCTTGAGGAAGAAGTCCGCACGCGTATCGAGGCGATCGAGCCAGATCACCAGTTGCCCGAGGGATCATCACTGTGGGCCCACTGGCGCGAAGTTGAGCCAGAGGCTTGCCAGCGGGTCCGGAATGACATCCGAACGCTGGCCGATATCCGAAATTGCCTTGCACATGGGCTATGCGGTGCTAAGGCGGACCCGCGCTCCGGCAGTGAGCCACATGTGGTTTGCCGCACGGCGACGGGCCAGCGAACGATCAAAATATCCGAGTTGGAGAGCGTGGCTGACGCGCTTCACGTCGCAAGGAACGACGTGCGCGACAGCCGCGTTTGACCGCCCTGGTGGGAAAGAACACGCTGCCTACGCAAGAACCGCAGAAATCTGGGTTTTTCGGGGCTTGACTGGCGGAGAGGGAGGGATTCGAACCCCCGATACCCTTGCGAGTATGCCGCATTTCGAGTGCGGTGCATTCGACCACTCTGCCACCTCTCCGCGAGGTCTTGGTCGGCCGTTGCCGGCGCGGCGCACTAGATAACGGCTGGCTGCTTCAGTTACAAGGCCCTATTCGCGCGATTCCCGGCTTCTTCGAATGTGGTCGCGACGCGATGGCCGGAGCCTCGCCGGCTTGCGGCTCACCGTGCATTCGCTATCGGGCCGACCGGGAACGCAATGCGGCCCGGTGACGGCGGCGAACCGCTGGCAAGCGGCGCGGTTCGTTCCTGCACCAGTCGCGAAAGCCGGGCTTGCCTTGACTCCGACGCAACCTTCGGTTAGGGACAGCCCGCAATCGGCGTGGAGGCTCTTCCGCGCCGCTTGTTTATTAAACCCGCAGACTGACAAAAAGACGGCCGAACCGCCTGAGGCGGCTCATCGAGGCCGACCGAACAGCGAAAGGCAAAAAATGTTCGCAGTCATCAAAACGGGCGGCAAGCAGTATCGCGTCGCCGCCAATGATCTGTTGAAGATCGAGAAAGTCGAAGCCAAGGTCGGCGACATCGTCGAGATCGGCAATGTGCTCGCGCATGGCGAGGGCGAGAATGTCACCTTCGGCGCACCCTTCGTCGATGGCGCCATGGTCACGGCGGAAGTCGTCGAGCAGGGCAAGAACCGCACCGTCATCGCTTTCAAGAAGCGCCGCCGCCAGAATTCGCGCCGCAAGATCGGCCACCGCCAGCTTTTGACCACCGTCAGGATCGCCGAGATCCTGCTGGGTGGCGCCAAGCCGGCGAAGAAGGCCGCCGCAAAGCCGGAAGCCAAGGCTGAGGCCAAGGCGCCAGAAGCCAAGGCGGAAGTCGCCGCCGAGGCGAAGGCCGAGGCCGCGCCGAAGGAAGCCAAGGCCAAGAAGGAACCCAAGGCAGAGGCCGCCCCCAAGGAGGCCGCTGCGAGCGAAGAGGCAAAGGCCGCGCCGCTGTTCAAGGCGCCGAAGGGCGAGCCGGACGACCTGACCGTGATCAAGGGCATCGGCCCGGTCGCGGCGAAGGACCTCGCCGAGCAGGGCATCGTCACCTTCGCGCAGCTCGCCAAGCTGACCGACAAGGATGTCGCCAAGATCGACGAGCACATGCCGTTCAGCGCCGACCAGATCAAGGACTGGCGCGAGCAAGCCAAGGAACTGGCGAAGAAGTAAAAACGAACCGGCGACAAGGTCGCCGGATCGGACTTGAAACGGAACGCGAACGCGTTCATAAGACCATTCAAGCGCCCCCAGGGCGCATCGGAGTTAGTTAGATGGCACACAAGAAAGCTGGCGGCTCGTCGCGCAACGGTCGCGACTCGCATTCCAAGCGTCTGGGCGTGAAGAAGTTCGGCGGCGAAGCCGTCATCCCGGGCAACATCATCATCCGTCAACGCGGCACGACCTGGCATCCCGGCGTCAATGTCGGCATGGGCACGGACCACACCCTTTTTGCGCTCGAGACCGGCGCAGTCACCTTCAACAAAAAAGCCAACGGTCGAACCTACGTATCGGTCAACCCGATTACCAAAGCCGCGGAGTAGCCGGTTCCGCACCATAACACCGGCGCCCATCTCGGGAACCGGTGTCTGGCCAGGCCAGAAAAGGATCAGGAGAGATGGGCTTGCCCTCTCTCCTTTTTCATTTTTCTTGCCCTGGAGGACTAAAATGGTTGCCGAAGCGGAAGACACCGACGACGAAAGTTACGCGATCGATTGCCCGGCGCTTGCCACCGAGCGTCTGGTCATGCGCGCCCCGCGCCACGACGATCTCGAGCAGCTCGTTGCGCTTGCCGACAACCGTCACGTTGCCGAGATGCTGGCCCGCATGCCGCATCCATATGGCGAAGCCGAAGCCAGGGCGTTCCTGGCCATGGCAGCCTCGCGCCGCGCCGGCATCGTCTATGCGCTGACGCTTGCCGGCACCGGCACCTTCGTTGGCTGCGCGGGGCTCAACACCACCGATCGCGGGCTGGAACTGGGCTACTGGATCGGCGAACCCTATTGGAAGCGCGGCTATGCCACCGAGGCCGCGCATGCGCTGGTCGACCTCGCCTTCCAGAAGACCTCGATCCAGGTGCTGCATGCCTCGACCAGGGTGATCAACCCGGCCTCGCGCCGCGTCATCCACAAATGCGGCTTCCAGTATGCCGGCCAGGGCATGCTGAACTCGATCGTCGCCGGCCAGGTGCCGGTCGAGCGCTATCGCCTGGATCGCAAGACCTGGACGAGCCTGCGCAACTGGGTGCATTTTTGATGGTTGGCGGCGGTCAAGCTAATGGTTGATGAGAGCAGCCATATGAAGACGATCGAGATCGAGCCGTTGACGTTGGCGCACGTTGAAAGCTTTCATCACGCGCTCGATCTCGTTTCGCGTGAGCGAAAATACCTGTCCTTCCTAGAGGCGCCGCCGCTGGCTCAAACCCAAAGATTTATGGAGGAACGTATCGCGAGAGGCGATCCAGGGTTCGTGGCCGTTGTTCGTGGCGACGTTGTCGGTTGGTGCGATATCACCCGCCATGATCGGCCCATACATGCTCATCGCGGCACGCTCGGAATGGGGATTGTTCACGCTTATCGGGGGCGTGGCCTCGGGCTGCGGCTTATCGATGCTACCTTGAGGCAAGCGCGCAAGGCCGGCTTTGTCCGTGTCGAGCTTTCGGTGCACTCCGACAATGCTCGCGCTATCTCTCTTTACGACAAGGTCGGGTTCGTGAGGGAAGGTGTGCAGCGCGACGCCGTCTATATCGATGGGGAATACCGCGATGCGATCATGATGGCGATCGTCGAACGCAAGAACGCCGACAGATAGCCATCAGTCCAGTTCGGCCCAGAGCGGCAGGTGGTCGGAGCCGATCGCCTGGCGGTCGGACCACAGGCGCTTCAGCGATCTGGCGAGCGAGGCGCTGGTGAAGATGTAGTCGATGCATTTGTGGCGGCTTTTGTCTTCGGGACGGTCGGGGTCGACCCAGGTGATCAGGTCGGTGACGGCAAGACGCTGGGCGATGTCGACGGCGAGATCGGCGGTCAACGGCATGCCGAACTCATGGTCGGGGCGGCCGGCGAGCTCGACATATTCGGGCGAGCCCGGCAGCATGTTGAAGTCGCCCATGACGATGAAGGCTTCCGGATAGGGCAGGTCCGGCAGGCCGATTTCGGGAATGCCAGACAAGCCGCCGCCTTCCAGCGCGTAGTTCAATAGGCGCTGGCGCAGGAAGCGGATCTGGCCCTGTCGTTCTACCGGGCTGCGGTGGTCGAGATGGGTCGAGTAGAAGCGGATGAAGCCGAGCGGCGTTTCGATCAGCGCTTCGAGCGCGCCGCGCTGGAAGTTCATCGTCTCGAGGCTGCGGCTGCGCGGCAAAAGGAGATTGCGCGACAAATGAATGGGCGTCTTCGACAGCACCATGTTGCCGAGCTGGAAGGTCCTGGTGACGGCGCGGCCGGCATCCAGCCGCGAGCCGACATTGACTTCGAAATTGCTGCCATAGGCGACAAAGTAGTCCGGCAGCGCCTCACCGATCTCGGCCACCATGTCGCGGTCGCCGTTGCGCGGGTTGTTGCGGGTCACCTCCTGCAGGGCGACGACATCGGCGCCGCGCACGGCGTCGGCGATGCGGCCGACATCATATTTTCCATCGAGGCCGATGCCGTACTGGATGTTGTAGGTGACGAGCTTCATTCCGGTACTCCAACACCAACGCGGAATCACGAGAACCGGAGACGATCGTCGCGCAGGTTCGGTCGCAATCGGCCAGTGCTAGCGTGTTCCCCGTATGCGCAAAAGCGTGTGCCAGCGCTTTCGTCACAAAACAGCCTCGCCCTTGGCCCCGCCTTGGTTTAGAGCAATCGCGCAAGGCAATCAGCAGAAACCTCGAAAATCCAATGAAATTCCTCGACCAGGCTAAAGTTTACATTCGTTCCGGCGACGGCGGCGCCGGATCGGTGTCGTTCCGGCGCGAGAAGTTCATCGAGTTCGGCGGACCGGACGGAGGCGATGGCGGCCGCGGCGGCGATGTCTGGGCGGAAGCGGTCAACGGGCTGAACACGCTGATCGACTACCGCTACCAACAGCATTTCAAGGCCAAGACCGGCACGCACGGCATGGGCCGCAACATGACCGGCGCCAAGGGCGCCGACATCACGCTGAAAGTGCCGGCCGGCACCCAGATCTTTGCCGAGGACAACGAGACGCTGATCTGCGACCTGACCGTCGTCGGCCAGCGCTTCCTGCTCGCCAAGGGCGGCAATGGCGGCTTCGGCAACCAGCATTTCAAGACCTCGACCAACCAGGCGCCGCGCCGCGCCAATCCCGGCCTGCCCGGCGAAGAGCTCAGCATCTGGCTGAGACTGAAGCTGATCGCGGATGCCGGCCTCGTTGGCCTGCCCAATGCCGGCAAGTCGACCTTCCTTGCCGCTGTGACCGCCGCCAAGCCGAAGATCGCCGATTATCCGTTCACGACGCTCTATCCCGGGCTGGGCGTTGCCCGCATCGACGGCCGCGAATTCGTGCTCGCCGATATCCCGGGCCTGATCGAGGGCGCGCATGAGGGCGTCGGCATCGGCGACCGCTTCCTCGGCCATGTCGAGCGCACGCGCGTGCTGCTGCATCTGGTCTCAGCCCAGGAGGAAAATCCCGGCAAGGCCTACAAGACCGTGCGCGCCGAGCTCGACGCCTACGGCAATGGCCTGACCGACAAGGTCGAGATCGTCGCGCTCAGCCAGATCGACATCCTCGACGCGGATCAACGCAAGAAGAAGGCGGCGTCGCTGAAGCGCGCCGCCGGCCGCGCGCCGATGCTCGTCTCGGCCGTCACCGGCGAAGGCGTCGAAGCGGTGCTGCGGGCGCTGATGGCGGTGGTCGCGGAAGCGCGCGATGCCGTTCCGGCCCCCGTCGACACGCGCTGGCGGTAAGATCGATGAAATCGCTGAAATCATACCGGCGCATCACCGTGAAGATCGGTTCGGCGCTGCTCGTCGACCGCGCGACTGGCCTCAAGCGCGACTGGCTGAGCTCTCTGGCCGACGACATCGCGGTGCTCGCCAATGCCGGCGCGGAAGTGCTCGTCGTCTCGTCGGGCGCGATCGCGCTCGGCCGCACCATTCTCGGCCTCGGCAAGCGCGCGCTGAAGCTCGAGGAGAGCCAGGCGGCAGCGGCCGTCGGCCAGATCGCGCTTGCCGGCGCCTGGTCGGACGCGCTCGGCAAGGACGGGCTGAAATCGGGCCAGATCCTTTTGACCCTCGGCGACACCGAGGAGCGCCGCCGCTACCTCAACGCGCGGGCGACGATCTCGACCCTGCTCAAGATGAAGGCGGTGCCGGTCATCAACGAGAACGACACGGTGGCGACGTCGGAAATCCGCTACGGCGACAACGACCGGCTGGCGGCGCGGGTGGCGACGATGATGGGCGCCGATCTGCTGGTGCTGCTTTCCGACATTGACGGGCTCTATACGGCGCCGCCGGCCAAGGACCCGCAGGCAAAGTTCATCCCGGTGGTCGATCGCATCACCGCCGAGATCGAGGCGATGGCGGGGGCGGCGGCTTCAGAGCTGTCGCGCGGCGGCATGCGCACGAAGCTCGATGCCGGCAAGATTGCCAACGCCGCCGGCACCGCCATGATCATCACGTCCGGCACCAGGCTGTCGCCGCTGATGGCGATCGAGCGCGGCGAGCGCGCGACCTTCTTCAAGCCGAGCGCCAATCCGGTGAAGGGCTACAAGACCTGGATTGCCGGGCAGCTCGAGCCGGCCGGCCGGCTCACCGTCGATGCCGGCGCCGTCGGGGCGCTGAAATCGGGCAAGTCGCTACTGCCGGCCGGGGTGAAGCTGGTCAGCGGCAATTTCTCGCGCGGCGACACGGTGGCGATCCTGTCGCCCGAGGGTCGCGAGATCGCGCGCGGCCTGGTTGCCTATGATGCCGCCGATGCCGTAAGGATCGCGGGCTTGAAGACGGCCGAGATCGAAAACGTGCTCGGCTACGAGGCGCGTTCGGCGATGATCCATCGCGACGACCTTGTGGTAAGCGTTGCCGGCGACCACGTATTGGCCGACGACTAGTGCAATTCCAGGAAAGTGTGGAAACGGTTTTCCGTTCGGAATTGCATAGGAACAACAGGTAGGGCGGAGGATCAACCATGCTGAAGCTGCATGAAAAGTCCGGCGAAGATACCGTGGCGCTGATGGCCGATATCGGCCGTGGTGCCCGCGCCGCCGCCCGACCATTGGCCGTCGCTTCCACCAGGGCCAAGAACGACGCGCTTGCCGCCATGGCCGATGCAATCCTGCGCAACGAGCAGGCAATCCTCGACGCCAATGCCGTCGATATGTCGAATGGCGAGGAGGCTGGGCTGTCCGGCTCCTTCATGGACCGGCTGAAACTCACCCCGTCGCGCATCAAGGCTATGGCCGACGGCATTCGCGAAATCGCCGCGCTCAAGGATCCGGTGGGCGACGTCATTGCCGAATGGGACCGGCCGAACGGGCTCCATATCGAGCGCGTGCGCACGCCGCTCGGCGTCATCGGCGTCATCTACGAAAGCCGCCCGAATGTGACGGCGGACGCCGGCGCGCTCTGTCTCAAGGCGGGCAATCCGGTCATCCTGCGCGGCGGCTCGGATTCGATCAATTCGTCGTCGGCGATCCATGCCTGCATGGTCGAGGGACTGAAGACGGCCGGCCTGCCGCAAGACGCCATCCAGATGGTGCCGACCACCGACCGCGCCGCTGTCGGCGAGATGCTCAAAGGTCTTGACGGCAATCTCGACGTCATCATCCCGCGCGGCGGCAAAAGCCTGGTCGGGCGCGTGCAGACGGAGGCGCGGGTGCCGGTCTTCGCGCATCTCGAAGGCATCTGCCATCTCTATGTCGACCGCTCGGCCAGGCTCGACATGGCGGTGGAGATCGCCGTCAACGCCAAGATGCGGCGCACTGGCGTTTGCGGCTCCGCCGAGACCTTGCTGGTCGATCGCGCCGTGGCCTCCACGCATCTGGTGCCGATCCTGGAAGCGCTGCGCGCCGCCGGCTGCGAGATCCATGCCGACGCCGAGGTGATGAAAGCTTTCGCCGCCGCCCTCCCGGCGACCGATGCGGACTGGGTGACGGAATATCTCGACGCCATCATCGCGGTGAAGCTGGTCGACGGCGTCGCCGGCGCGATCGAACATATCGAGACCTTCTCCTCGCATCACACCGAGGCGATCATCGCCGAGGATCAGCAAGCGGCCGAGAAATTCTTCGACGAGATCGACTCCGCGATCCTCCTGCACAACGCCTCGACGCAGTTCGCCGATGGCGGCGAGTTCGGCATGGGCGCCGAGATCGGCATCGCCACCGGCAAGATGCATGCGCGCGGGCCGGTCGGCGTCGAGCAGCTCACCTCGTTCAAATACCGCGTGCGCGGGTCGGGACAGGTGCGGCCTTGAAGCCGTTTGCCTTAAGGGGTTGACGTTTGCGCCCAGGCCCCCCTCTGTGGCCTGCCCGTCCTTCGCAGCAGCTGCGCTGCAGCTTCGGAGGGTGGACCGGGCGTCTCTCCCTCAAGGGGGGAGATTGGATGTCGCCTTGGCTTTCGCCAATCGCCGACGTTGAAGATTGGGTGCCGTCGGCGCAACTGCTGATCTCCCCCCTTGAGGGGGAGATGCCCGGTAGGGCAGAGGGGGGGGCCTAGCACCATGCTTTCCCAATCTGAGCAACCCGTCCCTACCCCCTATCTCCGCATGCCGCATGCCGCCAAGGGCCTGACCGTCGGCCTGTTCGGGGGCTCGTTCAATCCGCCGCATGCCGGTCATGCGCTGGTCGCCGAGATTGCGCTGAGAAGGCTTGCGCTCGACCAGCTCTGGTGGATGGTGACGCCCGGCAACCCGCTGAAAAGCGTGAGGGAACTGGCGCCGCTCGCCGAGCGTATCGCGCTTTCCGAAAAGATCGCCAGGAATCCCAAGATCAAGGTCACCGCCTTCGAGGCGGCGCAGCATGTGCGCTTCACCGCCGACACGCTTGCCCTGGTCAAGGCGCGCAACCCGGGCGTCGATTTCGTCTGGATCATGGGCGCGGACAGTTTGCGCGACTTCCACCGCTGGCAGCGCTGGCGCGAGATCGTGCTGACCTTCCCGATCGCGATCATCGACCGTCCGGGCGCCACGCTCTCCTTCCTGTCGTCGGTGGTCGCCAAGACCTTCGACTATGCCCGGGTCGACGAGGGCGACGCGCCGATGCTTGCCCGCATGCAGGCGCCGGCCTGGACCTTCATCCACGGTCCGCGCTCCTCGCTGTCCTCCACCGCGATCCGCAAGGCGGCGAAGGGATAAGCTTCTTTCCTTCTCCCCCTGTGGGAGAAGGTGGATCGGCGCGCAGCGCCGAGACGGATGAGGGGTGCTCCAGATGCCACCAGCGTCTCACTCCGCTGGAACACCCCTCATCCGTCTTGCCGCTTCGCCAATCCACCTTCCCCCACAAGGGGGAAAGGGAAGTCCGGCCATGTCGCTTTTACGGCGGCGTTTCACCTGCCGGTAAGCCAAGCTGCGAATGCATGCTGGAGAAAAACCCCACCACGACCGACCCAGGCCGCGCCGCGCAATCGGCGCCGTTGGTCGCCATTGCCAGCGTCATCGTGTCGATGGCGCTGATCGCGATCGGCAACGGGCTGATGTTCGCCTATATCCCGGTGCGCCTCGGCGCCGACGGCTTCGACCCCACCTGGGCCGGGCTGATCGTCACCGGGCTTTCGGCCGGCGGACTGGCCGGCTGCATCCTGACCGGGCCGCTCGTCAAAAGAGTGGGCCACGCCCGCGCCTTCATGGTGCTCTCGGCGCTGATCGCGCTTTCCAACGCCGCGATCGGCGCCAGCCCGATCCCGCTGCTGTGGATCGCCGCGCGCGCGCTTTACGGTTTCGCCATATGCGGCCTGTTCATCGTCGCGCAGAGCTGGCTGAACGATGCCTTGCCGAATGCGATACGCGGCCGGGTGATGGCGGTGTTCTATGTCGCCTATATCGGCGGGCTGGGCGTCGGCTATGCCACGCTCGCCGCGATCGACATCCACACGGCCGCCGCGGCGCTGATCGGCATTGCCTTCACCGCGCTGTCGATCCTGCCGGTGGGGATGACGCGGCTTGCCCAGCCGCCCGCGCCGCAGGCTGCGTCGATCGCGCTCCGCCGGGCCTGGCGAATCTCGCCGGTCGGCGTCGCCGGCATGCTGGCCGTCGGCGGCCTGTCGATGATCGTCTCCGGCTTCGCGCCGATCCACGCCACGGCCAAGGGCTACAGCCAAACGGATGTGGCGCTGCTGTTGTCGGCGATGCCGGTCGGCACGCTGATCCTGCAGATACCTCTCGGCTGGATCTCGGACCGCACCGACCGGCGCTATGTGCTGGCGGGCGCGGCAGCGCTCGCGACCGTTGCCAGCGTGCTCGCCATCGTCTTCGACGGCGGCGCGCTGATGGTGCTGCTGGTGATCTACCTGATCTGGGACGGAGCGTCGGAATCGATCTATGCGCTTTCCAGCGCCCATGCCGCCGACCGCGCCGGCAAGGACGAGCTTTTGGCGCTGTCGAGCTCGATGCTGTTTGCCTGGTCGCTGGCCGGCTTCATCGTGCCCGGCATCGTGACGGCGCTTTCGGCAGTCTTCGGTACCGCGACCTTCATCTATGTCGGCATCGTCATCGCTTCGGCCTTCTGCCTGTTCGTTCTGTGGCGCGTGATGGCGGGTCGGCCGACACCTGCCGCCACAAGCGGCAATTTCGCGCCGATGTCGGCGCAGACGCCGCTGCCGGTAGAGCTTGCCTTCGCGCCGGACGATCAGCAGCGCCACGCGAAGGACTGACAAGGTAAGAATCCAAGATGGCGAAAAGCTATGATCCCCCAACGGTGTGGAAGCCTTTCGGCGCGTTCTGCATGGTGAAAATCAACGAGGATGGGCAACTCGTTCATCTCAAGGGTCAGGTTTCGCTCGATCGCGAGGGGCAGGTTGTCGGCAAGGGCGATATGCGGGCCCAGGTCCGGCAAACGCTCGAAAACATCAAGGCTGTGCTGGCGGCCATCGGCGGTGAGATGGCCGATATCGTGTCGCTGACCCAATATGCGACCGATATCGAGCGCTTCATGGCATCGGGCGATATCCGCAAGGAATTCTTTTCGGAACCCTATCCCGTGACGACAACCGTCCAGATCGTGCGCCTTTATCATCCGGACTTGCAGATCGAAATCACAGCGATAGCCGAGATACCCCGAGACCGGTTCAGAATGCCGGCTGATTGAAACCGCTGGCGCGACGGGCCCGCTACTGCTTGCGCGCCTCTGGCGCTGGCGCTTCGGGCGGCGGCAGCGGGATCGAGATGCCCTCGCTGTCAAAAGCCTGCTTAGCGCGCTTGGTCATGTCGGTCTGGGTGGAGAAGTAGTCGGAGGCGGAGGTCCAGTAGCGCAAGGTAAGCGAAACGGTCGTGTCGCCGAGATTGGCCACGAAGGCGATCGGCGCCGGTTCGCGCCGGATGCGCTTTTCGGCGCCGGCGATGACCAGCAGCGTCTTTTGCGCGCGGTCGATATCGTTCCAGGAGCCGATGCTCAAGGTGACGTCGGTGCGGCGCACGCCGTTGCGGGTGAAGTTGCGCACCGGCTGGTTCCACAGTGTCGAATTGGGCGCCAGGATGTAGACGCCTTCGACAGTGCGCAGCTTGGTCGCGAACAGGCCGATCTCCTCGATCGTGCCGGCGATCGAGCCGACCTCGACATGTTCGCCGATGCGGAAGGGCCTGAGCGCCAGAAGCATGATGCCGGCGGCGATGTTCTGCAGCGTACCCTGCAGCGCCAGCCCGATGGCCAGGCCAATGGCGCCTATTGCCGCGATGATGGAGGCGGTCTGCACCCCGAACTGGCCGAGCACCATGATGGTGACCAGGATCAGGATTGCGTAGCGGACGATCTTGGAGAAGAAGTGACGCAAGGTCGCGTCGAAGCCGTGGATATGGCCGAGACCGGCGGAGATCGAGCGCTCGGCGACACCGGCGACGAAATAGCCGACAACCAGGAGGATGATGGCGCCGATGGCCGAGAAGGAATAGGAAACGATCAAGGTGCTGAGCTGCGCGAGCCCGGCCTGGATGGTGATGAGGGCGCTTTGCGGGTCGGTTGGCATGGTTGTCCCCTTTGTCCGGTGAGCCGATAACCCATGCCGCGAGCATCAGTTCCCATCTTTTCCAGCCTGTTTCCGGCTTACCGCAGAGCCATCCGGGCGACCATTCCGCAACCGGTCTTTGGGCCCTCGTCTTGAAACTGCAATGGAACTCTGCCTATCTAAGTGGTGTCACCTGATTTGCCTGGTGATTTGGTTGTTCTTGTTTGGAAAGGAAACACACTGAGAACAGCACTGCGGAAGAAGGCTGACGTCATGCCTTCGCCGGCAGGGATCAGCGGAAACGTTGCCGCGTCTCTCGCCATCGACACAGTCCTTGCCAGTCTGGAAGACTCCAAGGCCGAAAACATCGTCTCAATCGACATCCAGGGAAAATCGAGCCTAGGCGACTATATGGTCATCGCCTCGGGCCGATCGCACCGTCATGTCTCGGCTGTCGCCGATCATCTCCTCAAGGCGCTGAAGGATGCCGGCCTCGGCACTGCGCGCGTCGAGGGGCTGGCAGGCGCCGACTGGGTCCTGATCGATTCCGGCGACATCATCGTCCATGTCTTCCGCCCCGAAGTCCGCGAATTCTACAATCTCGAAAAGATGTGGCAGGCGCCGGATCTCGAGGAAGAGACCTTGCACTGAGCCTTGATCCGTATGCCGTGAACCGTCACGGTATGCGTTAGGACAAGCTCGCCGGGGCGAGGATGAAGATCACCGTTCATGCCGTGGGCCGGATGAAGACCGGCCCCGAGAGAGAACTCGCCGACCGCTATTTCGAGCGCTTCGCCAAAAGCGGGCCGGCGGTCGGGCTGGAGTTCGCCGGCATTGTCGAAATCCCCGAGAGCCGCGGGCAGAGCGCCGATGAGCGTCGCCGCGAGGAAGCCCAGAAGCTGCAAGCCCAGTTGCAGCCGGGCACCGTTCTCATCCTGCTCGACGAACGCGGCAAGTCGCTCACCTCGGAGGATCTGGCCGCCCGCATTGGCCAGTTGCGCGACAGCGGCCGCAAGGCGCTGGTCGTCGCCATCGGCGGCGCCGACGGCCATGACAAACCCCTGCGCGAGCAAGCGGAGCTGGTGCTGTCGTTCGGCGCGCTGACCTGGCCGCACCAGCTGGCGCGCGTCATGCTGGGCGAGCAGCTCTACCGGATCGCCACGATCCTGTCCGGCCATCCCTACCATCGGTCGTGAATGACGGCTCGTCGTCATCCGAAAAGCTAGGGATTGCCGGCTTGCGCCGGGAATTCCGCCTCAATCGCGCGGCAACCGGTTATAGCGGCGCTTCCCAATATGGTTGATGGTTCGTTAACGATGCGGCGGATAGAGTCTAGGCCTGATGTCTGAAGGCTGGAATTCGAGAATGCGAGCCTGGCGCAGCCGCTGCGGTTTGACCCTCGTCGCCGCTCTGGTCGCGCTCGGTCCGGCCCGGGCGGCCGAAAACACGCTCGATGCGACCCCCGATCCAGACCAGAGCCGGGCCGAATACCAGCAGGTTTCCAAGGAAATCACCCTGTCGTCGGAGCGGCTGGCCAAGCTTGCCGCCGACATCGCTTCGGTCCGCAAGGATTATGCCTCGATCACCGCCGCGCTCATCCAGTCGGCGATGACGGAACAGAAGCTCGGCCAGGACATCGAAGACATCGGCGCCAAGCTCGAAGGGCTGAAGACCGAGGAAAAGAAGCTGCGCGCGTCGCTCATGGCGCGGCGTGACGTGCTGGCCGAGGTGCTCGGCGCGCTGCAGCGCATGGGGCTCAATCCGCCGCCCGCGATCCTGGTCAAGCCGGAAGATGCGCTGTCGTCGGTGCGCAGCGCCATCCTGCTGGGAGCCGTGGTGCCGGAACTGCGCCAGCAGACCGACAGGCTGATGGCCGATCTCAAGGAGCAGACCCGGGTGACGGCCTCGATCGAGGCCGAGCGGGCCAGGCTTACCGCCGCCGTCACCGACCAAACGGCGGAGAAGAAGCGGCTCACCATGCTGCTCGAGGCCAAGAAAAAGCTGCAGGCCGATACCCAAACGGCGATCGCGGCCGAGCAGCAGCGCTCGCAGCAGCTAGCGGCGAAGGCCAGCAGCCTCAAGGACCTGATCGCCTCGCTCGAAGCCGACAAGGCGCGCAAGGCGCAGGACCAGGTCAAGGCGGGCGACCAGAAATCGAGCGATGGCGACACGACGGCCTCGACGACGGAACTTGCCGCATTGCCGGTGCCTGAGGCCAATCGCCTCACGGGGTCAGCCCCATTTTCGGCATTGCAAGGCCAGATCGCCCTACCGGTCATCGGCAAGATAAAACGGCGTTTCGGTACCGACGACGGCAATGGCGCGGCGATGCAGGGCGACATGGTTGCGACACAATCGGGAGCCATCGTCACCGCACCGGCGGATGGAAACGTGCTTTATGCGGGGCCGTTTCGCTCGTATGGTCAGCTCTTGATCCTCAATGCGGGCGACGGGTATCATGTCGTTCTCGCGGGGATGAGCAGAATCAGCGTCGCGACCGGACAGTCGGTGCTCGCAGGAGAGCCGATCGGCGCGATGGGAGAGGCCCGGGTGGCAAGCACCTCGGCCTCGCGGAATGAAAATTCGACGTCGGAACTCTATGTCGAGTTCCGAAAGGATGGAAAACCCGTCGATCCGGCCCCATGGTGGGCGGACCGATTTTCTGGAAGGACGTGAAATGATGCGGAAACTGTCGCTTCTGTTTGCCGGCGCGCTGATGGGCGCATCGGCAATGAGCCTGGTCTACGGCGCACCGGGTTCGGCGGCGAATGCTGCGGGTTCGGAAACCTACAAGCAGCTGGCGATCTTCGGCGACATCTTCGAGCGCGTGCGCGCGAACTATGTGACGCCGCCGGACGACAAGTCGCTGGTCGAGAACGCCATCAACGGCATGCTGGCCTCGCTTGATCCGCACTCCTCCTACATGAACGCCGAGCAGGCGCAGGACATGCGCGTGCAGACCAAGGGCGAGTTCGGCGGCCTCGGCATCGAGGTCACCATGGAGAACGACCTCGTCAAGGTGATCACGCCGATCGACGACACGCCGGCCGCCAAGGCGGGCGTGCTTGCCGGCGACTATATCGCCAAGATCGACGGCGAGGAGGTTCGCGGCCTCACGCTCAACGACGCCGTCGAGAAGATGCGCGGGCCGGTCAACACGCCGATCAAGCTGACCATCCTGCGCCAGGGCGCCGACAAGCCGATCGAGCTGTCGGTGGTGCGCGACATCATCAAGGTCAAGGCGGTGAAGTACCGGGTCGAGAACGACATCGGCTATATGAAGATCACCTCGTTCACCGAAAAGACCTATGACGATCTCGAGAGCGCCATCGAGAACATCAAGAAGCAGGTGCCGAACGACAAGCTGAAGGGCTATGTGCTCGATCTGCGCCTCAATCCGGGCGGCCTGCTCGATCAGGCGGTGAGCGTGTCGGACGCCTTCCTCAAGCGGGGCGAGATCGTTTCGACCCGCGGCCGCGACCCGAAGGACGTCACCCGCTTCGACGCCAAGCCGAAGCAGATCGACGACATCAACGGCAAGCCGATGATCGTGCTGGTCAACGGTGGTTCGGCGAGCGCCTCGGAAATCGTCGCCGGCGCGCTGCAGGACCTGCGCCGCGTCACCGTGGTCGGCACGCAGTCCTTCGGCAAGGGCTCGGTGCAGACCATCATCCCGCTAGGCGAGAATGGCGCGCTGAGGCTGACGACGGCGCTCTATTACACGCCGTCGGGCAAGTCGATCCAGGGCAAGGGCATCACGCCCGACATCAAGGTCGACCAGCCGCTGCCGCCGGATCTGCAGGGCCGCGACCTGACCCGCGGTGAATCCGACCTCAAGGGCCACATCAAGGGCGCCGACGAGGGCGCCAATGGTTCGGGCTCGGCCGCCTATGTGCCGCCGGAGCCGAAGGACGACCTGCAGCTGATCTATGCCGAGCAGCTGCTGCGCGGCCAAAAAACCGACCCGTCGTTCCCGCCGAACCCGGACAAGGCCGTAATGAACCAGTAATGCGGCCTGGCTGGAGCGAAGCTCTGGCCGACCGGACGAAGCAATGCAATGCTGCCGGGACCGCGAGGTTCCGGCAGTTTGATTCGGGACCGAGGCTGGGGCGCCACGCGTCTGGGGTATAGCGCCGACGATTGCGAAGTTTGCGCAGGATTCACGTAAGACGTGACATTCGCTTAGGCGGCGTGCTGGGAACATAAGTTGGCTGACATCGGCAAGGACATCGAACGTCCGCTGGGACAGAAGCTCCAGCCCAAGCGGCCTGCTCGGCGTGGCGTCAGTGGCGGTGCGCTTGCCGCAGTGGTCGCCGTGCTTGCCGTGATCGGCGTTTCCGGCGCGATCGCCTTTCGTGAAAAGCCGTTCCGCAAGCCGGAAGAAGTGGCGGTGTCGACGCCAAAGATCGCTGCCGCGCCTGCCACACCCGCGTCTGCTCCCGCTCCGGCGCCGGTGGCGGCCGCACCACCGGCCGCAACGCCGATGAAGAGCGGCGGCCCGCAGATCATCCACGTCCAGACCGAAGGGGGTGACGGCCCGCCGAAAGCTGCGATCGTCATCCGCGATCCATCGACGCTCGGCCAGAACCTCAAGGTTGCGCATATTCCGGACAGGGCGCTGATCGAGGCCAGCGACACCGGTCCGCTGCCGATGCGCTCAGCCGACGGCAGGCGGCCGTTCGACGTCTATGCGCGGCCGTGGTCCGGCGCGCGCGGCGCGCGCGTGGCGATCGTCATCGGCGGGCTCGCCGTCTCGCAAACCGGTACGCAAGCCGCCATCGCCAAGCTGCCGGCCGAAGTGACGCTGGCGTTCGCGCCGCAAGGCAACAGCATCGGCCGCTGGATGCAGGCTGCAAGGCAGAGCGGGCACGAGGTCGTCATGCAGGTGCCGCTCGAGCCGTTCGACTATCCGAACGTCAATCCCGGCCGCAACACGCTGACGGTCTCGGCCAGCCCGGACGAGAACCTGAAGAACCTGCACTGGGCGCTCTCGCGGACCACCAACTATACCGGGGTCATGAACTATATGGGCGCGCGTTTCTCGGCCGACGCCTCGGCGATGGAGCCGTTCATGGCCGAGCTCGGCAAGCGGGGGCTCGCCTATATCGACGACGGTTCTTCGGCGCGCAGCGTCGCCCCCGATCTCGCGCTGAAGGATGGCGTGCCGTTCGCTGCCGGCGACATGGCGATCGATGCCGTGCAGGACCGCGGCGAAATCCTCAAGAAGCTGGACAGCCTCGAAGCGACGGCGCGGGCCAAGGGCAGCGCGGTCGGCATCGGCTCGGCCTTCGACATCACCGTCGACACGGTGACGTCCTGGATTGCCGAAGCGAAGAAGCGCGGCATCGAGATCGTGCCGATCTCGGCGGTGGCCATAGATCCGCAAAAAGGCTAACGCTACCCGCCTCGCCGGAGCGAATTCCCTAAGCGGCTGGACACCTTCATTTATGGCTAAAAAGATCGATCCTGAAACGCTGCCTTACCGTCCCTGCGTCGGGCTGATGATCCTCAACAAGGCAGGCCTGGTCTGGGTCGGGCACCGCATCGCCGAACCGGACAGCGAATTCGCGGGCACGACGCAGCTTTGGCAGATGCCGCAGGGCGGCATCGACAAGGGCGAAGAGCCGGTCGCGGCCGCCGGCCGCGAACTCTACGAGGAAACCGGCATGCGTAGCGTGACGCTGCTTGCCGAAGCGCCGCACTGGATCAACTACGATCTGCCGCCGCATCTGGTCGGCGTCGCCTTCAAGGGCCGCTATCGCGGACAGACGCAGAAATGGTTCGCCTACCGCTTCGAGGGCGATGAAGGTGAGATCGAGATCAACCCGCCGCCCGGCGGCCACACGGCCGAGTTCGATGAATGGGCATGGCGGCCGATGCGGGAGCTGCCTGAACTGATCGTGCCGTTCAAGCGCAAGGTCTACGAGCAGGTTGTCGCGGCATTCCAGCACCTGGCTCGCTAGTGGCGCCATCCGTCCCGGTTGTCGCGGCCGTCCCATGGCCGTATTGATTGCCGATGCAATGAGCGGGGGTCGCCATGGACGACGACACCGGACGCGGGTTTCCGGCAAATGATGTGGATAGCAGCTCGCCTGTGAGCGAGGCGGCCGCCGGCGCGATCCTGACGATCGACCTCGGCGCCATCCGGGAAAACTACCGCCGGCTGAAGGCGCGGCTGGCGGGCGTGCGCTGCGCCGGCGTGCTCAAGGCAGACGGCTATGGGCTCGGCGCCGCCCAGGTGGCGGCGGCGCTGGCGAAAGAGGGCTGCGATATCTTCTTTGTCGCGCTGCTTGGCGAGGGCATCGCGCTGCGCGAGGCGGTCGGCCCCGGGTTCGACATTTTCGTGCTGAACGGACTGCCTCCGGGCTCGGAGCCGGAAGCCGTGGCGGCTGGTCTTTGCCCGGTCATCAACAGCGCCATTCAGTTGAAGGCCTGGCGCGAGACGGCGCGAGGCATGGGGCGGAGTCTGCTCGCCGCCATCCAGGTCGACAGCGGCATGGCCAGGCTTGGCATGGCACCGGCGGAAGTCGAGGCGGTCGCGGGCGAGGCCGGCGCTTTCGACGGCATCGACATCCGTTTCGTGATGAGCCACCTCGCCCGTGCCGACGAGCCGCAGCAGGCGGCGAACGAAAAGCAGCGGCGCGAATTCGACCGACTGCGCGGGATGCTGCCCGCGGCGCCCGCCTCTTTAGCCAATTCGTCCGGCATCTTTCTCGGACCGGCCTATCACTACGACCTTGCCCGCCCCGGAGCAGCGCTCTACGGCGTCAATCCGACCCCCCACGAACCCAACCCGATGCTGCCGGTGATAAGGCTGCAAGCCAAGGTGGCGCAGACGCGGCGGGTCGGCCCCGGCGCCGGCATCGGCTATGGCCACGCCCACCATGCGGACGGGCCGCTCGATCTCGCGACCATTTCGCTGGGCTATGGCGACGGCTGGCACCGGCGCGCGGCCTCGGCCGCCTGGTTCGAAGGTGTACGGTTGCCCTTCATCGGGCGCGTGTCGATGGACTCGATCATCCTCGACATCTCGGCGCTCCCGGCCGGCAGGCTCAGCGAGGGCGACCTCGTCGAGCTCATCGGTCCGTCGCAAAGCGTCGATGACGCGGCCGGCCACGCCGGCACCATTGGCTATGAAATATTGACCAGCCTGGGTGCGCGCTTTCACCGCCGCCACGTCGGCGGATGATGCACTTGGCGGGTGCTGCAAAATCCGGCAGACAGGGGAATGCCCATGCCTGGTGCGGCATGATCGGCGTTTGAGGGAGCATAGAATGAAAGTCATCGTGCTGGGCGGCGGCGTGATCGGGGTCACCACCGCCTACTTCCTCGCCGAGGCCGGTCATGAAGTGACCGTCTACGATCGCCAGCCGGGGCCGGCGCTCGAAACCAGCTTCGCCAATGCCGGCGAAGTGTCGCCGGGCTACGCCTCGCCATGGGCCGGGCCCGGCATCCCGGTCAAAGCCGTCAAATGGCTGTTGATGAAATACGGCCCGCTCGTCGTGCGGCCGGCCTTCGATCCGAATATGTGGACGTGGCTGCTCAAGATGCTGCGCAACTGCACGGCCGAGCGCTACGCGCTCAACAAGTCGCGCATGGTGCCGCTTGCCGAATACAGCCGCGACACGCTGAAGGCGCTACGCGAGGCTACCGGCATCACCTACGACGAACGAACCAAAGGCACGCTGCAGCTTTTCCGCAAGCAGAAGCAGCTCGACGGCACCGGCGGCGACGTCGAGGTGTTGAAGAAATACGGCGTGCCTTACGAGATCCTCGACCGCGACGGCTGTATCGCGGCCGAGCCGGCCCTTGCGGCGGTGCGTGAAAAATTCGTCGGCGGCCTCAGGCTTCCCGGCGACGAGACCGGCGATTGCAAGATGTTCACCGACAAGCTCGCCGAACTCTGCGTGGCACGCGGCGTGACCTTCGAATACGGCTCGACCATCCGGCGCATCGTCAGGAACCGCAATCGCCTCACCAATGTGCTGACGGATCACGGGTGGAAATCCGCGGACGCCTTCGTGATGGCGATGGGCAGCTATTCGCCGCAATTCATGCGCGAGTTGGGGCGGCCAATTCCGGTCTATCCGGTGAAGGGATATTCGATCACGGTGCCGATCAGCAATGCCGACGCGGCGCCGGTGTCGACGGTCATGGACGAGACCTACAAGGTGGCGATCACCCGGCTCGGCGACCGCATCCGTGTCGGCGGCACCGCGGAGATTTCAGGCTACGATCTTCGCCTGCATGAATCGCGGCGCCGCACCCTCGAACATTCGGTCGGCGATCTCTTCCCCGGCGGCGGCGACCTCAAGGCGGCAAGCTTCTGGTGCGGCTTGCGGCCGATGACGCCGGACGGACCGCCCTTGATCGGGCAAAGCGAGGTTGCCAACCTCTATCTCAACACCGGCCACGGCACGCTCGGCTGGACCATGGCCTGCGGCTCGGCCAAGGTGCTCGCCGATATCATGTCGAACCGGGTGCCCGAGATCAACGCGCGCGACCTCAGCCCGGAACGCTACCTGAAGCCCGTTTAATGCATGTCGCCCAGAAGTGTGCAGCGGTTCTGGGACAACGACATGCATAAAAACAAAGACTTAAAGCGTGTCGCCTGAATCCTTTTCAGCGCGACACGCTTTAAGATGCTGAGAGCGGCGGCTTTTAAAACGCCTCCCTGACCCAGCTGTCGCTGAACAGCAGCCGGTAGGCCCAGCCGATCGTGACATTGGCGGCGACGGGGCGCGAATGGGCGAGGTAATCGTCATAGACCGGCTCCATGCGGCGATAGAAAGCCGGGTCGAGCACGACCATGCCGTTTTCCGAGTCATGGAAGAAGCTGCGGTTGTTGAGGTTGACCGAGGATATGGCGACAAGCCTTTCGTCGATCATCATGATCTTGGAATGCAGCACGACGTCAGGCGCCTTGAACTCGCGGATGTCGATGCGGTCGCCGTATTTCTCGACGAACAGCTTGTTGAGCGCGGTGAGGAACCGGCCGCCAATATCGCCCTTGAGGTCGATGCGGCCGACGACGTCGATCTTCACGCCCCTGGCCAGCGCCCGGTCGAAGGCCCGGGCGATATCGGGCGTCAGGTTAAGGTAGGGGTTGACGATCTGGATGCGGTGCTTGGCGGTGTCGATCAGTTCGACGAAATAGGCCTCCAGGGCATGGCCGTCCTCATAAGGCACGGAAATGAAATGCCGCGCCACGCCCTGCAGGGGCCGGCCGCCTGGCCGCGCGGGAATCGAAAACGGCCGCGACAGGTTGGTGTCGGCATCGCGCAGCCAGATGGTCGACAGATGCGCGGCCAATGTCTCGACGGTCGCCCGGTCGGCGATCTCGATGTCGAAGTCGCTCCAGTTGGAATAGTAGTTCAGCGAGAAGCCGTCGGTCTTGCCGTATTGCTCCAGGTCCGGATAGTGGGTCAAGTCAACCGGCTTGTGGAACAGGAAACCGTCATGGATGTTGCGGCCGCCGATGATGACGCGCGAGCGTCCGGGCTCCTCGGCCAACGTCGCCAGCATCTTGATGTGATGGGTCTTGTGCAGCTGTGAGATCTGCTCGTCGAATGGCGCGCCGTGATCGGCCTGCCAGCGATATTCCTGCAGCTCGACATTGGGGAATTCCGATGCCAGACGGTGCAGCATGGCGTCGTCCTTGTCCCGTTCCAGCACGTCGGTCACCAGGATGCGCACCTTGGTGCCCTGCGCCGCGTGATGGCGGATCAGCCGCTCCATGATGCGGCCTGAGAAATCCGCCTTGAACTCCAGCGACGACAGGTAGATCAGCCGGAGTCTCGGGGCGTTGGAGAAATCGAGCGGCAGTTCGGGATCGGCCTTGTCGAAGGCGCTGTCCGGCAGCGTCCTGCCGAGCAGGGCCTCGACCTTGGCGTTGAAGCCGTCGCGCGACTTGCGCAGCAGGATCGGCGACCCGAGCGGCAGCGCGCAGGTCTGCGACAGCCAGCGGCCGGCGTAAAAGACGCGGTCGAGTTCCTCCAGCCCCGCCGGATCAGGCACCGGGCAGCGGTCATAGCGGCTGTCGAGCGCTGTGATCCATGGATCGGCAGTCTCCTCGCGCAGCAAGGTCAGCGACGCGCGGGTCGGCGCGAGCGTCGAGGCGACGCGCAGGTAGCAGCGGCTGAGCGCCTGATCCGGAAACAGGCTGACGGAGGTCTCCGTGACCGGCAGGCTCAGATGGAATGGCGAAGCCCTGGCGACGGTGGTGGATCGGCCCGATGCGCGGATCGCGAGCGGGCCGTCGCAGGTGCCGCTGACATCGACAGGCTGCCGGCCCGCCTGACGCAGCACGATCTCGACCGAGCGCGCCTGCAGGCCGGAGAAGCTGAAGGTCTTGGGCGCCGAGGGTCGCGCGGCGGCATCGAGATAGAGGGTCTGCCGCGACATGCGCCAAGGTCCGGTGAAATGGTCTTCGCCCGGCTTGTCGCGCGTAGGCGCCAGCTCGGTGTCGTCGAGCGGTTTGGCCAACCGTTGCAGCGCCTGGTAGGTGGCGTGGAAGCCGCTGTTCTGGACATCGCGCCAGTCGCGGCCGAAACGACCGGTTCCATTGGCGCGGTCGAGCGCATCGAGCCGGCTTTGGGCGAGCAGCGCCTTGAATTGTTTTTCGTAGGCGCTGTGGCCGTCGCTGGCGAAGTAGTGCGCCGTGGCGATCTCAGCACCGCTGCTATCGGCCGAGACGGGCAGGCGGCTGCAGGCGTCGTCGCCCGGAAAGAGGGCGCAGGCCGAATGTCCGGGCATGCCGGCGCAACTGGCAAGTGCTGCCAGCGCCAGACCAAGCAACGCCTTGGTGGCGACAGACCCGACGCTCATCCGGCCGCCCCGTTGATGGCCCTGAGTTGGGCGGGGTCGCGCGGCGGCATGAAGCCCTGCGGAAAGATCCTGCAGACGGGAAACGCGAAGGTGGCGATCAGCAATTCAGCCTCGCTGCGCATTTTGCGCGGCGCCGTCCGGTCGTCGCGGATCTTCCTCGCGGAGGCGACGAGCGCGCCGTCGCAGTCGCAATGATCGTGCCGGGCAATGTAGCAGGCGTCATTGGTCCGGCAGGCGGCATCGAGACGGTCGACCGGCCTTGCCGAGAGATCGCCGGTGCGCGTGCCCGGGCCGCAATAATTGCCGATGACGAAAGGCGAGGGCCGCGACATGGCATAGCGGATCGGCTTCGGCAACTCCGCTTCCGGGGCCTTCGTCCAGGGATTGGCGCAGTCCGACAGAAAAAGCAGCGGCAGAATGGCAAGAACGGCTCGCATTTCCCCGCCGGCGTTCCGAAGATTGGCCCCTCACGCTCCGGCCAAGGCATGGCGAAGCGCGTTCTGCCACACTCGCTGAATTTGTGGCGCAGGCAAGGCGGCAACGACCAACTGCCCGTGATAGGATCGGCCGCAGCGAGGAGACTATGGGATGCGCCTGTTTCCTTTGGCGATGGCGACCGCGTATGTGATCGGCGCTTCGTTCGTGCTCGACCCCGACTAGACGAAAAGGCTGCGCTCCCGCTCCACCGCCCTGGTGATGAAGTTGGCGACGAGCTGGACGCGGCGCAGCGGCCGCACCGATTCATGATAGACCAGCCAGTAGGCGCGGCGGATGGGCGCGACGATGTCGACGGGCACCAGCTCCGGCATCGAGCGGGCGACGAACGTATGCAGGATGCCGATGCCGGCGCCGGAGCGCACCGCTTCGGCCTGGCCGAGCGCCGAGGAGATGGCGAAGCTGGTGCGCCAGTCAGCGCTGAACTCGGCGGCATAGTCGAGCGAGGGGCTGACGATGAGGTCCGGCACATAGCCGATCAGCGTGTGCCGGCCGAGCTCGGCCGGCGCTTTGGGCAGGCCGTTGGCCTCGGCATAGGCGAGGGACGCGAACAGGCCGAGCGTGTAGTCGACCAGCTTGCCAGCCACTAGCCGCCCTTCGGTCGGCCGCTCGACGGTGATCGCAATGTCGGCCTCGCGCCGTGACAGGGAGAATGAACGCGGCACCGGCACCAGCTGGATGGTGAGCTCGCGGTGAAGGGCGGTCAGCTCGCCCAAACGCTTTGCCAGGAAAGCGACGCCGAATCCGTCGGGCGCGCCGATGCGCACGGTGCCGGAAACATCGTCGCCCTCGCCGGCAATGGTCGAGCGCGCGGCGATCATGTCGCCTTCCATGCGCTCGGCGATGTCGAGGAAGCGCTCGCCGGCCGGCGTCAATTCGCTGCCGGTGGTCAGGCGGCGGAAGAGTTTTGTGCGCAATGCCTCCTCGAGCGCGGCGATGCGGCGCGAGACGGTGGCGTGGTTGAGCTCCAGGCGCTTCGCCGCGCCGAGGATCTGCCCGGCGCGCGCCACGGCGAGAAAGATACGGACGTCATCCCAGTTCATGGGGATGGTCCGGATTGTGATTGTCAACGTCGCGTTCCTTCGCGCCCCCCTCTGTCCTGCCGGACATCTCCCCCTCTAGGGGGGAGATTAGCAGCTTCGCCGGCAACGCCTTCTCCTGCATCGGCGATTGGCGAAAACCGGCGCGACATCTGATCTCCCCCCTAGAGGGGGAGATGTCCGGTAGGACAGAGGGGGGCGCGAAGGAACTCAACCTATCGTCCTTGAGCGGATATTTTGCAGCACCGCTATTTGCGGGAATTGATGCTCTTTCGTCAATCGTTGTCTATTTTCCGCACAACGGTTGCGATCTTCCTCGCGTTGCCATCGCCACCGCAAAGGCGGACAATGGGATCATCATCAAGCAGGGAGAGAAACCATGATCGAATACGGTCATTTCATCGGCGGCAAGCGTGTCGCCGGCACCAGCGGCCGCAAGCAGGATGTGATGCAGCCGATGGACGGTTCCGTGCGCGGCACGGTGGCTTTGGCCTCGCAGGCTGAGCTGCGCGCCGCGGTCGAGAACGCCAAGGCGGCGCAGCCGAAATGGGCCGCCACCAACCCGCAGCGCCGCGTGCGCGTGCTGATGAAGTTTCTCGAGCTGGTCGCCCGCGACTATGACGAACTGGCCGACATCCTGGCGCGCGAGCACGGCAAGACGATCGCCGACGCGCGCGGCGACATCCAGCGCGGCCTCGAAGTGGTCGAAGTCTGCATCGGCGCGCCGCACATGATGAAGGGCGAGTTCACCGACGGTGCCGGCCCCGGCATCGACGTCTATTCGATGCGCCAGCCGCTCGGCGTCGTCGCCGGCATTACGCCGTTCAACTTCCCGGCCATGATCCCGCTGTGGAAGATCGCCCCGGCCATCGCCTGCGGCAACGCCTTCATCCTCAAGCCGTCGGAACGCGATCCGGGCGTGCCGATCCGCATCGCCGAGCTGTTCATCGAAGCCGGCCTGCCTGCCGGCATCCTCAACGTCGTCAACGGCGACAAGGAAGTGGTCGACGCCATCCTCGACGATCCGGATATCAAGGCCATCGGCTTTGTCGGCTCGACGCCGATCGCCCACTACATCTATTCGCGCGGCACCGCTTCCGGCAAGCGCGTGCAGTGCTTCGGCGGCGCCAAGAACCACATGATCATCATGCCCGACGCCGACTTGGACCAGACAGTCGATGCCCTCATCGGCGCCGGCTACGGCTCGGCCGGCGAACGCTGCATGGCGATCTCGGTGGCCGTACCGGTCGGAAACGACACTGCCAACCGGCTGATGGAAAAGCTGGTGCCGCGTGTCGAGAGCCTGAAGGTCGGCCCGTCGACGGACTCTGCCGCCGATTTCGGCCCGCTGGTGACGGCGCAGGCGCTGGAGCGCGTCAAGGGCTATGTCGATATCGGCGTCAAGGAAGGCGCCAAGCTCGTCGTCGACGGTCGCGGCTTCAAGATGCAGGGCTATGAGAACGGCTACTATATGGGCGGCTGCCTGTTCGACAATGTGACGGCCGACATGCGCATCTACAAGGAAGAGATCTTTGGGCCGGTGCTCTCGGTGGTGCGCGCGCCGACCTATGAGAGCGCGATCAAGCTTGCCAACGACCACGAGATGGGCAATGGCGTGGCCATCTACACCCGCGACGGTGACGCCGCGCGTGACTTTGCTTCCAGGGTCCAGGTCGGCATGGTCGGCGTCAACGTGCCGATCCCGGTGCCGATCGCCTATTATACGTTCGGTGGCTGGAAGGCGTCGTCCTTCGGCGATCTCAACCAGCACGGCCCGGACGCGTTCCGCTTCTACACCAAGACCAAGACGGTCACCTCGCGCTGGCCGTCCGGCATCAAGGACGGCGCGGAATTCGTGATCCCGACGATGAACTGATTGGACGGTTCTCCGAGAGTCATTAGTAGAAAGCGCGGTGCAAACCGCGCTTTCTTTTTATTGGCGCGGAGGAACGCGTCGTGGGGTCATACGCATCCCGGATGTGGCGATCAACTTGTCGCCTTGCGGGGCTCGCAGCGGCGCGCAGTGCAATTCCAGGCGCATGATTCCCGGTGTGCACCCTGAGGAAACATCGGCACATTCTAATAATTCCATCGCCGTGTGATGGAACCAACAGACCACTTTCTGCCTTAGGTTTTATTCCTGCCATGCGTGCAGGCAATCGAACAGCGCCGGTGGCAGCCGGGGTTCTCGTCTGGCGCGAGGAGGTGTCGGATGGCACGATTTCTTATGGCGACAATGTTGGTGGCGGCGGCGATGACCAGCGGAGCAGCGCCCGCGAACGCGGCAGCGCAATGCGCGGCGCGCGCGGACATCATCAAGGCCCTCGGCGACAAGTTCCACGAAAGCGAAGCCGGGCGCGGCCTGATCAACCCGAACGTCGTGCTCGAAATCTTCGTCTCCGATCAGGGCAGCTGGACCGTTCTTGCTTCCGACACCAAGGGGCAAAGCTGCATCCTGTCCGTCGGCGAGGGCTGGGACAGCCCGACGATCACCGCGTCGATGCCGGGCGCCTGAACCACCAGGGAACTGGGCACCAAGGCGCTTTCCGCGGCACCGCTTGTTTAGCGGGCGAAGCTTCACCATATCGAATCCAGGGAATCATAATTTCCCTAGGACAGACCGGAAACCAGAAGGAGTGACGTGATGAAGACGTCGAATCCGGCCTGGAGCCTTCCGGCATACTGAGGCGGCCGAATGTGCCTCCCTTGCCGGAACGCGAAGGCGAAGGAGGTGCCAGATGGCACGCGAATTTTCGTTTCGATGGATCAAGCTGGCGGCCTTTGGCGTCATGATGGCGCTGTCGGCAATTCCGGCGCGGGCGCAAGTCATCTGCGGCGGCCATGACTATCTGGTCGCGAGGCTGGCGGAGGCATTCGAGGAGAAGCGGCTCGGCTACGGCTTGGCCGGAGAAGCCACCATCTTCGAGGTGTTCGTCTCGGCAAGCGGAACCTGGACCATCCTGATGACCGACGTCAAAGGCCAGAGCTGCATCCTGGCCGCCGGCGAGGGGTGGGAAGATACGCTGGCCACCGCGGTCGGGCAGCCGGGCGGCTGAACCGCCTCGACCAGGTGCTGAGCCGCTCCGCTCAACGCGTGGCAGCCACCTGGGCATGGCCGCGCAGCAGTGATATCAATTTCTTGGCATCCTTGGCCGCGCCTTCCTCGTCGCCATCGAGGATGGAGCGGATCAGCGCGACGTGGTGTTCGGCCGACTCGGCCAAGCCCGTGTCGGCCTTGTAGCGATACCAGAAGCGGCGGCTGTGCGTCTGCAAGGGAGCGGCCACACGCGCCGCGAAGGGATTGTCGGCGGCGATGGCCAGCGCTTCATCAAGCGCCTTGTCGGCCTGGATGAAGGCAAGCACGCTGCCCGAGATCACCGCCTTCTGCATGGCCAAAGCCGCCTCGTGGAACAGGTCGGCGGCCTCGCGGGTGACGAAGCGGGCGGCCGAGCGGGCGAGCACCACCTCGATGCCGCGCCGTGCATCCAGCACCCGCAGCCAGTCGCCGGCGTGAAGCGGCGCGACCGCGATACCCGCGCGGGGTCTTATGTCGAGAAGCCCTTCCCAAGCCAGCCGCTGGATCGCTTCACGCACGGGGGTGCGCCCGAGGCCCAGCCGCTCGATCAGCGCGCCTTCGGTGACGAAGCTCGATGGCGCCAGTTCGAGTGTGACGATCATGTGCTCCAGCGCGCGATAGGCCTTGGTCGCAGCCGGCTCGAAGGTCGTATTCGCCTCGATGGATATCAGTGGGGAGATCAACGGCAGGCTCCTGATATATTTTTCATATATCATAACGGATTCAGCGTTGACAGGCCAATTCTTAATAGATATACGGCTGATATATCAGAGGAGAGACAGCCATGTGGACCGGAGTTTTCCCCGCCGTCACGACCAAATTCACCGCCGACGACCGCCTCGACCATACCGAGATGGAGCGCTGTTACGGACTGCAGATGGAGGCCGGCTGCGACGGCATCATCGTGTGCGGGTCGCTCGGCGAGGGCCCGATGCTGTCGCAAGACGAGAAGATCGAGGTACTGAAGACGGCGCGGAAGGTCGCGGGCAGGAAGCCGGTGCTGCTCACCGTCAACGAGCCCGGTACGCGCGAGGCGGCAGCCATCGCGCGGCGCGCCGCCAAGGAAGGCGCCGACGGCCTGATGGTGGTGCCGAGCCCGATCTACCACACCAATCCTGAGGAAACGGTCGCGGCCCTGCGTGCGGTGGCCGAAGCCGGCGACCTGCCGGTGATGATCTACTCCAACCGGCTCGCCTATCGTGTCGACGTCACCGTCGACCTGATGGAGGAACTCGCCTCGGACAAGCGCTTCGTCGCGATCAAGGAATCGTCCGACGACATCCGCCGCTCGACCGAGATCATCAACCGGTTCGGCGACCGCTACGATCTCTTCACCGGTGTCGATAACCTCGCTTTCGAAGCGCTGTCGGTCGGCGCCATCGGCTGGGTGGCTGGTCTCGTCACTGCCTTCCCGCGCGAGACGGTCGCGATCTACCAGCTGATGAGGCAGGGCCGCCGCGAAGAGGCGCTGGCAATCTATCGCTGGTTCCGGCCCTTGCTCGACCTCGATGTCTCCACCTATCTGGTCCAAAACATCAAGCTTGCCGAAGTGCTGGCGATCGGTACCAATGACCGCGTGCGCATGCCGCGCCAGCCGCTGTCGGGCGAACGCCGCAAGGCGGTCGAGAAGATCATTCGGGATGCGCTGGCGGTGCGGCCGAAGCTGCCGTCGCTCCAGGCTTCTCCTCGATCGGCGGACAAAATGGTGGCAGCCGAATAAAGGACAGCACGGACGTGCCAGGAAATTCCGACATCGCCATCATCGGTGGCGGCATCATCGGTATCTGCGCCGCGGCCCTGCTGTCCGAAGCGGGGCGCGGCGTCACCGTCTTCGACCGCACCGGCATCTGCGAGGAGACGAGTTCCGGCAATGCCGCCGCCTTCGCCTTCTCCGACGTGCTGCCGCTGGCGCATAAGGGGATGATCCGGCAATTGCCGAAATGGCTCGCCGATCCGCTCGGGCCCTTGACCATCCCGCCGGCCTATCTGCCGAAACTCCTGCCCTGGCTGATCCGCTTCTGGCGGGCGGGCGCGCCGAAGCATTACGAGGCGAGCCTCGCCACGCAGGCCGGCATGATGAAGCTCGCCGAGGCCGAATGGATGGGCTTGCTCGACCGCTCCGGCACGCGGCCGATGCTGCGCGAGAATGGTTCGCTGGAATTCTATGAAAGCGAGGCGGAGTTCCGTGCCTCGCTGCCCGGCTGGGCCGAGCGGGAGCGTTTCGGCATCGGCTTTCGCCATGTCGAGGGCGATGAGATGGCGTCGCTGCAGCCTGGTCTTGCGCCGCGCTTCGTCAAGGGCACCTTCGTGCCGGGATGGAAAACGGTCGCCGACCCGAAGCTGCTCGGCAAGGCGGTCTGGGCCCATGCGGAAAAACGCGGCGCCCGTTTCGAGCATGCGCGGGTCGAGCGCATAGAGGCGGGCGCAAACGGCGCCACGATCGTTCTGGCCGACGGCACAAGGCGGACGGCGAAGAAGCTTCTGATCGCAGCCGGGGCCTGGTCGCATCTCCTGGCAAGGAATCTCGGCGACCGCATCCCGCTCGAGACCGAGCGCGGTTACAACACGACGCTGCCGGTGTCGGCCTTCGACGTGAAGCGGCAGCTGATCTTTTCCGGGCATGGCTTCGTCATCACGCCACTGGAAACGGGCCTGCGCGTCGGCGGCGCCGTCGAGCTCGGCGGCATCGAGCGGCCGCCCAACTTCGCCCGTTCCAAGGCGATGCTGGAGAAGGCGAGGCGTTTCCTGCCCGGGCTCGATCCGTCAGGCGGCCGCGAATGGATGGGTTTTCGCCCGTCGCTGCCGGATTCGCTGCCGGTGATCGGCGCGACGCGAGCGCCAAATGTCTATTATGCTTTCGGCCACGGCCATCTCGGCCTGACCCAGGCGGCGGCGACCGGCCGCTTGATCCGCGATCTCGTTCTCGGGCAGACTCCGCCGCTCGATCTCAATCCTTTCCGCCCGCAACGGTTCTGACATTATCCGACATCAAGAGAGCATCATGGCCAAGAAATCCTTCTTCTGCATCGACGGCCACACCTGCGGCAATCCGGTGCGCCTCGTCGCCGGCGGCGGACCGCTGCTCGAAGGCAAGACGATGATGGAGCGGCGGGCGCATTTCCTCGCCGAGTATGACTGGATCCGCACCGGCCTTATGTTCGAGCCGCGCGGCCATGACGTGATGTCGGGCTCGATCCTCTATTCGCCGACGCGCGAGGACTGCGATATCGCCATCCTGTTCATCGAGACGTCGGGCTGCCTGCCGATGTGCGGCCACGGCACCATCGGCACGGTGACTTTTGCGATCGAGCACGGGCTGGTGAAGCCGAAGACGCCGGGCGTGCTCAGGCTCGATACGCCGGCAGGTCTTGTCATCGCCGAATACAAACAGGTCGGCGAATATGTCGAGGAGGTGCGCATCACCAACGTGCCGTCCTTCCTTTACGCCGAAGCGCTGACGGTGGACTGCCCGGTGCTTGGCGAGATCAGCGTCGACGTCGCCTATGGCGGCAATTTCTACGCCATCGTCGAGCCGCAGGAGAACTACCGCGACATGGCCGACTACTCGGCCGCCGATTTCATCGCATGGAGCCCGGTGGTGCGGCAACGCCTCAACGAGAAATACTCCTTCGTCCATCCGGAAAACCCCGGCATCAACCGGCTGTCGCACATGCTGTGGACCGGCAAGCCCAAGCACGAAGAGGCGGATGCGCGCAACGCCGTCTTCTATGGCGACAAGGCGATCGACCGCTCGCCTTGCGGCACCGGCACCTCGGCGCGCATGGCGCAGCTCCACGCCAAGGGCAAACTGAAAGCCGGCGACAGCTTCGTGCATGAATCGATCATCGGCTCGCTGTTCAAGGGCAGGGTCGAAAAAGAGGTCAGCGTCGCCGGCAAGCCGGCGATCATCCCTTCGATCGGCGGCTGGGCGCGCATGACCGGGTTGAACACCATCTTCATTGACGACCGCGATCCGTTCGCGCATGGGTTCATCGTGACGTAGCTTCGTCCGATGAAGCAAGCGGACTGGCGTCCGAGGGGCCGCCAGGCCGAGCTTCCGAAGCCGTGCAAGGGTGGTCGTTCAATGGCCGCCTTCTATTTGATCGATGGCAGTAAAGGATATCCCATGCTTTCCGGCCCCAAACCCGAATGGCTGACCTTCGATTGCTACGGCACTCTCATCCAATGGGATGAAGGTTTGCTTGCCGCCGTCAACACGATCCTTGCCAACCATCCAGGATCCAATGTCGAGCCGCAGACGCTGATCCGCGTTTACGACAAGCATGAACACGCCCTGGAGGCCGAGCGGCCGCACAAATCGTTCCGCCGCGTGGCCGGCGAAGGGCTGCGGCTGGCGATGGATGAGCTGAAGCTCGCCTCCTCGCCGGACGACATCGAGGTGCTGACCGGCAGCATCTCCCGAATGCCGCCCTTCCCGGAAGTCGTCTCGGCGCTCCACGCGCTCAAGGCCCAGGGGTTCAAGCTTTGCATCATTTCCAACACCGACGATGACATCATTGCCGGCAATGTCGCCCAACTCGGCGGGCACATCGATCGCGTCGTCACGGCGCGGCAGGCCGGCGCCTACAAGCCCACGCAGCAGATCTTCGATTTTGCCCACAATGCGCTTGGCGTCGGCCGCGGCGAGGTCGTGCATATTTGTGCCAGCCCGCATCTCGATCTCGCGGCCGCCCGCGATCTCGGCTTCCGCTGCATCTGGATCGACAGAGGAACCGGCCGCGAACCTCTGCCCGACTACGCCCCGAATGCCGTCTTCCCGACGCTCGATCGGGTGCCGCCCTTTCTCAGGTCGACGGTCTGGGGTTGAAGCGAACGAGGGTACTCACGGTGTCGGCGCGCTGTCGCATGACCGTCACACAGCGAAGAATCCTGACCTAACGGAAGGCGCGGGACCGCAAAGCCAGCCACCTTCTTCGATGCAAGGAATCGCCTCATCAACTTATTTTGACGGCGATTCCTTCGACAGGAGGCTCATCATAAGGTTGAATCGTCAAAGACATTGCGTTGTGCCAATGGTAGGGTCCGCGATAGTCCAGGGGTCGGGTGCGAAAAAGACGGGCAATCGGACGGCGTGCTTCCAAACCACGCGGAGCGATTGAAAAATCACGTTGCAATCCGGGCTCGAAACTTTACGACTAGGGGAAATACGAAAAGGAGTGCGTCCGCAAAGGCGACATTCCAGGGGAGCCGCGTAAATATGCAGTATTTCGTCCAGCAGCTTATCAATGGGCTGACGCTGGGATCTATCTATGGGCTGATCGCGATCGGCTACACGATGGTCTACGGCATCGTCGGCATGATCAATTTCGCCCATGGCGACATCTTCATGGTCGGTGCCTTCACCGCGCTCATCGTCTTCCTGATCCTCGGCGCGCTGTTCTATTCGGTGCCGGTCGTGGTGGCGCTTCTGATCATGATGATCGTGGCGATGCTTCTGACCAGCCTCTACAACTGGACCATCGAGAAGGTGGCCTACCGGCCGCTGCGCGGATCGTTCCGGCTGGCGCCGCTGATCACCGCCATCGGCATGTCGATCGCGCTCTCCAACTTCGTGCAGGTCACGCAGGGTCCGCGCAACAAGCCGATCCCGCCGATGGTGAGCCAAGTCTACACGATCGACGGCATCAGCGTCTCGCTGAAGCAGATCATCATCGTGATCGTAACCGCGGCGCTGCTGGCGATCTTCTGGTACCTGGTCAACAGAACGTCGCTCGGCCGGGCGCAGCGCGCCTGCGAGCAGGACCGCAAGATGGCGGCGCTGCTGGGCATCGACGTCGACCGCACCATCTCCATCACCTTCATCATGGGCGCCGCGCTTGCCGCCGTCGCCGGCACGCTGTTCCTGATGTATTACGGCGTCGTGGTGTTCTCCGACGGCTTCGTGCCGGGCGTGAAAGCCTTCACTGCGGCAGTGCTCGGCGGCATCGGCTCGCTGCCTGGCGCCGTGCTCGGCGGACTCTTGATCGGCTTCATCGAGAGCATGTGGTCGGCCTATTTCTCCATCGACTACAAGGACGTCGCCGCCTTCTCGATCCTGGCGATCGTGCTCATCTTCCTGCCGTCCGGCATTCTGGGCCGGCCTGAAGTCGAAAAGGTCTGATCCTCATGGCCGCTACCGTGTCCTCGGAGCGCGACACAGTCGCTACTCCCATCCAGCGCGCTTTTCGCGAAGCGCTCTATGCCGGCGTCATCTCGCTTGGCCTGTTCGTGCTGTTCATTGGTCTCAGGACCGACCAGAACATCAGCAATGAATTGATCCTGGTGAAGCGTTGGGGTCTGCTCGCCATCGTGGTCATTGCCGTTGCCGTCGGCCGGTTCCTCTATGTCGCCTACGCGATCCCGGCGATGGAGCGGTCGAAGGCCGCGAGGGCCGCGGCGCCGGCGGTCGTCGCCGAGCCGGGCTTCGTCAAGCAGAACTTCAACAAGATCGGCCTCGTCGTCCTCATCCTCTATCCCGTAGCGATGGTGCTGCTGTTCGGCTTCCAGGGCTCGCTCAAATGGGTCGACAATTTCGGCATCCAGATCCTGATCTATGTGATGCTGGCCTGGGGCCTCAACATCGTCGTCGGGCTCGCCGGCCTGCTCGATCTCGGCTACGTCGCCTTCTACGCGGTCGGCGCCTATGCCTACGCGCTGCTCGGCACGCATTTCGGCCTGTCGTTCTGGATCCTGCTGCCGGCCGCCGGCTGCATGGCCGCTTTCTGGGGCGTCATGCTCGGCTTCCCGGTGCTGCGGCTGCGCGGCGACTATCTGGCGATCGTCACCCTTGCCTTCGGCGAGATCATCCGTCTTGTGCTCATCAACTGGCGCGAGGTCACCAACGGCTCGGCAGGCATCTCGGGCATTCCGAAGGTCTCTTTCTTCGGGTTGATATCGTTCAACGTCTCGGACCCGAACTACATCGCCAAGGTTCTGAACATCGCTCAATCGGGCGCCTACTATAAGATCTTCCTCTACTATCTCGCCCTGGCGCTCTGCTTGCTTACCGCCTTCGTCACCATCAGGCTTCGCCGCCTGCCAGTGGGCCGCGCCTGGGAAGCGCTGCGCGAGGACGAGATCGCCTGCCGCTCGCTCGGCATCAACACCACCACCACCAAGCTGACGGCGTTCGCCACCGGCGCCATGTTCGGCGGCTTCGCCGGCTCGTTCTTCGCCGCAAGGCAGGGCTTCGTCAGTCCCGAATCCTTCGTCTTCCTGGAATCGGCGATCATCCTTGCCATCGTCGTGCTCGGCGGCATGGGTTCGCTCGGCGGTATCGCGGTGGCGGCGCTGGTCATGATCGGCGGCACCGAGATCCTGCGCGAGCTCGACTTCCTCAAGGCCGTGTTCGGGCCAGACTTCACGCCTGAGCTCTACCGCATGCTTCTGTTCGGCATGGCCATGGTGATCGTCATGCTGTGGAAGCCGCGCGGCTTCGTCGGCAGCCGGGAACCGACGGCCTTCCTCAAGAAGCGAAGAGCGGTCTCAGCCTCCTTCACCAAGGAGGGTCACGGTTGATGAACGCGGAAGCTTCGATGAACGATATCATCCTGCAGGTCGAGCACCTGTCGATGAAGTTCGGCGGCCTCGTCGCCATCGGCGACCTCTCGTTCCAGGCCAGGCGCGGCGAGATCACCGCGCTGATCGGGCCGAACGGCGCCGGCAAGACGACGGTGTTCAACTGCATCACCGGCTTCTACAAGCCGTCGGAAGGCATGATCACCCTCAACCGGAACGACGGCTCGACCTACTTGCTCGAGCGGCTGCCCAATCATGAGATCCCGGCGCGCGCGAAAGTGGCGCGTACCTTCCAGAATATCCGCCTGTTCTCCGGCATGACGCTGCTGGAAAACCTGTTGGTGGCTCAGCACAACAAGCTGATGAAGGCTTCGGGCTACACGTTGCTCGGCTTGTTCGGCGTCCCCAGCTACCGGCGGGCCTCGGCCGAGTCGATCGAACTCGCCAGGCACTGGCTGGAGAAAGCCGACCTCGTCGATCGCGCCGACGACCCGGCCGGCGACCTGCCCTATGGTGCGCAGCGCCGCCTGGAGATCGCACGTGCCATGTGCACGGGGCCGGAGCTTCTGTGCCTCGACGAACCGGCCGCCGGCCTCAATCCGAAGGAGTCGGCCGCGCTCAATGCCCTGCTGATGGGCATCAAGGCCACCGGCACCTCGATCCTGCTCATTGAGCACGACATGTCTGTGGTCATGCAGATTTCCGACCACGTCGTGGTGCTCGAATACGGCCGCAAGATCTCCGACGGCAATCCGCAATCGGTGCGGACCGATCCGCGCGTCATCGCCGCCTATCTCGGCGTCGACGACGAGGAGGTCGAGACTGTGCTGACCGAAGTCGGCGACGAGGACGTGATCGAGCAGCTCGATACGGGGCCCGACTCAGCGCATGGCCCCGGCTCGTCGTCCTCCTATCTTGCCGGACCGGTGAGTGACACGGTCGGCCACAGCGAAGGTGAGCACGTCACAGTTTCGAAAGGTGCTTCGAAAGCGGCTCAGGTCGACGCGCGCGCCGCCTCCGTTGCCAGCAGGCCTGTCGCCCCGCCGGCGGCAAAATCCGCCCCGCCGGCAAAGCCGGCCCGAAAGGCGGGCACTGCGAAAGCCGGGACCAAAAAGCCGGCAGCAAAAGCACCGGCAAAGGCCGGAAGTATTTCCAATCGCCTGGATGCGCCTCGTGGCGGCAAGGCGGACAGCCTGGTCCGCATCAAGGGCATCGGACCGGTCAACGAGCGCAAGCTGAACGAGCACGGCATTTTCCATTTCGACCAGATCGCGGCCTGGAAGAAGGCCGATATCGAAGCGGTGGAAGCCTATCTCGCCTTTGACGGGCGCATCGCTCGCGAAGACTGGATCGGCCAGGCGAAGACGCTGGCGAAGGAAGTGGCGGCCAAGCCCGCGACGCGGGGAGGGCGCAAATAATGGCCGGCACAACGCTGCTCGACATCAAGAGCGTCGAAACCTACTACGGCAACATCCGGGCGCTGAACGGCGTCAACGTACATGTCAACCAGGGTGAGATCGTGGCGCTGATCGGCGCCAACGGCGCCGGCAAGTCGACGCTGATGATGACCATCTTCGGCGCTCCGCGCGCTCGCGCCGGCAACATCACCTTCGCCGGCACCGACATCACCCAGATGCCGACGCACGAGATCGCCCGCCTGCGCATCGCCCAGTCGCCGGAAGGACGCCGCATCTTCCCGCGCATGACGGTGATGGAAAATCTGCAAATGGGCGCCAGTATCGACAACCTCAAGCATTTTGACGAGGACGCCGAAAAGGTGTTCACGCTGTTTCCGCGGCTGAAGGAACGCATCGCCCAGCGCGGCGGCACGTTGTCGGGCGGCGAGCAGCAGATGCTGTCGATCGGGCGCGCGCTGATGGCGCGGCCGAAGCTGCTTCTGCTCGACGAGCCGTCGCTTGGTCTTGCGCCGCTGATCGTCAAGCAGATCTTCGACGCCATTCGCGAATTGAACAAGTCGCAAGGGCTGACAGTGTTCCTGGTCGAGCAGAACGCGTTCGGCGCGCTCAAGCTCGCCACGCGCGGCTATGTCATGGTCAACGGCAATGTGACGATGAGCGGCACCGGCAAGGAACTGCTCGCCAATCCGGAAGTGCGCGCCGCCTATCTCGAAGGCGGACATCACTGAGAGAGGTCTTCATCATGCAGGGTATTATCTACGAAGAACCCTCGATCTGGCATTTTCTCTTTGTCACCGGGCTGCTCGGGGGCGGGGCCGCATGGATGACCGGCAAGGCCGTGGCCCAGACCTGGGGCACTCACGTTCGGCTGTTCCTCTACATGCTCGGTCTCGGAATCGGCATCAGGTTCATCCATCACGCTTTGTTCTGGAGCACGATGTTCTCACTGCATTACTATATCGTCGACACCATCGTCCTGATGATATTGGGCTTCCTCGGCTATCAATACACGCGCACCAACCAAATGGTCACACAGTATAACTGGCTCTATGAAAGAGCTTCCTTATTAAGCTGGAAACCGAAAGGTTGACGTTCACCATTGCGCCGTTTCGGGGATGAATCGGCGTGACAAGTGCCCGAAAATCGGCATTCTATGCTTTCTGCGATAAGGGTGGGCATCGCATGAAAGTATCATCCACGCCCACTCCGTAAATGGGAGCGTTTCAATGAAAAAGTCACTTTTGTCCGCCGTTGCGCTGACCGCGTTCGTCGCGTTCAGCGGCAGCGCGTGGGCCGCTGACATCCTGATCGGCGTTGCCGGTCCGATCACCGGCCCGAACGCCGCGTTCGGCGCACAGTTGCAGAAGGGCGCGGAACAGGCGATCGCCGACATCAACGCGGCGGGCGGCGTCAATGGCCAGCAGCTCAAGCTCGAGATCGGCGACGACGTCTCCGATCCCAAGCAGGGTATCTCGGTCGCCAACAAGTTCGTCGCCGACGGCGTCAAGTATGTCGACGGCCACTTCAACTCGGGCGTCTCGATCCCGGCCTCGGAAGTCTATCAGGAAAACGGCATGCTGGAGATCACTCCGGCCGCGACCAACCCGAAGTTCACCGAGCGCGGCATGTGGAACACCTTCCGTACCTGCGGTCGTGACGACCAGCAGGGCAAGGTGGCCGGCGACTACATCGCCAAGAACTTCAAGGACGCCAAGATCGCCATAGTCCACGACAAGACCCCTTATGGTCAGGGCCTCGCCGACGAGACCAAGAAGAACCTGAACGCCAACGGCATCACGGAAGTGATGTATGAAGGCGTCAATGTCGGCGACAAGGACTTCTCGGCCCTCATCGCCAAGATGAAGGAAAGCGGCGTCACGCTCATCTACTGGGGCGGCTTGCACACCGAAGCCGGCCTGATCATCCGTCAGTCGGCTGACCAGGGCCTGAAGGCGCCGCTGTTCTCGGGCGACGGCATCGTCTCCAACGAACTGGCCTCGATCGCCGGCGACGCCGTTGCCGGCACGCTCAACACCTTCGCTCCGGATCCGCGCAAGAATCCGGCCGCCAAGGAAGTCGTGGAGAAGTTCCGCGCCGCCGGCTTCGAGCCGGAAGCCTACACGCTCTACTCCTACGCCGCCGTGCAGATCATCGCCCAGGCCATTGCCAAGACCGGCTCGGCTGACGACGCACAGAAGGTTGCGGAGACGATCCGGGCCAACACGTGGAAGACGGCCATCGGCGACATCGGCTACGACGCCAAGGGCGACATCACCCGCCCGGACTACGTCATCTACGAATGGAAGAAGGGCGACGACGGCAAGTACAGCTACTTCGAGAAATAAGCCGGCAAACCCTGAAGCAGGTCGCGAGACCTGCTTTTAGCCGACACGTAATGGATGCCCGGCGCTTTGCGCCGGGCATTTTTGTTTGCGGGTTCGCGGTCGGTCAGAAAGCTCCGCGCTGCGGTTGGAATACGCTCTCACCGCACCGTCGCCGTCGCTGGAAGAACAACCGCGGCGCGTTTGCCGCAAACAAGCGACCTAAATCGTTTTAGGTGTCGCGCAAATTCGTTTGCACTGCAGCATTTTCAAGCTAATCATTGCGCCGGTTCAACGTCCCTTCCGCTGCTGGAGCCCAGTCCTTGGCAATCACGAAGATCCTCGTCGCCAACCGGTCCGAAATCGCCATCCGTGTGTTCCGCGCGGCCAACGAGCTCGGCCTCAAAACCGTGGCGATCTGGGCGGAGGAGGACAAATATTCGCTGCATCGCTTCAAGGCCGACGAGAGCTATCAGGTCGGGCGCGGCCCGCATCTTGCCAAGGACATGGGTCCGATCGAGAGCTATCTGTCGATCGAAGAGGTGATCCGCGTCGCCAGGCTGTCCGGCGCCGACGCCATCCACCCTGGCTATGGCCTGCTGTCGGAAAGCCCGGAATTCGCCGAGGCCTGCGCCGAGGCCGGCGTCACCTTCATCGGCCCGAAGCCGGAAACGATGCGCAGGCTGGGCAACAAGGTCGCCGCGCGCAACCTGGCGATCGAGGTCGGCGTGCCGGTCGTGCCGGCAACCGACCCGCTGCCGGACGACATGGATGTGGTGAAGAAACTCGCCGCACAGATCGGCTATCCGGTAATGCTCAAGGCCTCGTGGGGCGGCGGCGGCCGCGGCATGCGCGCCATCCGCGCCGAAGCCGACCTGGCGCGCGAGGTGATGGAAGGCAAGCGCGAGGCCAAGGCCGCCTTTGGCAAGGACGAGGTCTATCTCGAAAAGCTGATCGAACGCGCCCGCCATGTCGAGGTGCAGGTGTTGGGCGACACCCACGGCAACGCGGTGCACCTGTTCGAGCGCGACTGCTCGATCCAGCGCCGCAACCAGAAGGTCGTCGAGCGCGCGCCGGCGCCGTATCTCAGCGAAGACCTGCGCCAGGAGCTTTGCGGCCATGCGCTCAAGATCGCGCGCGAGACCAGCTATATCGGCGCCGGCACGGTCGAGTTCCTGCAGGACGCCGACACCGGCAAGTTCTACTTCATCGAGGTCAATCCGCGCATCCAGGTCGAGCACACCGTCACCGAGCAGGTGACCGGCATCGACATCGTCAAGGCGCAGATCCATATCCTCGACGGTTTCGCCATCGGCACGAAGGCATCGGGCGTGCCGGCGCAGAAGGACATCCGGCTCAACGGCCACGCCCTGCAGTGCCGCATCACCACCGAGGATCCGGAGCACAATTTCATCCCGGACTATGGCCGCATCACCGCCTATCGCGAGGCGGCCGGCTTCGGCATCCGGCTCGACGGCGGCACCGCCTATTCGGGCGCCGTCATCACCCGCTTCTACGATCCGCTGCTCGAAAAGATAACGGCCTGGGCGCCGACGCCCGGCGAGGCGATCTCACGCATGAACCGGGCGCTGCGCGAGTTCCGCATCCGCGGCGTGGCCACCAACCTCACCTTCCTCGAAGCGATCATCAACCACCCGCGCTTCGCCGACAATTCCTACACGACCAGGTTCATCGACACGACGCCGGAACTGTTCGAGCAGGTGAAGCGGCAGGACCGCGCCACCAAGCTGCTCAACTATCTGGCCGACGTCAGCGTCAACGGCCATCCCGAGACCCGCGGCCGGCCGATGCCGAAGGCCAATGCGGCCGCACCGGTGGTGCCCTATCTCAACGGCCATGTCCCGGACGGCAGCAAGCAGAGGCTCGATGCGCTGGGCCCCGAGAAATTCGCGGCCTGGATGCGGGAGCAGCGCCAGGTGCTGGTCACCGATACGACGATGCGCGACGGCCACCAGTCGCTGCTGGCCACGCGCATGCGCACGCATGACATCGTCGGCATCGCCGGCACCTATGCGCGGGCGCTGCCGCAGCTCCTGTCGCTGGAATGCTGGGGCGGCGCCACCTTCGACGTCGCCATGCGCTTCCTCACCGAGGACCCATGGGAGCGGCTGAGCAAAGTGCGCGAGGCGGCGCCCAACCTTCTGCTGCAGATGCTGCTGCGCGGCGCCAACGGCGTCGGCTACACCAACTATCCCGACAATGTCGTCCAGCATTTCGTCCGCCAGGCTGCAAGCGGCGGCGTCGACCTGTTCCGCGTCTTCGACTGCCTGAACTGGGTGGAGAACATGCGCGTCGCCATGGACGCGGTCGGCGCCGAGGGCAAGCTGGTCGAGGCGGCGATATGCTACACCGGCGACATCCTCGATCCGGCGCGCGCCAAATACGACCTCAAATATTATGTCGGGCTCGCCAAGGAGCTGGAAGCCGCCGGGGCGCACATCATCGCCGTCAAGGACATGGCCGGCCTGTTGAAGCCGGCTGCGGCACGCGTGCTGTTCAAGGCGCTGCGCGAGGCGACCGACCGGCCGATCCATTTCCACACGCACGACACGTCGGGGCTCTCGGCGGCGACGGTGCTTGCGGCGGTGGAAAGCGGCGCCGACGCCATCGACGCGGCGATGGATTCCTTCTCCGGCAATACCTCGCAGCCCTGCCTCGGCTCGATCGTCGAGGCGCTGAAGGGCACCGAGCGCGACCCTGGTCTCGATCCGCAGTGGATCCGCCGCATTTCCTTCTACTGGGAAGCGGTCCGCAACCAGTACGCCGCCTTCGAAAGCGACCTCAAGGGGCCGGCCTCGGAGGTCTACCTGCATGAAATGCCGGGCGGCCAGTTCACCAACCTCAAGGAACAGGCGCGCTCGCTCGGCCTCGAGACGCGCTGGCACGAGGTCGCGCAGGCCTATCACGACGTCAATTTGATGTTCGGCGACATCGTCAAGGTCACGCCTTCGTCCAAGGTGGTCGGCGACATGGCGCTGATGATGGTCAGCCAGGATCTCACCGTCGCCGATGTCGAGAACCCGGCCAAGGACATCGCCTTCCCGGACTCGGTCGTGTCGATGCTGCGCGGCGATCTCGGCCAGTCGCCCGGCGGCTGGCCGGCGGCGCTGCAGAAAAAGGCGCTGAAGGGCGAGAAGCCGATCACGGTACGACCGGGCTCGCTGTTGAAGCCCGCCGACCTCAAGGCCAGCCGCAAGGACATCGAGACGAAGCTCGATCGCAAGCTCTCGGAGCACGAATTCGCCTCGTGGCTGATGTATCCGAAGGTGTTCACCGACTTCGCCGCGGCGCAGGAGACATACGGGCCGGTGAGCGTGCTGCCGACACCGACCTATTTCTACGGCATGAAGTCAGAGGAGGAGATCTTCCTCGACATCGAGAAGGGCAAGACCCTGGTGGTTCGCTGCCAGGCGTTCGGCGATGTCGACGACAACGGCATGGTCACCGTGTTCTTCGAGCTCAACGGCCAGCCGCGCCGCGTCAAGGTGCCGGACAGGGCGCATGGCGCTTCCGCCGCCAAGGCCCGCCGCAAGGCCGAGCCCGGCAATGAGGGGCATGTCGGCGCACCGATGCCGGGCGTCGTGTCGGCGCTTGCCGTAGCGACCGGACAGGCGGTCAAGGCGGGCGACGTGCTGCTGTCGATCGAGGCCATGAAGATGGAAACCGCGCTGCATGCCGAGCGCGACGGCGAGATCGCCGAAGTGCTGGTCAAGGCCGGAGACCAGATCGATGCGAAGGATCTCTTGATCGCCTTCAAGTAGGTGCGCCGATATTCAGGTGAGGCCGGCCTGCAAACGCCGGCTTCCTGCGCTTCCGGTGCTCACGTACTTAAGTACGCTCCGCTCCGGTTCTCGGATCCCGTCGTTTTCGACTCGGCCTGACCTGAATCTCGACGCACCTTAAGATGTGCCTGGCCGTCCACAACCGCTCGATAAGTGTCTTGACCCGCCGCGCCGGCTCGGGCAGGGAACCCGCTCCAATTCGCCGTGGCGGGAATCGCCTTGGCCTCAGAAGACGCGGAGAGAAAAAATGGCCGACGAAATCACCGAGACCAGCCAGACTGTAGCCGCCGGCCAGCTGCGCGCCATCATCGAGCGCATCGAGCGGCTCGAGGAAGAGAAGAAGACGATCTCCGACGACATCAAGGATGTTTATGCCGAGGCCAAGGGCACCGGCTTCGACACCAAGGCGGTCCGCACCATCGTGCGGCTGCGCAAGAAGGACCAGGCCGAGCGCCAGGAGGAAGAAACCATCCTCGACCTCTACAAGGCGGCTCTCGGCATGGTGTGAGACTGTTTGGAAATTCTACTCCGGCGGCCATCTGATGGCGGTTTCTGCGCTTCCGTTGCTCACGGACCAATGTCCGCTCCGCTACGGTTCTCGAAACCGCCACCATATGACTCGCCGGAGCGAATTTCGAAACAGTCTCGGCCACGATGTATGAGCATTTGGCCATGAACGAGTTCGGCTTCGGCGGCCGCCGCGCTTCGGAGTTCCGCCATCGCGGCTTCTGGGCGCTGTTCGCAGAGCGCCACCCGGAAGAAAGAGCCAGGCTCGCGCGGCGCGGGCCTTGGTTCTGGCAGCGCGGGCTGCCGGATTTCGCCCTGGTGCTTTCGATGTATGTCGCGCCGGCGCAGAACCATGTCGGCGTCTTCTTCGGGCGCAACGAGAAATTCGGCGCCACGGAGTCCTGGTCGCGGCTGAAACCATTCCAGCCGGCGATCGAGGCGAGGCTGAAGCTCAAGCCCGAACAGAGTTGCGAGGGTCTCGGCATCAACTCGATGTGGCGGGTGAATTGCTATGCCGAGGACAACTGGCCGGCCATGGCCGACTGGCTGGTGACGGAGTGCTCGCGGTTCGAAGAAGCCGTTCTCGCCGTGCTGGGGCAGGGGTAGGCCCGTGATGGCTGGCTTCTTCCGCAGACGCTGGAAAGGCGAAACGCCGCTCGACCTCCTGTTCTGGCGCGACATGCTGCTCATCGGCACCGTCCTGAACATTGCCTCTTCGGCTCTGGCGCTGATCCTGCTTGGCTTGAAGCTGCCGCTCTGGCTGGTGCTGGCGGTGCATTTCCTGCCGGTGCCCTACAACATCTTCCTCACGATCGCCGTCTGGCGGACGGCGGAGAAGACAAGCGGAGCCAAGGGCGGGCTCAAGGCGCAGCTGATGCTGCTGGGCTCGGCGCTCTGGCTGATCGCGACGGCTGTCGCCTGAAAATTCGCATGAAAAAAGGGCGGCCCGAAGCCGCCCTTGCGAAATCAAATCAAGTACCAGTCAGGCCGTCGGCTCGAAGCGCAACGCCACGCCGTTGATGCAATAGCGCAGGCGAGTTGGCGGCGGGCCGTCCTCGAAGACATGGCCGAGATGGCTGCCGCAGCGCGCGCAGTGGCATTCGGTGCGGACCATGCCGTAGCTGCGGTCAACGGTGGTCTCGATCGAGCCCGGGACCGGGTCGTTGAAGCTCGGCCAGCCGGTGCCGCTCTCGAATTTCAGCTTGGATTCAAACAGCGGCTGGTCGCAGCCTACGCAATAGAAGGTGCCGGCGCGCTTCTCGTAGAGCAGGGCACAGCTGCCGGGACGCTCGGTGCCGTGGTTGCGCATGACGGCATACTGCTCCGGCGTCAGCCGGGCGCGCCACTCGGCGTCGGTGCGGGTGACGGGATAGGCGTGGGTGTCCATGATGGGGGTCTCCTTGGCCTTGGCGGCTCATTGTTGATTGCAGCTGAATATTCGCTCCAACATAGGTATTTGTTACAGACCTGCCCAGCCTGAAGGAAGGTCAGTGCTTGCGCGACAGCTGCCTTGTCGCGGCTTCGAGCCCGGCCAGCGTCAGCGGGAACATGCGGCCGCCGAAGATATCGCTGATCATCGCAGTCGAGTGCGTGTAGCGCCAGTTCTTCTCGGCTTCGGGGTTGAGCCAGATAGCATTCGGCCATTGCTGCAAGAGGCGCGCCAGCCACACGCTGCCGGCCTCCGGATTCCAATGCTCGACCGAACCGCCGGGATGGGCGATCTCGTAAGGGCTCATCGAGGCGTCGCCGACGACGATCACCTTGTAGTCCGGCCCGTATTTGTGGATGAGGTCGAAGGTCGGGATCGTCTCGGCAAGCCGGCGGCGATTGTCCTTCCAGACGCGCTCGTAGAGGCAGTTGTGGAAATAGAAATATTCGAGCTGCCGGAACTCGGCGCGCGCGGCTGAAAACAATTCCTCGACACCGCGGATATGGTCGTCCATCGAGCCGCCAACATCGAAGAACATCAGCAACTTCACGGCATTGCGTCGTTCGGGCCGGGTTTTCACATCGAGATAGCCATGCTCGGCGGTGGCGTGGATGGTGCCGGGCAGGTCGAATTCTTCCTCGGCGCCTTCGCGCACCCAGCGGCGCAGCCGCTTCAGCGCTACCTTGATGTTGCGGGTGCCGAGTTCGACGGTATCGTCGAAATTCTTGAACTCGCGCTTGTCCCAGACTTTCACCGCGCGGCGATGCCGGCTCTCATGCTGGCCGATGCGTACGCCTTCCGGGTTGTAGCCATAGGCGCCGAAGGGCGAGGTGCCGCCAGTGCCGATCCATTTCGAGCCGCCCTGGTGGCGGCCTTTCTGCTCCTCAAGCCGCTGCTTCAGCGTCTCCATCAACTTTTCGAAGCCGCCGAGCGCCTCGACGAGCTTTTTCTCCTCCTCGGTCAGGTGCTTCTCGGCGAGCCTGCGCAGCCATTCCTCCGGGATATTGGCGACATCGACGACATCGGGGCCGCCGAGCGCCTCGACACCCTTGAAGACATGCGCGAACACCTGGTCGAAGCGGTCAATATGGCGCTCATCCTTCACCAGCGCGGAACGGGCGAGGTAGTAAAAACCCTCGACATCATAGTCGACCAGCCCGGCTTCCACGCCTTCCAGCAGCGACAGATATTCCCGGAGCGAAACGGGAACCCGCGCGGCCTTCAGTTCGAGGAAGAAGGGGATGAACATCGGCTATCGCTAACCAATAATCACGGCGGACTCACCCGCGCTGTTGTCGATTTCGCCGGATCGCAGCAGATCAGCCAATGTACGTGGGCTGGGAACGGGCAGACGCTTAGCAATGTGTATCTCGATCCATTCGCGCGCCGCGAGTGCTGCGTCGGCAACCGCTTCATCAGGGCTCGCGCCGCCTCCATGGCAACCTGGAAGATCGGGTATCCGAACCCCCCAGGCGTCACCAGCGCCGTCCAAAATTCCTACATAGCAGGTCATTCAGCTCGTTCCGGGCTTTCAAATCGCGTTATAGCAAATCGTACTCGATGAAGCCTGTCCGCCTTGCAACATGATCGTAGAGCTTGCGCGCAGTGGCGTTGGTCTCGTGGGTCATCCAGTAGACGTTTTTCACGCCGATCTTGCCTGCCTCGTCCTGCACCGCTTTGATCAGCGCGGCGCCCACGCCCTTGCCTCGCACCTGAGGGTCGGCGAACAGGTCCTGCAGGTAGCAGTTGTTTTTTTCGGACCAGCCGGAGCGGTGGTAGAGATAGTGGGTGAGGCCGATGGCCTTGCCGTCGAGCGTGGCAATGAAACCCCTGGGCTCGAACTCGCCGTCCGTGAACAGCCGCCTCCAGGTCACCGCGTAGACCTCTTCCGGCAGCTTGGTCTCGTAGAAGGTCAGATAGTCGGTCCACAGCCGGCGCCAGTCGGCATGGTCGGACTGCGCGAGCGGACGGATGGTGATCTCGGTCATTTTTTCCTCCAATGCATTGCCCGGAAGCTGGGGCGGAGATCGCTTGCCGGCAAGGGTCCACAGCCATGGAAAGCGCTGTTGCTGCGAGCCCAAAGCGCGTCGCGCTTCAGCTCCTGTTTTATGCATGCCGTTGTCCCAGAACCGCTCCACACTTCTGGGCGACATGCATTATTGCTGGCGTCTCGCCATGAAGGCCAGCCGCTCGAACAGGTGCACGTCCTGCTCGTTCTTCAACAGCGCGCCATGCAGCTTCGGCAGCATGTTCTTCGGATCGGCGCGCAGATCCTCCGGCGCGATATCGTCGGCGACCAGCAGACGGATCCAGTCGAGCGCCTCGGACGTCGAAGGCTTCTTCTTGAGGCCCGGCACATCGCGGATTTCATAGAATTGGGTGAGTGCAGCCCGCACCAGGTTCTGCTTGATGCCGGGATAGTGCACCTCGACGATGCGGTGCAGCGTGTCGATATCGGGGAAGCGGATGTAGTGGAAGAAGCAGCGGCGCAGGAAGGCGTCCGGCAGTTCCTTCTCATTGTTCGAGGTGATGATGACGATCGGCCTGAACTCGGCGCGGATCGTCTCGCCCGTTTCGTAGACGAAGAACTCCATCCGGTCGAGCTCCTGCAGGAGGTCGTTGGGGAATTCGATGTCGGCCTTGTCGATCTCGTCGATCAAAAGCACGACTTTCTTGTGCGCCGCGAAGGCGTCCCACAGCTTGCCGCGCTTGATGTAGTTGGCGATGTCGTTGAAGCGTTCGTCGCCAAGCTGGCTGTCGCGCAGCCGCGAGACGGCGTCATATTCGTAAAGGCCCTGTTGCGCCTTGGTGGTCGACTTGACGTTCCACTCGATGAACTCCAGCCCGAGTGCCGCCGCCACCTGGCGGGCGAGTTCCGTCTTGCCGGTGCCGGGCTCGCCCTTGACCAGCAACGGCCGCTCCAGCGCGATCGCGGCGTTGACCGCAACCATCAGATCCTTATCGGCGACATAGGCCGCGGTGCCTTCGAAACGCATTTTTTCTCCTGGCCGTTTGCGGCGACCGTAAGGAGGCTGACCGGAGCGCGCAAGACCGAGCTGTCGAGGCTACGAATAACGCTCTCCGCGATGCCGGTATCTCTGGCGCTCGGCCAGCCATCGGCCTATATTTACTCTTGGCGGTCTGCGCTTCCCGGCAGGAGATACTTTTCCCCGGGGCCTTATCGATCCTTAGGGAGCTGTCCCTGGGAAGACCCGTGGGTTTTCTCACACGGCACCCACCTACTTTGTAGGCACCCGGGATCGACCTCTCCACCGGTTGTGTGGATCGTCACTCTCCCGTTTTCGGGAGACTTGCGCTAGAAAACGTCGCTTCTGCAACGCCGTTCAACCCCACCCTTTTCTAGCGTCCGGGCATGACTTCTTCAAAAGACCTGAAAAAACAGCTTCGCAAGGAAGCGCTGGCGCGCCGCGATGCGCTCGACGAATTCTGGCGCGTCGAGATCGCGCTCGAAATGGCCGAGACTGCGAAGGAGAAAATCGACTTCGAGCCTGGCCGGGTCGTCTCGGGCTTCTGGCCGATGCGCTCGGAGGTCGATGTCCGGCCGCTGATGTTCGCATTGCGCGAAAAGGGCGCCAGGCTCTGCCTGCCTGCGATCCTCGACAAGACCACGATCGTGTTCCGCGAATTGGTGCGCGGCGCGCCGATGGTCGAGATGGGATTCGGCACGGTCGGGCCGCATGAAGAGGCGGAAGTGCTCGACCCCACGCTCATGCTGGTGCCGCTCGCCGCCTTCGACGCCCGCGGCCACCGCATCGGCTACGGCGCCGGCTATTACGACCGCGCCATTGCCAGGCTGGCCGACAACGGCATCACGCCAAGGCTTGTCGGCATCGCCTTCGACTGCCAGGAAGTCGGACGGGTGCCGGAAGAGGACCATGACGTCATCATTCCGGAAATACTGACCGAAAGCGGGTTGCGCCGCTTCGATATCGTTTAACTAGCGCGATCTGCTTAACGCGTTTCAAACACACGCCGGCTATATTCCTGCGAAATAGTCCGAGCCGACGGGGGTCGTTGTGTTTGTTCTTGCGCGCTATTTGCTGATGCCGTTCGCGCTGATCGCGGCGATCCTGTTCTTGATGGCATCGCACATTATCGCAACGTCCCTGCATCACCAGGCCACCTGGCAGCGTACGGTCGCCACCGTGACGGATGTCAGTCCCTATAGCGAAATGCAGGTGAATGGCCTTGCCACGGAAGGCATCAATGTCGCCGTCACCTATGTCGCCAATGATGCGCCGATGACATGGTCCGGCAAGGGAAAGGACATCGGTCTCTACAAGGCGGCCCAGGGCGGCCAGGTGGAGTTCTACTACGACCCCGCCGATCCATCGAAGCTCGATACCGCGGCCATGAAAGGCTGGAGCGGCGGCCTGTTGCTACTTGCGGCTACTGGCGGGTTCACCGCTTTCTATGTGTGGTTCTTCTGGCTGCACGGACGCAGAGCGCCGCCGACGTCGCCCATGACGCTATCGACCGTTCGCGTTGCCGGCGCTGGCGCCAAGCCAGCCGAACAGCAGCGCGGCACTTTCGGCCGACACTAAGACCTCCGTGCCGCTTGCCTAGCGTCCACAGCTCTGGATAGAAGTGGCTATGAGACTCCTTTTCCTCGGCGACATGGTTGGCAAGACGGGACGCACGGCAGTGTGGGAACAGCTGCCGGGGCTGATTTCCGACTTCAAGCTCGATTTCGTCATCGTCAATGGCGAGAACGCCGCCGGCGGCTTCGGCATCACGGAAGAAATCTTTCGCGAGACGCTCGCGGCGGGCGCGGATGTCGTCACCACCGGCAATCATGTCTGGGACCAGCGCGATGCGCTGATCTTCGCGCCGCGCGAGGAGCGCTTCCTGCGGCCCTCCAATTTTCCCAAGGGTACGCCGGGGCGCGGCTCGGGCGTCTACATCGCGCGCAACGGCGCGCGCGTGCTGGTCGCCAACATCATGGGCCGCGTTTTCATGCACCCCGAGCTTGACGATCCATTCCAGGCCGGCGAGCGCGAGCTGGCCGCCTGTCCGCTCGGCGAGCAGGCCGATGCGGCGGTGATCGATTTCCATGCCGAGGCGACGTCGGAGAAAATGTGCTTCGCGCATTTCGTCGACGGCCGTGCCAGCCTGGTGGTCGGCACGCATACGCATCAGCCGACCGCCGACCATCAGATCCTCAATGGCGGCACAGCCTATATCTCGGATGCCGGCATGTGCGGCGATTATGATTCCTCGCTAGGGATGGACAAGGAAGAGCCTCTCAACCGCTTCCTCTCCAAAGTGCCGAAAGGCCGCTTCGAAGCGTCGACTGGCCCGGCAACGCTCTGTGGCGTCGGCATCGATATATCCGACCGCACCGGGCTTGCCGAGAAGATCGCGCCGTTTCGTCGCGGGCCGCGGCTGGAAGAAACGGCGCCGTCTTTCTGGTCGTGACATTGATACAGGTGTGCGCACTACCTAACTGCCGGCAACACTGCTCCAGATCGTAGAGGGGACGACCTCCATGCAGCTTGTCGAATTCCTGGCGCCGCACTTTGCCTTTGTTTCCGATCCGACCGCCTGGGTAGCGCTTTTGACCCTGGTGGTGCTCGAGATCGTGCTCGGCATCGACAATCTGATCTTCATCTCGATCCTGACCAACAAATTGCCGGAAGCGCAGCGCGCCCGTGCGCGCCGGCTGGGCATCTCGGCCGCGCTGGTCATGCGCCTTGTCCTGCTCGCCACGGTCTCGATCATCGTGCAACTGACGACGCCGGTGTTCACCGCGTTCGGCCACGGTTTTTCCTGGCGCGACCTGATCCTGATCGCCGGCGGCCTGTTCCTGGTCTGGAAGGCGACCAGGGAAATCCATCACACGGTCGACCCGCAGGATCACCAGGACACGATGGTGGGCACGCTGCAGATGAGCCTTGCAGGCGCCATCTTCCAGATCCTCCTGCTCGACCTCGTCTTCTCGATCGATTCCATCATCACCGCCGTCGGCATGACCGACGAGATCGCCATCATGTATATCGCGGTGATCGTGGCGGTGAGCGTGATGATGCTGGCGGCGACGCCGCTCGCCAATTTCATCGCCAAGAACCCCAGCATCGTCATGCTGGCGCTGGGCTTCCTGTTGATGATCGGCATGACGCTGATCGCCGACGGCATGGGCTACCATGTACCCAAGGGCTACATCTACGCGGCGATGGGCTTTTCCGCTCTCGTGGAGGGCCTCAACATGCTGGCACGGCGGCGTAGGAAGCAGGGGTCCGGCGAAGGGCATTGAATGCTTCGTCATTCCAGGGCGCAGCGCCGTGAAGCGGCGCGCAGACCCTAGAATCCATGCCGTTACCCATGCCGAAGATTGCAGCGAAGCAGAATTCTGCACCGTTGCAACGCGTTGAGGTCACGGCATGGATTCTATGGTCTGCGCCGCGTCGCTACGCTCCTTGCTCCGCCATAGAATGACGAATTCATTTTAGGCCCTTTGGGTGGCGGTCGCCAATCAGGCCGAGCGTGAGGCCCTGTTCCAGCCACGCCTTGGCGCCGGCGAGAACCAGCGCGAAGCCGCCGGTCGAGCCGATCGCCTGGTTGACCTGCTCGTCGCCGGAGCCGGCGAAGCCGAAATTGCGGACCTCGAGAAAGGTCGTATCGCCAGGCATCCTCGTGAAGGTCCAGGCGACCGTTGTCGGCGGATCGCTCCACTGCATCACGATCTTTTCGTTGCGAACGATCTCGCTGACCTCGACCCTGGCCGAGACGCCATACATGCGCCATTCCCACTCAATCGGCTTGCCCTCGTCCAGCCGGCCGCTGGAATGCGTGAACCAGAATTTCGTGGTGACCGCCGGATCGACGATCGCCTCGAAGACTTCGGCGACCGGCCGGCGGATCAGCATGGCGGTTTCGGCAGCGGGAGCTTCCTTGAGTTCCACGTAGTCCTCCTTGAATTGGCTAGGGCAGGTTGATCTGCCAGGAGACGCCGAAGCGGTCGTTGAGCCAGGCGAAACGCTGGCTGAAGCCGTAATTGCCGGGCGGCATCAGGAAACTGCCGTCCCTGGAAAGAACGTCGACGATCCGCTCCAGTTCCTCCCCGGACGAGCAGTCGACAAAGAAGGAAAAGGACGGCGTGAAGGTGAAGGCGTGATGCACCGGACTGTTGTAGATCCTGACCTCGACGCCGCCGATGGACGCGCGCGCCAGCTTGAGCGTTCCTTCGGGTCCGTCTTCGCCGAAGCCGTAGCGCGTGATGTCGAGGACCTGGCTATCGGGAATGGTCTCGCAATAGAGGGTCATGGCCTCCTCGGCCTTTCCCTCGAACATCAGGAGCGGCGTTGCTTTCGTCATTCGGCGACCTCCGTTGCTTCAAATACCAGGCTTGAAAATATCGGGCTCAGACGTTGCTCTCATTGGCCGGCTCGCCGCGCAGCTCGCTGCGGTAATAGCCGTCGCGCAGGTTGATGCCGTATTCGAGATAGGCCTTCATGCAGGCCAGCATCTGCGACCAGCCCTCGCAGTTGAGGTAGGATTTCTTCAGCCCGACCTTGCCTTCGTCCCAGCCTTGCTCGGCGATGGTGACGAAGGTGCCGCCGTCGTCCAGCGGCTCGAAATTCATCTCGATGCGGGTCTTGTAGGCGGGCTTGCCATCGGCATCGGTAGCGTCCCAGCGCAGCACTATGCGCTTGTCCTTGGTCACTTCGTCGACCTCGACCGGCACCGTCTTCCACCAGGTGACGGTGGTGCCCGCGGCCAGCGGCGCCGAGGCGCCGCCGATGGTGGTGAAGTAGCCGCTGAGCTTCGCCGGATTGACGACGGCGTCGAAGACCTCGGCGACCGGTTTGCCGATGCGTCCGGAAATCCTGAATCCAAGGGACATATCCACAGCTCCTTCCTTGCTCGCCCAAACGATATGTTATAGAAACATAACATGTCAAGTCAAACCGTGGACGATCATGTTTTCAAGGCCTTGGCGCATCCGCGCCGGCGCGAATTGCTGGACCGGCTGAAGGATCAGCCGCAGACCACCGGCGCGCTGTGCGAAGCCTTTCCTGACATGGACCGCTGCACGGTGATGATGCATCTCAAAGTGCTGGAGGAGGCCGATCTGGTGGTGGCGAAGCGCGAGGGGCGCGAGCGCTGGAACCATCTCAATGCCTTGCCGATCAAGCAGATCCACGATCGCTGGATCAGCCAGTATGCCGGCCACGCCATCAGCATTCTCGACCGGCTGAAGTCGGATCTGGAGGGGTGAACGGGCCCCTTCAGCGCCTTTGTCTCTACGCAATTCCGGACAGAAAACCGCAGCGCACTTTTCCTGGACTTGCTCCAGCCACGGCGCGGCTGGACGAATTGAGCCGATTTATCTATAAGCCGCCCATTCCGACAAAGAGCGCCGCGTGCCTTCGCAGGCATGCCCGGAGCGTTCTGGAGAATTTGAATTCGAGCATTTGCCGATGCCAGGTGATCGCGCCCGGCCGAAAAATGCTCTAGCCGAACACGACAGGGGTGCCATGGCTGGCCATTCGCAGTTCAAGAACATCATGCACCGCAAGGGCCGCCAGGACGCGGTGCGGTCGAAAATGTTTTCCAAGCTGGCGCGCGAAATCACCGTCGCCGCCAAGACCGGCACGCCGGACCCGGCGATGAATCCGCGGCTGCGCCTGGCGATACAGAACGCCAAAGCCGTGTCGATGCCGAAGGACAACATTCAGCGCGCCATCAACAAGGCGTCCGCGGGCGATGCCGAGAACTATGAGGCGGTGCGCTACGAGGGCTACGGCCCCGGCGGTGTCGCGCTGATCGTCGAGGCGCTGACCGACAACCGCAACCGCTCGGCCTCCAATGTACGCGCTGCCTTCACCAAGGCCGGCGGGGCGCTCGGCGAAACCGGCTCGGTGTCGTTCATGTGGAACCGCGTCGGCGAGATCTACTACCCGGCCTCGGCCGGCAGCGCCGACAAGGTCATGGAAGCGGCGATCGAGGCCGGCGCCGACGACGTCGAATCCGACGAGGAAGGCCACACCATCTACTGCAGCTTCGAGAATCTCGGCGACGTGTCGAAGTCGCTTGAAGCCGCGCTCGGCGAGGCGGAATCGGTGAAGCCGATCTGGCAGCCACAGAACAATGTTCCAGTCGACGAAGAGCGGGCGCAGTCGCTGATGAAGCTGGTCGCCACCCTCGAGGACGATGACGACGTGCAGAGCGTCTATGCCAATTTCGAGGTCGACGACGAGACCATGGCCAAGCTCAGCGCGGCCTGATCGGCCAGGATATGAGCAAAGCTCAATCCGATATGACCGGAGCGCAATCCGATATGAGCGAGAACCTACTTCCGACCATCCGCATCACCTACTGCACGCAATGCCTGTGGCTGCTGCGTGCCGGCTGGATGGCGCAGGAATTGCTCTCGACGTTCGGCACCGATCTCGGCGAGGTTACGCTGGTGCCGGGCACCGGCGGCATCTTCACCATCACCTGCAACGACGAGCTTGTCTGGGATCGCAAGCGCGACGGCGGTTTTCCGGACGCGGCGAAGTTGAAGCAGCTGGTGCGCGACGTCATCGACCCGGAGCGGGATCTCGGTCACGCCGACCGCAAGTCTCATAAAAAAGACCCCGCCTGAGGCGGAGTCCTTTTGCATTCTCGGCCGTTGATCTTCAGATCAACGCCAGGATGAAGCAGGCCATCGCCACGATCGCGGTGATGGTCCTCACATGGTTCCACATCACCCATTGGCTCAGATGGTTCGCCCACACGGCGGCGCCGTTGGCGCTTGCCGGGTCGACGGCGGCTAAAGCATCGTTGAGCGGCACGTTGAAGACCATGGTCACGATCGGGTTGCCGACGAGATAGATCACGGCGCCGGCAAGCAGCCAATACGAGCCCGACTGGCTCCAGCCAAAGAGAATGGCGGCAATCAACACCAGGCAGATGAGGCCGGTGCCGAAAAGCGCCGTCATGAACGTCGGGGTGATCACCGTGATGTTGATTGAATTCATCGCCGCGATGCCGCTTGGGACGGGCAGCCGGGCAAGCGCCGCCATGACGAAATTGGAAAAGGCGAAGAAGACGCCGCCGACCACGCCGGAGCCGATCGCGGCGATGAAGGTGAGGGTGGGAAGAAGTTTCATCATCTCAGTGCTCCAGATGTCGGGGTTCGACACAAATGTGATAGATCCTCACATTTGCAAAACGTGATAAACCCTCGTATTTTGTGAGTCAAGCCTGTTTTCAAAAACCTCGCCCGGAGAAAGCCATGGATGGAAAAACCGCCGCGAAGCCGGACCAAGCCACCATCGCTTCGCCGCGCCGCGCGCCGAGCCAGCAGCGCAGCCGCGAGCGGGTCGAGCGCATGCTTGCCGCCGCCTCGGCGCTGATTGCCGAGCAAGGCAGCGATGCCATGCGCATGGGCGAGGTGGCGGAACGGGCGGGGGTGTCGATCGGCTCGCTCTACCAGTTCTTTCCGGACAAGCGGGCGATCGTCTGGGCACTGGCCGAGCGCTACACCGCCGAAAGCCAGGCCTGCATTGCGGCGGCGCTGAAAGATGTCGGCGACGCCGAAGGTCTGAAACGGGCGTTTTCGGAGCTGGTGGACATCTACTACCGGCTGTTCCTGGCCGAGCCGGTGATGCGCGACATCTGGTCGGGCACGCAGGCCGACAAGGCGCTGCGCGAACTGGAACTGGCCGACAGCCGGGCCAATGCCGAATTCCTGGTCGCAGTGCTCAAGCGGCTGCGGCCGGCCGCTGACCCGGTCCAGCTGGAGACGACCGCGTTTCTGGTCTGGCAGATGGGCGAGGCTGCCGTGCGGCTGGCAATTTCGGTCGACCGGCAGGAGGGCGACAGGCTGGTCGCGGCCTACAAGCGCATGGCGCTGAGGGAACTGGTTGGCGAGTAGAGACGAACCGGCTTGGCGCTTTTCCGGCTGACCGTGGCCTAGCCGCCGATGAGGCGACCGTCACGGCCATAAGGAAGCGCATCGGCGCCTGCATAAAGGTCTGCGTCATCCAAGGGCTTATCGAGGAATGCGGCTGGACGGACGATCACGACGCATTCGGGCCGTACAAGCTCTGGAAACTGAAAAGGGGCGACCAATAGGCCGCCCCTGTATTCCATCGCTTAAGCCGCCGCCGATCCCGGCAAGGGGAAGTCGGCGGGGAGTCCTGCGGCCGGCGGGATTTCGGGGAACAAGCGCCCCGCCATCACATCGGCAATCCGGCCAAAGTTGAGGCCGGGGAAATAGCCCGAAATCCACGAGTACGGGATGTCCAAGTGGCGGGCCAACTTAATCACCGGAACCATATCCGGCGTCACCTTACGGTCGTTCACGTGTCTTTCCTTTCTGGAAAGGGTGCGACCGAATATCGGTTGACGTTGATTCTAAGATGAATCATTGTCGTTGCGTTCATGTGTGCCGATATTCGGCCACGGTTTATGATCCGGAACCATTCCGGATCAGTGTGGCACCGGGCATTCGCGCCCGGCACCTACCGCCCAGCGGCGGCTGCTGAAATGACCAGGTGGTTCAGACCTCGTCAGATCAGGAAGCGGTCATATAGGTTCCATCGCATCTCCAATGCTCGAATCGCCGGGGTTCTTCCCCGGCGGCTCGCAGCATATTGAAATCGAGCCGCTTGGCAAGCCATCGGAGCTATAATTGCCAATTAGCCCCACATGGGCTATATACGGGCCATCGTAAGGAGAATCGCGATGAGCCGTATGCGGAGCCCAGCCTACCCTGCTCTCAGCCTGTCAGATGCCGTTGATATGATCCGCAAGGTTCATGCTAAGCAGCAGACGAAGCCCGAACCCCGCCTAGTTGTCATGCAGCACATGGGGTACTCTAGCGACAACGGGCGTGCGCTGAAAGCAATTAGTGCTTTGATTAAATATGGATTTTTGACCAAGGAAGGCGACGACGGGTTACGCGTCAGCAAACGGGCGATGTCGATCCTCTTTCCAGGCGACGAAGAGGACCGACGCCAAGCGTTGCGCGCCGCAGCCAATGAACCCGCACTGTTCGAAGCCATCTTTCAAAAGTGGGGAAAAGACCGCCCATCGCCTGAAAGCCTCAAGCACTATCTTATCCACCGTGGGTTCAACATGAACTCTGTCGAAAGTGTAGCTCGCGCGTTTTATGAGACCTTCGACCTTGTGTCGGACGGCGTTGATTCGTATGATTCCTCTGCCTCAGATGAGGATGAGGAACACGATAAAGAAGAGGCAGTCATGCCGGAGACGATGTCAGACAAGCCGGAACCCAAAAAGGGGCCGTTCAGCTTTATTCGCGAAATGAAAGACGTGCAGCGTGCCAACTGGCGCAATGTCACAAATCCGGTTTTTGACTTTGAGACCGTGCAAGTGCACACCGAAATCGACAATCAGGATGATCTAGACGAGTTGATCGAGCGCTTGCAGAAAATCAGGCCCATGCTGCCCCCCAAAGGCCTCTAAGCAGAGCGGCGCTGCCAATATCCGCACATCCTATCTGATTTCGGCGCGACGCCTACCGCGCTGACAACCATTGCATACTGGTTGCCGTTGGCTTCGCGCCACGCCATTTCAGACGCGTATGCGTCCAGATAGTCGCCGGCGATGCGGTGGTGAATGCCGATCTCGGCACGACGCAGGCGCGAGAAAAAGCTCTCGGCGGCGTTAGTGCATGCGCCATCCTTGGAATATGCTTCCTGATGGTTGATGCGCTTTATCGGGAAGTAGGCCGCCTGCTTGTCCCAATGCGAAGCTTCGTCGGCGTGAACGGTCGAGCCGTGTTTGACGTTGGCGGCCACGAACGCAACGCCGTCGGCTTCGATGCGAGCAACATGGGTGATGGTGCGATCATTGGTTTCACGGGCAACAATCACAGACTGGCGCTTGCCCGACTGGTTTTCGGCAAGGCGGCGGTCCTTGCGATCGCTCTTGTTGTTCGCCGGCTTCACGTACCCACCAAAGTATGCGCCATCCACAGCGACGCTACCCGACAAAGCGCCTTCGTCACGGGCAAGCTTTATCGCTTCGCGAACCTTGTGCAGCATCACGAAGGCGGTTTTGTAATCAACGGAAAGATCGCGGGAAAGTTGGAGGGCGCTGTAGCCCTTGGCGCCATTTATGAAGACGGCAATGGCGGCGAGGATGTCGCGCACCGCCAGCTTGCGGCTGGCGAAGGTCGTGCCGGACGTGATGCTAAACTGCTTTGAGCAAGCCTTGCATTTGTAAACCTGGCGCGTCTTAAGATCATAGGCATCGAGGCCGCCGCACACCGGGCAAACCGGCGCACCGTCCGTTTCCGACCAACGTATCTTGCGGAAAGCGGTGCGGGCTTCCTCGTCGGACATGCGCATGACCTTGACCAGCGAGAGGGTCTTGGCGGCGGGGGAAAGGAGGAAGTGCTGAGACATATCAAATACGATGATGTTGCACATCGGATATAGGACATTGTTTCTGCACATGCAATGGTATATATCATCGTTTATGAGGATTTTTCAGGAGAAACGATGATGGCGGGCAATTCCCCCACGGTCCACTATGAGGAACAGGCGAAAAACATACTGAAAGGCGAGCTAAAGCGCCGTGGCATAACGTACGCTATCCTTGCCGAGAAGCTGAAGGAAAAGGGTGCGCATGATACCGAGCGCAATCTGTCGAACAAGATAAGCCGAGGCAGCTTCACCGCCGCGTTCTTTATGATGTGCATGGACGTGATCGGCGTCCGACAGGTGAGTTTAGAGATCTAATCCTCTTTCAGTTCACCACCCGGAGGATGGCGCCTTTCACAGTCGTCGCCTCTTCCGTGACTTCGATTGTGATGCTGCCGTCCTCCAGAACTTCGTAAATGCGCGAACGGAAGCTGGGCAAGATCATGTTCTCTTCCCGAGCCTTGGCAATCACGCTTTCAATCATCCGAAGCTGCCCGTCCCTACCGCTTCCGCTCGGGATGATGATCAATCCGGCATGACCGGGCGTCTGCCTCGCCAGCCGGCGAAAATCGCCAGCATTGATGGTTACAACTGTTCGATCTTCACCTTGCGCCAATCGCCAGATGATGTGGTCGCCAGCCGAAAGCAATCCGCGATCTCGCACGGTAACCGTATCGATTCCGCGCTCCCAAAGCGGGCGGCTTAGGGCTGGCGAGATATTTTCATCCAACAAGGTTTTCATCATCATGGGCCGGCTCGCTGCTTGCGCGAGGCCGGCCTGTCGGCGGATGCGCGCGGAAGTACAAGGACGCAAATTTGATGTCGTCCTCGTTCAAGTATGGATAGTCTTCCAGAATGTTTTCAACGCGCTCCCCGCCATCAACCATCTTGCCGATATGCAAGACTGAAAGCCGAGACCCCGTGAAAACCGCTTCACCCCCCAAGACGTCTTCTTTTTCTTCCACGCGCGAAAGACCTGTGCAGTAAACCTCCACGCGCGGCGAAACGCGGTGGACAACCCTGCCTAGGTCGATGCTCAAGTATCGATCGATGTCGACCGATCCCTTATCTTCAAAAGCGCATATCCAGCGCGCAACTTGTCCGTCGGCGCTTGACGATGCGACGGTCCAATTGACGGATCTGAGTTGGTCTAGCTTGCAAAGCGCTCGCTTACGAAGTTTGCCGGTAAGAAAATCATTTCCGTACACGGCGGCCAAAACGACTACGTAGTTCCAGGTAAATGCCAGCCGAGAATCTTCCAGCCGAATAAAGCGAGGCGCGGCAAGAACTCCAGTTTCGATGTCCTTGCGCACACGCTTTTCCGGCACCCCGGCCAGCGTCACAACCTCCTTGAGCGAGAGCAGATTGCGCGAGACCAACGAGACAGTTGTATCCTCGTGTTTCGTGCAAACGTGATTCATGATTTGACTCCTTCAGGGAAACCATTCCCCGAATAGGGAATAGTTTTATGCCTTTTAAGTTCCGGATTCAAGGCCGAATTATGAAATGCTTATTTCACGACATCGTTAGCGGCTTGAGACGGGCTACTTTTCTCGGCATCATTTTCCCCAGATGAGGCGATTCTCGTAGGAGGTCGCAATGGTCCGGCGCAACAAGCCCAAGCAGCTATCAGAGGCAGACGTAGAGCGGTTTCTGGCGGCAGCAGAGGCAATGCACCTCAGCATCGTCAATCCGCTGATATCGACCCAATGCGACCATTACCGAGCAATGGGTAATCTACATGAGGCGCTGCTAAAGGCAGTGAAGGACATCACAGGGAAGGATGCCGCATTCATCCGCTGGAACAGCACCGGGCCAGTGAAATGCAAGCCCTGACGGTTTCTTCAAGAAAGGTGGCCGGATGACTACCCTCCAAATGAAGGCAAACATCATCGTTTATGGTGAGATTGCTCCATAATGCCGCGCTTTTCAGCAGCGTTGACAGTTGGCGAAACCGCTGGCGACAGAGCCCTCTCCCCGTGACTATACAGTCACTATACGGGGAGAGGATGCCGGCAGGCAGGTGAGGGGCAGTGCGAACTTGTGATAGTTGGCGGCCGCTTTGTCGCGGAATTTGTCCGGTCCATCTCCGTAATCAACCAACTTGCCGATGCAGGCGCCGCCCTCATCCGCCCTTCGGGCACCTTCTCCCCGTAAACGGGGAGAAGGACGAAACTGGCCAACAAAAAACCCGCCTCGAGGCGGGTTTTTCAAATCCTGCAGATGTATCCGGCTTAGAGGCCGAAACCCTCGAAGCGCTTCTTGAACTTCGACAGGCGGCCGCCGCGGTCGAGCAGGGTCTGCTGGCCGCCGGTCCAGGCCGGGTGCGTGGTCGGGTCGATGTCGAGGTTCATCGTGTCGCCTTCCTTGCCCCAGGTCGAGCGGGTCTGGTATTCGGTGCCATCGGTCATGACGACCTTGATGGTGTGGTAGTCGGGATGGATATCGGCCTTCATCGTCGTGTTTCCTGGCTGCCGGCGCTGGTGACGGGCCTATGGCCTGCGTCGATGCGCCCCTTTTTAAAACTCGAAGCCGCAGCTAATGAAAAGCCACGGCTTCTAAAACGGTCGGCGAGCCTATACATCAGCCGGAATTGAATCACAAGGCCGCGGCAGGCGCATATTGAAGCGCAGTACCGGCAAGCGGCCAGAGGAAACGCTCATGGCGGACATCGGTGCCAGTCTTGACGAGCGCAGGCGCTCGATCCGACCGCTCAGACGCCTTTTTCCCTATCTCACCCGCTACAGGAAACTGGTCTTTGGCGCCATCATCTCGCTGGTCGTGGCGGCGGTGACGACACTGGCGCTGCCGATGGCCGTGCGCCGCATGATCGACCACGGTTTCCAGGCTGCGGGCTCCACCTTCATCGCGGAGTATTTCGCGGCATTGGTTCTGATGGCGGCTTTGCTGGCGGCGGCCTCCGCCAGCCGCTACTATTTCGTCATCACGCTCGGCGAGCGGGTCGTCGCCGATATCCGCCGCGACGTCTTTTCCCATGTCACGACGCTGTCACCGGCCTTTTTCGACACTGCGCATTCCGGTGAGATCGTGTCGCGGCTTGCCGCCGACACGACGCAGGTGAAATCGGCGGTCGGCGCCACGGCGTCGGTGGCGTTGCGCAATGTCATCCTCTGCCTTGGTGCGGTGGCGATGATGGTCGTCACCAGCCCGAAACTTTCCGGCCTGGTGATTGCGGCCATCCCGGTGATCGTGCTGCCGCTGGTCGCTTTCGGCCGTTCAGTGCGGCGCAAGTCCCGGCAAGCGCAAGACACGCTCGCCGAAGCCACCGCCTATGCCAGCGAACAGATCGGCGCGGTGCGCACGCTGCAGGCCTTCACCAACGAAAAGCTGGTCACCGGCCATTTCGCCGCTGCCGTCGACGCTGCCTTCGAAGCGGCGCGGGCTTCGGTGTTCGCGCGCTCCTTCCTCACCTTCTTCGCCATTTTCATGATCTTTTCCTCGGTCGTGGCGGTGCTCTGGTTCGGCTCGCGCGACGTGCTTGCCGGCACGCTGTCGCCGGGCACGCTCGGCCAGTTCCTGCTCTATTCGGTGTTTGCCGCCGGCGCGCTCGGCGCGCTGTCGGAGGTGTGGAGCGAGCTGTCGCAGGCGGCGGGCGCCGCCGAGCGGCTGACGGAGATCTTGGCCGAGACGCCGGCGATCCAGGCGCCCGTCAATCCGCAGCCGCTACCGGCCAAGGTAAAGGGCGCGATCAGCTTCGACGATGTTTCCTTTTCCTATCCGGCCAGGCCCGATCGCTCCGCCGTCCATGGCCTCAGCTTCCAGGTGAAACCGGGCGAGACATTGGCGATTGTCGGACCCTCGGGCGCGGGAAAAAGCACCGTCTTTTCGCTGATCCTGCGCTTCTACGATCCGGAGAGCGGCCGCATCGTCATCGACGGCGTCGACGTGCGCGAGGCCGATCCGGCCGCCATCCGCCAGCGCATCGCGATCGTGCCGCAGGACGTCACCATCTTCGCGGCAAGTGCTGCCGACAATATCGGGTTCGGCCGACCGGACGCCAGCGAGGCCGAGATCGAGGCGGCGGCCAAGGCGGCGCTTGCCGACGAGTTCATCCTCAAGCTCGAAAAAGGCTACGACAGCCAGGTCGGCGAGCGCGGCGTGACGCTCTCAGGCGGCCAGCGCCAGCGCGTGGCGATCGCCCGCGCTATCCTGCGCGACGCGCCGATCCTGCTTCTCGACGAGGCCACCTCGGCGCTCGACGCCGAAAGCGAGACGCTGGTGCAGACCGCGCTCGAACGGCTGATGAAGGGCCGCACCACCATCGTCATCGCGCACCGGCTGGCGACGGTGCTTAAGGCCGACCGCATCCTCGTCATGGAAGGCGGCCGCATCGTCGAGGAAGGCACCCATCAGAGCCTGGTCGCCAAGGGCGGCATCTACGCGCGGCTCGCCAAGCTACAGTTCGAGACGGGAGCGAACGCCTTCAGGGGTGCTGCAGAGTAGCGCACCGCGTCTGTCCGGCCGCCTGCGCCAGATAACCTCCGTCGATGGTCAGGCTTGAACAGTGATGAAGCGGATTCCGGCCCCACAAGATGAGCGACCAGTCCGGCGATCTCGTGATCTTCGCCCGGGCATCCAAGCGATATCAAAGAGCGGACCTTGTCCGCGATAGCCCCGTCGCGCCGGGCGTCTTGATGTCGCGCAGGCCCAGATCGGGAGCGAGGCCGCGCGTTATTCCGGCAATCGCCACCTTATTGAGCCAGCCAGCCGAAAAACGAATGCTTCGACCATCCGCCCGCCGGAGTAGCAGGCCTTGCGGGGCGCGGGGGCCTTGCCGGGCGCGCAGGTCTTGCAGGACGAGCGGCCCTGGTAGCCCTGGCGGGGCGGGCAGGCCTGGCCGTTCCCTGCACGGTCTCCTTCGGATTCCACGCTACAGGTGCTCCGCTTTGATCGAGGCAGAGCAGGCCCTTAACGGCGCCAAGCCAGTTGCCTGTTCCGGATGACCGCGCGTGACCGTTCGCGATGTACGCCACCCAATCCATGTCCGTGTTGAAAATATGATGGCCAGGATCGATCCAGGCCACCAGGTCGCAATCGCTGTCAAATAGAGCATACATGCAAATTCCTCCGATTATCGTTGGTTGAAAGTTGCGGCATTAGACCAAGTGCTCGGCTTCCAGGGCTTCGCGCACACTGTCGGGAAGACGCCACTGCCATGCCGACGCTGTATGGTCCCACTGGTATTCGAAAAAGCTCGCTTGATCGTCGTAGCCCGAGGTGTTGGCCATGCGACGGCCGAACGCACCCATCAACCCGGAGAACTGCTTATTGTTGTAACCGCTGGCTGCGTACAGGTCCGCACTCGAAGCCCAACCGGGGTGGGCCTCATAAACCTTTCTGAGAACGGCCAGCATACCCTCCGAGAGAGGGATACGCGTCAGGACGCGGCGGGCAAACTCAACGGTCACAAACTTAGAGCCGTCGCCGCCGCCTAGCGGCAAGGGCGGCTCCGGGCCTTCTTGGGCAGGAACGGACGCGACGCGCTGACCGGGTTGCATTGTCTGCATAACCTGACTGATTTCCTCAGGCGTTCCTTCAAACATGTATAGCTTCATGGGAGACTCCTCTGGTCCTGCTCCAAGCGAGCCGGTAGGCCATACTTAGTCCTGCTCCGAGAAATATTCAAGGGCGAGGCGGCTCGTTTTTAAATTATGTAAAGCTTAAAGGCTGCTATGCCTCCACCCTGCTCATGCCTCGTGCCAATTGTGATCCTGGAGCAGCCGCAGGATGAGGCGAGCGGTGAGCACTTAACTTCCGGGAAAGATGGGACGAGCCCCGTCTCATCGCGTCTGGCCCGTCGACAAGCTGCTGCTCAAGACGGGGGCGGCGCTTTCAGAGGCGCGGCTGGCCGAAAACATCCCAGGCAACCATAGCGCCGCGCGGCTACCAGCGCCGCAAGGCCATGAAAAGCGGTACGCCTACAAAAAGCGAGACCAGCAGTAACCCGCCAATGACCTGCTGTTTGGATCTGTCAGGTGGGGCGGCGACGGGCGCGGGATCTTCGGGCGCATCCTGATAGGCAAAGTTGAAGGACCAGTCGATGTTGTCGCCGACGTCCTTGACCGACTTCAAATAGTCGCCGATCGCCTTGGCCGGAACCTCACTCGCCAGCGTCCGGAAGTCCCACTTCACCTCGAAGGTGGTCGGCGTGTTGTTCCACGACGATTTCAGCGACAGATAGGGCGTCACGACATTCTTCATGTCCTCGCCGGAAAACCTTGCCTTCAGATTGCTCACCGTTACGGCGTGGCTGCGATAGACCGGCGAGCCCAGCGCGATCGGGCCGACGCGGTCCACCATGGTCGGTGTCGGCAGGTCGGTGCTGAGATCGGCCGCCTTGATCGGAAAATTCTTGGCGAGGTGGTTGGCAGCCAGCGCCTGCGACGGCAACCGGTAGCTCTCCCGCACATTGATGATGTTACCGTCGCGATTGTCGAAGATCTCCAGCTTGGCTGCGCTCTCGATGCCCGGATAGCGCTTGCTGTAATACTTCAGATAAGAGTCCGACAGATCGCTCAGCGATCGGCTGGCGAGGCTGCTGCGCATGTCGTCGGCGTCGGCGCCCTCATAGGTCGAAAGCACCGCCAGCGTCAGATGGCCATTGGGCTTGTCGGGAAAGGAAAAGTCCTCGGCGACCTTGATCGATGGGCCAGTCAGCTCCGGACCGGGCATCTTCTCCAGTTGACCATTGCCGAACAGCGGCAGCGCAAAGCCATAGTCCGGCTGCCAGAAGTCGCTGGCATCGCCGCCCTGCAGGTAATTGGTGGCGTCGAGCCAATAGGTCCTTGCGCCGATCGTTGCCTTGACGATGGCATGGTCGAAAGCGCGTATTGCCGGCAGATGCTGGTCCAGCGCCCGGCCCTTGTCTAGGTCGGCCAACGCCACCTGCGCCGAGATGCCCAGCCGCTGAAGCGCCGAAGCCAGCAGCAGGGCCTTGTCCTTGCAATCGCCAAAGCCGCTCTGGACGACCGTCGCCGGATCGCGCGGAATGTAGGAGCCTGAGCCCATCGAGAGGCTGACATAGCGGATTTCATCCTGGACGAGACGCATCGCCTGGATCAAGCGATCCGCGGGCTGCGGATGCTTCGCCGCGATCTCGTCCAGTTTGGCCGCGAAAGCGGCGGGGAAGGTGGTCACCGGCCTGTAATAGGGCTGGACGGCATCGACCACGCTCTGCCAGCTGGCGGTCGAGGAGACGTCGATCGATCCCCATGCCGGAAACTCCGCCGGCAGGTTCTCCTCGACCTTGATCGGCTTCGGATCGGCGATCTCCCAGAGATAGACGGCGTCCGATCCTGAGGCGGTGACGACGGGTTTGACCCCGGTGCCGCGCGGCTTGATCGCAAGTGGTTGCGCGGCAGGCCAGATGACGCTGGTGCGGATCAGCCCGACCGGCTCGTCCCATTCGGTCGAGAAAGTATCGAAGAACAGATCCTTGCCGATGAGCGGCGTGGTCTCATAGGTCTCGCCATAATCGACGATATCGCCGACGCGCACGTCGTCGATATTGACGTGAGCGGTCAGCCAGCCGTCATAGACGCCTTTTTCTGCGTCCTTCTCCTGTCGGAAAATGTCGAATTTGACGTCGGCCAGCCGGTCCAGCACCTGGCCGTCGCGGATGATGTGCAGGTGATTGAGCGTGACCCCGTGGCGCGAGGGATCGAACTGCAGGTCGATGCTGGCGCCTCGCTCCAGGCCTGGGCGGTCGACTATTCTGTAGACCGAGCGCGAATAGTCGTCGTAGCCATGATCGCGATGGATGATCTGCTCGTCCGCCAGAAGCCATGAAATGCCGTTCTTGATCCGGTCGGCGCGCGCCGGATCGGCCGTCGGGATATCGACCGTCTTTATCCAGTCTGCGGCCGGCCCCTTGCGGACGATCTCATCGGCGCCTGCTGGCGAGACCATGCCGGCCAGCAAGACCAAAAAGAGCAAGAGGCTGCGGAAAGGCCTGACCCCGCGAAAACTGCTACCCACCAACAATCCAAGCCCGTTGACGCACAGAGCTCTTTGTCAGAGCCTTTGCCGTCAAAGTAAAGCCCGGCCGCGCATGTTTTGCGCGTCTGGCTCAACAGTCGTCGATGGACGTGTCAGTTGCCGTAGCGCCTGCGCAAGTGCTCCGTGAAGTAAGCCGCGTTCAGCTTCTCACCGGTGGCGCGCTCCAGCAGGTCCGGCGTCGACCAGCGCGAGCCCTGCGACCAGATCCTGTCACGCCGCCATCCGTTCACGGCGCTGAAATCGCCCTTGGCAAGATCCTCGTCGGCGGACGGATGTTCCCTGGTCAAGGCCGCCCATTGCTGCGCCGCCATCATGGCGCCCAGCGTGTAGGAGGGGAAATAGCCGAAGGCGGCTCCCGGCCAATGCACGTCCTGCATCGGCCCGTCGGCCGGATTGTCGATGGTCGAGAGGCCGAGATAATCGCGCATCTTGGCATCCCAGGCCTCCGGCAGGTCGGCGACCTCCAGCCGGCCGGACACGAGCTCCTGTTCGAGCTCGTAGCGCAAGATGACATGCAGCGGATAGGTGACCTCGTCGGCGTCGACGCGGATCAGGCCGCGCTCGACATGATGGACATGCGGCAGGATGTCGTCCAGCGACCAGGCTTCACCGAGATGCTTTTCGACCACCGGCAGCGCCCAGCGCCAGAAGGCCGGGTTGCGGCCGATCTGCTTTTCGACGAACAGGCTCTGGCTCTCATGTACGGCCATGCCGCGCGCCTTGCCGAGCGGCCAATGCGACCAGGCTTTCGGCAGGTTCTGCTCGTAGAGCGCATGGCCGGTCTCGTGCAGCACACCCATCAGCGCCGACAGGAAGTCGGAGGTCTTGTAGCGGGTGGTGATGCGCACGTCCGTCGGCACGCCACCGCAGAAGGGATGGTGCGACACCGAGAGCGAGCCATGGGTGAGGTCGAAGCCGACGGCCGCCATCATGGCGAGGCCAAGCTCGCGCTGCTTCTCGATGGCATAGCTGCCCGACAGCGGCTTCAACGGATGTCTTGCCAGCCGAGCATCCTGCACGGCCAGCGCATGCGGCAGGAAATCCTTGAGAAAGGCCTTCAGCTCGGTGAACACCGGTGTGATCTCGGCGGCGCGGTTGCCGGGGTCATACTGCTCCATCAGCGCGTCATAGGGGGCGAGGCCAAGCGCGTCGGCGCGCAAGGCGGCTTCCTCACGCACCAGGGTCACCACGCCTTCCAGCGCCGGCACGAAGCCGGCCCAGTCGTTCTTGGCGCGCAAGTCGCGCCAGAGCTGCTCGGAACGCATCCGCGCCACCGTCTGGCGTTCGACGAATTCAGCCGGCAGGCAGGTGAGGTTGGTGTATTGGCGGCGCAATTCCCGCACCGCTGCCTGTTGCTCTTCGCCCAGGGGCTCGGCTTCGGCGGCGTCGATCCAATCGCCGATCTCGGGCGCGGTCGCCTGGCGGTGCAACATGCCGGCAAGCGAGGACATCGCCTCGGCGCGCTTCTCGCCGCCGCCGACCGCCATATGCGTCGCCTCGTCGGCGCCGAGGATGGCTAAAGCATGCTCAAGCGCTTCGAGCTTGTGGCCGAGTTCGTCGAGTTTCTGGAAGGACATGGATATACCTGGCTGCGAGTTGGCTGGCGCGAAAAGATACCATGGCGCCGGGCTTGGCAACCCTGATCGGCCGGACCGGCGTCAACCTGTCTTGCCTATGGATGGCGGGGCGTGATCAATGCTGGGACGAATGGTTGGAGGGGACAATGGTCGGCAATATCCTGGTCGGGCTGGTGGCGCTGATCCACTGCTATATCGTCTATCTGGAGATGGTGTTGTGGGATACGCCGCGCGGCCGCAAGGCGTTCAGGCTGACGCCGGAGTTCGCCAGCGCCTCGAAGGTGCTTGCCGCCAATCAGGGGCTCTATAACGGCTTTCTCGCCGCAGGCCTGATCTGGGGGCTCTATCTCGGCGCCGGCGGGTTTCAGATCAAGATGTTCTTCCTGCTCTGCGTCGCCGTCGCGGGCCTCTACGGCGCGGCGACCGTCGGCCGCAAGATACTCTTCATCCAGACGGTGCCCGCGGTGCTCGCCATCATCGCGCTCTTGTTAGGCCTTTGAGCCAAAAGGCGCCCTCGGGACTGAGGCCCCCGCGGGCGCCAGGCGGTCCCTTCCGCCGTGGCCGGAGCAATTCCTAAAGCGCGTCGCGCTGAAACGGATTCAGGCGACGCGCTTCAGGTCTTTGTTTGATGCATGTCGTTGTCCCAAAACCGCTGCGCACTTTTGGGCGACATGCATTAGCCGTTGGGGTAATTCCCGCCGTCGGAGCCGTCGCCGATCATGAAACCGCTGCCGGTATCGTTCATCAACTTCTGGTCGATATTGTCGAGCCTCCGCAACAGGTCATGGTATTGCGGCGACGGGATCCTGCCATGATCCGATGCGGCGACCCGCTCGGCCGCCTGGCTGATACGCGCGGCGCGCATATGCAGTTGCTGCGCTTCGGAAGCCGAGATGTTGTTGGCCTCGCGGGCGTCGGTGATGCCCTGGTCGACGCCCTGAACCTGCTCGACCAGGCTGGTCACGCGCGGGCCGGTGAAATCGGTTGGGGCGGTCGCGTCGAGGAGCCCCTTGTGGTGCCCGGCGGCGTAGGCGCCGGCCAGCGGGGCCGCGATCAGCGCCGCAGCCAGGGTTGCAGTCTTGAGAGATGTTGAAGCGCGCATGGCGGCGCATCCTCCTGCCAGGGAAGGGAGCGGCCGCGCCGCTTGATCTTCCGACTTTCCGGGCCGTCCGGTTCCGTCGCGTCGCGATGGGCGGCATCGCCGGCGGTCCCCAGCCCTGCGCGGCACGTTAGGAGCGTCAATTTGTGATGTGTAATTAAAAAAAGATAATGTTTTCAGGCCTTGCCGGCAGGCTTTTGCGCCCTTAAGCGTGTCGCGCTGAAACGGATTCAGACGACACGCTTTAAGTTTTTGTTTTTATGCATGTCGTTGTCCCAGAACCGCTGCGCACTTCTGGGCGACATGTATTAGGGTTGAGCCGGCAAACAAATTCGCGTGAGTTTTCGTGATCCTAAAGCGCGTCGCGATCTTTCAGATTCGCTCCATGCGCTTTAGGTGTTTGATTCTGCGCATGTCTTTGTCCCGAAACCGGTTCCCATTTTCGGGAGACATGCTTTAAATCACCGTTCGGTGAGCTTCAGTTCAATGCGGCGGTTCTTGCTTCGCGCCTCGTCGGTGTCGGCCGGATCGAGCGGCTGGAACTCGCCGAAGCCGGCGGCCACCAGCCGGTTGGCAGGCACGCCGTTCTCGATCAGGAACTTCACGACGGAAGTCGCGCGCGCGGTCGACAATTCCCAATTGTCGCGATAGCGGCCCGCGCCGGAAAGCGGCTTGTTGTCGGTGTGGCCGTCGACGCGCAGCACCCAGCTGATCTCGGGCGGGATTTCCTTCTGCAATTCGATGATGGCGTCGGCGAGCTTCTTCATCTCGACCTTGCCGGCATCGTTGATCACGTCGGAGCCGGTCGGGAACAGCACCTCCGACTGGAAGACGAAGCGGTCGCCGACGATGCGGATGTTCTCGCGGTCGGCGAGGATCTCGCGCAACCGGCCGAAGAAGTCGGAGCGGTAGCGGTTGAGCTCCTGGACGCGCTGCGCCAGTGCGACGTTCAGACGGCGGCCGAGATCGGCGATCTTGGTGTTGGAGTCGTGATCACGCTGCTCGGAGACATTGAGCGCGTCTTCTAGCGCCCCGATCTGCTTGCGCAGCGCGGCGATCTGCTGGTTGAGGATCTCGACCTGGCTCAGCGCCTGCTGGCTGATCTGGCGCTGGTTGCTGAGCTCGCCAGTCAGCTGCTCGGCGCGCTGGTTGGCCGCGTCGCCGGCGCCGGCGCCCTGCGCCAGCAGTTGCTGGAGGCGGCTCTTTTCCGCCTCCGAGGCCGACAGCGAGGCCTGCAAATTGGCGAGGGAATCTTCCTTGTCCTGTGTCGACGAGCGCTCCAGCGCCAGAAGCTGGGTCAATTCGTTGATCTGCGAATTAAGGCGGTTGAGCACCGTGTCCTTGCCGGAGATCTCGCGGCTGAGCAGGAACTGCGCCAGCACGAAAACGGTGAGCAGGAACATGATCGCCAGAAGCAGCGTCGACAGCGCGTCGACGAAGCCCGGCCAGTAGTCGATGCGGCGGTCGGCGCGCCGTCTTGCCAGCGCCACGTCAGTGGACCCCTTGCTTCTTCAGCGCGTCGGCGATCTTCTCCAGCGTGTTGCGCATCGCCTTCTGCTCGTCGGACTGGGCCTCGACCCAGTCGCGCATGATCTGCTGCTCGGAGCGCATGTTCTTGACCAGGCCCGAGATGCCGTCGGCAAGGTTGGCCATGGCGGTGGCGACGCGCGGATTGGAGCCGCCGCCATTCTCCTGCAGGCTGCGCAGCCGTTCCGACAAGAGCCGGATGTCCTCCGAGGATTCGGCGGCCTTCGACGTGTCGGCGACGACGATATCGGACGACAGGTCGGTGACCGAGGACAGCCAGTTCTCGAGTTCGGTGTAGAAGCGGGTCTGGGCGCGGCCGGCCTGCAGGTCGAGAAAGCCGAGGACCAGCGAGCCGGAAAGGCCGAACAGCGAGGACGAGAAGGCGGTGCCCATGCCGGCGAGCGGCGCCGACAGGCCCTGCTTCAGCGCATCGAGGACGGCCGCCGCATCGCCGGTGCCCGGGTCCAGCGCCTCGATCGTCTCGCGGATCGAGGCGATGGTGTTGAGCAGGCCCCAGAAGGTGCCGAGCAGGCCGAGGAACACCAGGAGGCCGACCAGATAGCGCGAGGTGTCACGGCTTTCGTCGAGGCGGGTGGCGATGGAATCGAGCATCGTGCGCATCGAAGAGGTCGAGAAGGCCATCGAGGCCGAACGGCCGATCATCGCCTTCATCGGCGCCAGCAGAACCGGCTCGGTGGTTTCGGAGCCGGCGCGGAAGGAATTGACCCAGCGCACCTCGCGGAACAGCCGTCCCACCTGCGTGAAGGCAAGCAGGATGCCGACCGCCAGCACGCCGACGATCAATCCGTTGAGGCCGGGATTGCTGGAGAAGGCCGTCGATATCTGGCGGGTGAGGATGGCGGCGATGAAAGCGACGATGATCAGGAAGATCACCATGGTGAGCAGGAAGACCTGCGGGCTCGACAGCTTGTGCGGATCATAGACCAGGACGTCCGATCGCTTGCCGAAGGATCTGAGAAAAGCCATCCGTGCCCCGTTTCCGATGCCACCGCCGCAGAATTGCCGCGACTCTAAACGGAATTGTGACCAAATTGAATGGCGCTTGGCAATATGGCCCGCACCAAAGGCTCAGAACCGGTTGACGACCAGGCAGTCGACCATGGCGGCCAGGTGCAGGCCGGCGCCGGTGACGACGAAGCCGTGCCAGACGGCATTGTGGAAGCGCAGGCCTTTCCAGGCGAAGAAGATGACGCCGCAGGAATAGACTACGCCGCCGGCGACAAGCAGTGCGATCGAGGTCGTCGGCAGCGTCTCGACCAGCGGTCCGGCCAACACCACGCCGCTCCAGCCGATGGCGAGATAGAAGACGATGGCCAGCCGGTCGTAGCGGCCGGGCAGGAACATCTTGATTGCGATGCCGGCCAGCGCGGCGCTCCACACGACGACGATCATGGGCAGCGCTAGCAGCGAGTTGTTGATCTGGGCGAGGAAGGGTGTGTAGGTGGCGGCGATCAGCAGATAGATCGCGGCATGATCGAAGCGGCGCAGGATCCATTTCGCCGGCCACGAGACCGGCCACAGATTATAGGCCAGCGATACCGAGAGCACGGTGAGCAGCGACACGACATAGAACACCGCGGCGACATATTCGCCCGGACCGGAATGGAACGCGGCTAGAGCCAGGAAGGCAGAGCCTGCCGCGATCGCCAGCACGATGCCCACGGCATGGACGATACCGTCGGCGATCATTTCGGCGCGCGAATAATGCCAGCGCCCCACGAAGGGGATATCAAGCTGGGTATTTGGCCGCGCGTCGTTCATCAATGATCCTGCAATGCCTTAATCTGGGCACCTGCGGACTAGTATTTCAAGCTTCGGTTGCGGTTTTGCGACCGCAGCCGCGCGTCCTTTCGACGCGCAAAGGACATTTTAGCACTTTGATCTGCATGAAGAGCGCCTAGGCGCTACGTCTTTCAGCGTGGCGACAGCGGCTTCTTGACGGTCTTGAGAAGGGCGCGCTGGATGAGTTCATTGCCGGCGACGATCTCGCCATTGTCGAGCATGCCCTGTGCGCCATCCATGTCGGAGACGAAGCCGCCGGCTTCGCGCACCAAAAGGATGCCGGCGGCGATGTCCCAGGACGACAGGCCGGTCTCCCAGAAACCATCCATGCGTCCGGCCGCGACATAGGCGAGATCGAGCGCGGCGGAGCCGAGGCGGCGGACGCCGGAGACCTCCGCCATGACGTTGCGCAGCTCTATCAGGAAATTGCCGTGCTGGCCGCGGCCGAGATGCGGCATGCCGCAGCCGATCACCGCGTCGGTCAGCTTGGCGCGCCCGGCGACGCGCAGCCGGCGATCGTTCATGAAGGCGCCGCCGCCGCGCTCGGCCGTGTAGAGCTCGTCCATCGCCGGATTGTAGATGACGCCGGCGACGATCTGGCCCTGGCGCTCGAGCGCGATCGACACCGAGAAGATCGGGATGCCGTGCAGGAAATTGGTTGTGCCGTCGAGCGGATCGACGATCCAGCGGTGCTGGGCGTCCTCGCCCTCGACCGCGCCGCGCTCCTCCATCAGGAAGGCATAGCCCGGCCGCGCCTTGGAAAGCTCGGCAAAGACGATCTCTTCCGCCTTGCGGTCGGCCTGGCTGACATAGTCGCCCGGTCCCTTCAGGGAGACCTGCAGGTTCTGCACCTCGCCGAAGTCGCGCGACAGCGAGCGGCCGGCCTTCATCGCAGCCTGGACCATGACGTTGAGGAGAGCGGAACGCGCCATCTCTGTGTTTCTTTCTGCCGTTGCCTACTGCTCTGCGCGGCGCACGTAGGTGATTTCGTTGGTGTCGACGATGATGCGCTCGCCGGCCGAGATGAAGGGCGGTACCAGCACACGAACGCCGTTCTCCAGCACCGCCGGCTTGTAGGAGGAGGCGGCCGTCTGGCCCCGCACCACCGGGTCGGCCTCGGTGATGGTCAGCGTCACCTGGTCGGGCAGCGAAATGCCGATCGGCCGTTCCTCGTAAAGCTGGACGGTCACCATCATGCCGTCCTGCAGGAAGGCGGCGCGCTCGCCGACGAAGTCCTTGGCCAGCTCGAGCTGCTCGTAGCTTTCGGTGTCCATGAACACCAGTGCCTCGCCCTGCTCGTAGAGGAAGGAGAAGTCCTTCAGGTCGAGCCGGATATGCTCGACGGTTTCGGCCGAGCGGAAGCGTTCGTTGAGCTTGGTGCCGTTGATCAGGTTCTTCAACTCGACCTGGTTGTAGGCGCCGCCCTTGCCTGGCTTGACGGTGTTGGTCTTGACCGCCACCCACAGCCCGCCATCGTGCTCGATGACATAGCCGGGACGGATTTCGTTGCCATTGATCTTGGCCATGATGAACTGATCCGAATGAGATTTTTCGGCGCGGGCCGCGCTTTGGCGCCTCCAAGACCACAAATCGCCTGGGGAGGCAAGGGAGGGAACCAAAGCAGGATGGCCGTGCCGTCCAAGACGAAGCGGCGTCAGCGCAGGCGATTTGCCTTCTGCAGCGCCTGCTTGGTCTGGTCGTCGTCGAGGCCTTGCAGGAAATCGTCCATCTGCGGGTCGATCAGTCCGGCGCGGCGGGCGACGATGTACCAGGCGCCGGCAAGGATCAGGTCCGGTTCGGTGCCGATGCCGCCCATATAGAGCTTGGCGAGGCGGTTCTGGGCGGCGACATTGCCGCCTTCCGCCGCTCGCTTCATCCAGGCAAAGCCCGATTTCAGGTCGCGTGCGCCGCCGCGCCCCTCGATCATCCAGGCGGCGAGGTCGATCTGCGCGGTGTCGTAGTTCTGCTTCGCGGCCTGCGCCAGCAGCATGCGCGCCTGGGCGTCGTCATGCGGCTTGCCGCCGACACCGTTGGCATAGAGCTGCGCCATAGCGTATTGCGCATCGGCGAGGCCGGTGGCGGCCGCGCGCTCATAGTAGACGGCGGCCTTTGAAAGCCCGTCATCGCTCGGATCCCGCTGGACGAGCAGCTGCGCGAAGTTGAACTGCGCCAGCCGGTTGCCGGCCTCGGCCGCGGCCTGCATCAGCGCGAAGGCGCCCTTTTCGTCCTTCTTCGCATAGCGGCCATCGAGCAGCATCAGCGCATATTGGAACTGTGCTTCCGGCACCCCTTGCTCGGCGGCGAGCGCATACCATTTGCTGGCCTCCGCCGGATTGAGCGGCACACCCAGTCCGCGCGACAGGATTTCGGCCACGAGCGTTTCGGCCGCCGGATCGCCGTTCTTGGCGCGCTCCATGGCAAAGTTGTAGGCGGTCTTGTAGAGCCCGCGCTGGAAGGCGCCGTAGGCGGCATCCGGCTGCTTGGCGCCGAAGCGGTCGGGATTGACGGTGTCGGCCGATGGCGGCGTCATGGTGGACGGCTGCGGCAAGATGTTCTGGATCGGCTTGTCGATATGCGGAGCGGCGCCGAACCTGCTCGCATCCGGAGCGCCGGGGTCCGGCGTGCCTGCGTTCGGTGTGGCCATATTCGGTGTGCCCGCTTTTGGGGTACCGGCATCCGGCCGCGGCTGCGGCAGCGGGATGGTCTCAGCCGCCATCGCGGCCTGCGCAAGCAAGCCGGCCAGAACCGCCAGACAAGGGACACGCAAGCGCATGTCAGCCCTCGAAACGCGGCGCAGTTTCATCGAGCAGCGCGTTGGCGGCGGCGATCGCCGCCCGCGGGTCGCGCCCGTCGGCAAAGACGGCGCTGGAAAGCGCCACGAACTCGGCGCCGGTCGCGGCCACCGTCGCGACAGACGCAAGCTCGGAGCCGGCCATGACGATGCAAGGGATCGAAATCATCTCCGCCCACCATTCGCCGAGAGCGAGGTTGCGGTGGTGCGGCTCCGGCTTGTTGTCGTAGCCGAAGCGGCCGAAGAACATGTAGTCCGGCCGTGCCTCGCCTAGCGCCAGCGCCTCGTCGCGGGTCTTGGCGCCGCCGACGCCGACCATCATCTTGCCGGCCACGCGCTCCATCGTCTCGACCAGCTCCTGGGGCCTCACTTCGACATGGATGCCGTCGGCCTGGACGCGCCCGGCTATGCGGCTGTCGCCGGCGATGATCACGGCTATGCCTGCGCCCTGAGCGACCGGCACGATCCTTTCGGCGAAGGCCTGGAAGGAGGCATCGTCCATGCCGTTGTCGGGCAGGATCAGCGAGGCGACGTCGCCACCATCGAATGCCGCGCAGATATGCTCCGCCGGTACAAGCGGCGGCGCGATCAACACGATGCGGCAGCGGTTGGGCGGGGTTGCTTCGTTCATTGGCCTTCGATCCGGTTTCGCCTATGCCGGGCGAAGATGGTTGCATTGCGGCATAGAGCAAAGCGCCCGGCTTGAACAGCGGGCGTGCGGGCCAAGGCCAAAATGCTTAACCGCGGCCATGGCTTGCGCTGTCCATTCGGGTTTCGCAGATGGCGTTGGAAGCCGAGGGGAGGTCCGCTAGATTTGCCGGCAGAAGGAGCAGACAGGCACATAGCGCAGAATATCTACGACCGTCCGGATTTCTTCGAAGGCTATAGCCGGCTCGGCCGCTCGGTCGAGGGCCTGGACGGCGCGCCCGAATGGCCGGCGCTGCGTGCCATGCTGCCCGATATCGATGGCTTGAGCATCGTCGACCTCGGCTGCGGGTTCGGCTGGTTCTGCCGCTGGGCGCGCCTACATGGCGCCAGGGAGGTCCTCGGCCTCGACCTGTCGGAGAGGATGCTTGCCCGCGCACGCGCCGCCGGCTCGGACGAGGCCATCACCTATCGGCGCGCCGATCTCGATGAGCTCAGCTTGCCCAAGGCGCGGTTCGATCTCGCCTACAGCTCGCTTGCCTTGCATTATGTCAGCGATGCCGCGCGCCTGTTCGCGACCATCCACCAGGCCCTGGTTCCCGGCGGCACCTTCGTGTTCTCGACGGAACATCCGATCTACATGGCTCCGACCAGTCCAGGCTGGTCGGTCGACGCCAAGGGCAGGAAGACGTGGCCGGTCGACCGGTATCTCGTCGAAGGACCGCGCACGACCGACTGGTTCACCAAGGGTGTTGTGAAATATCACCGCACTGTCGGCACCACGCTCAATTTGCTGATCCGGGCCGGATTCACCATCGGCCATGTCGAGGAATTCCGACCGACGGACGAGCAGATCGCCGCCAGGCCGGAACTGGCCGAGGAGCTTGAGCGGCCAATGTTCCTGCTGGTCCAAGCGCGGCAGTGAGTGGTTGGACGCCGTCTCCAGGGGAGTAGAGCATGATCTTTTCCGAGAACCGGTTCCCACTTTTCGGGATCATGCTCTAGAGTTCCAGCTTGCAGCCGACCTGGCTGGCCTTGAAGCCAAGGCGCTCGTAGAAGCGGTGCGCGTCGGCCCGGCTCTTGTTGGTTGGCAGCGGCGCTCGCGGCATTTGTCGATCGCCCACTCGAACAGGAGCTGGCCCCAGCCCTTAGCCGCGCCGGTCCGGCATTAATGACTATGCCGACGGCGGTATTCTGCGCTATGGCTGAATTCCCGCCTTGTTCAACCTTCCTTTGCCGATGTCAGGCCTGCTCAACGATCCGTGGTTCTATGTCGCCGCCATTCCGGCGGTGATCCTTGTCGGCCTGTCGAAAGGCGGCTTCGGCGGCGCCGTCGGCTTCGTCGGCGTGCCGCTGATGGCGCTGACCATCCCGCCGGTTCAGGCGGCCGCGATCCTGCTGCCGATCCTGTGCCTGATGGATGTGGTTTCGGTGTGGACCTGGTGGGGCGTTTACGACCGCAAGATGTTGGTCGACATGATGCCCGGCGCCGTCATCGGCATTGGGCTGGGCTGGCTGACCGCGGCCCTGGTCACCGAGGAGATGGTGCGGCTGATCGTCGGCGCCGTCGCGCTGGTCTTCGTGCTGCGCTGGATCTACCTGCAGTTCCGCCATGGCGCCGACCATGCGGCGGAGCCGAACCGCATTGCCGCCGCCTTCTGGGGCACGGTCGCCGGCTTCACCAGCTTCGTCGCCCATGTCGGCGGTCCGCCCTTCCAGGTCTATGCGCTGCCGATCCGGCTCGATCCGAAAGTGCTGTCGGGAACGGCGGCGATCTTCTTTGCCGCCACGAATGCGCTGAAGCTCATCCCCTATTTCGCGCTCGGCCAGTTCGACACCACCAACTTGACCGCCTCGGCGGTGCTGATGCCGCTGGCGCCGCTGTCGACCATCGCCGGCGCCTGGCTGGTGCGCCGCATGCGGCCGGAGGTCTTCTATCCGTTCACTTACGCCACCGTCGCGGTGGTCGCCGTGAAGCTCGTATGGGACGGCATTGCCGGCCTGCTGTAGAGCGGGCGGCATTTGGCCGCCCGTCTTCAAATATCAAGCAGCGCCGGGCACCATCTGGCGACTGCCGCCGAAGGCGAGCGCGGCGCCGAGGGCGATGACCATGACCATGCCGGCAAGAATGCCGATGTCGTGCAAAGTGGGCTTCAGCACCATGTCGGCGATGATCACCAGCATCACCGCATAGTCGAGGCGCGCCCAGCTCATCATGCGCTGGCCGATGGCAAGGACCGCCGGCGTCACGCCCTCCTTGGCGACCATGGCGCCGATACGCTCGCCGGCCGGCTTGAAGATCAACATGCCGATCGAGAAGGTGGTGGCGTATCCGGCGAGGCCGATGACGATCCACAGATCGGAGAAGCCGACCCAGAAGCCGCACATGACGAGGCCGAAGACGAGGGTGAGCATCGACATTGGCGCGAAATAGCGGCCGCCGAGCTCTCCGCTGGCGCGCATCGCCTGCAGCTTGTCATCGATGTTGCCGGCGCGCTCGGCAAGCGCGCCGAGCAGGAATAGCGCGAAGCCGCCGCCGACCCACAGAATGGCCGAGACGACGTGAAGGAATTTGACGATCGAGTACCAGTCCATGCCGTGCTCCTTGATATCTTTCTTGACCTGCGGGCGGCGTCGATTTGCGCCGGCCGCTGCGAGGAGCGCGCGTTTTGCGCGGGGCGCGTTTCGGAACGATGTCGCGAAAGACGAAATTCTGTTTCATTTGGAACCTGGAGCGGCTGGTGGCGACATCACCCGAAAACATCGTCGAGGCATCGACGCCGGGACCGGCGCGGATCGCCTGACGATCGATCCGGTTCGGCACCGCAACAGCTATTGGAGAGACCAATGCAAGGGGTAGCCCGAAATTTCTTTACGCTCGCCATCATCTATTCCCTGTGCGGAATGGCGCTGGGCATCCACATGGCGATCAGCCAGGATCACGGCCAGATGCCGACCCACGCCCACACGATGGTGGCTGGCTGGCTCATGTCGGCGGTGTTCGCGTTCTTCTATCACCTGTTCCCGGCTGTCGCGCATAAGAGGCTCGCGGTCATCCATTTCTGGCTGACCGCGATCAGCGGCATCGGCCTGCTTGTCGGCCTCTATACCCTGCTTGCCGGCAATCCGGCGATCGAGCCGCTGCTCGGCATATCCTCGCTCGCGTTCTACGCGGGCATGCTGCTGTTCGCCTTCATCGCCTTGCCCGCGATCTGGAGAAGTTGAGCCGGTACCCGGTCGCCTCAGCCGTCCCGATCCGGCACAGCAAGGGCCGTTCGGTCAAAAATTCCGCGCCACGTTAAGGGTTCATTAAGCTTTACGGGCGTTTACTATGCCCATCCAGTTTTGCTGGATTCTTACCGAGTGGTTGGAGCCACTTTGTTTGACGCCTCCCTGTTAAACTCCTGAGAGCCGCCTTATCCGCGGCTCTTTTTTTATCCGCGGGCGGCCGGCTGGAGCGCGGCTGGCGTTAACCGTTTGTTAAACATGCGCTTGCCTTCACGGGCGTCGAAGCGCATTTTCAAGCCTCAGTCATTTAGGGTGCGGGCCACCTCGGCAAGGATAGCCGAATCGGCTTGCGGCAGTGCAGGGGCGTATCGATGAACGAGCCTTCGAAGGGCAGCGCGAAAACCATCAAACTGGCGGAGCGCCGGGTTTTCTCCCAATCCTTCAAGCCGCTCTACCAGGAAGGCATGGGGCTGGTCGAACAGGCAGCCGAATATCTCGATGGCAAGGGCAGGCTCGAAGCCAAGAAATTGTCGCGCACGGCGGCGACGCTCTATGCGGCCGAATCGATGCGGCTCACCACCAGGCTGATGCAGGTTGCTTCCTGGCTTCTGCTGCAGCGGGCTGCGAATTCCGGCGAGATGACGCGCGACCAGGTGGCCTCGGAGAAATCCAAGGTGCGTCTCGACACCGCATCCGCGCATGACGAAGCGCTCGGCTGGAACGAACTGCCCAAGGATTTTCTGGAACTCGTGACGCACTCGCTGCGCCTGCAGGCGCTGGTGCGGCGCATGGACGAGGAAATCTACGGCGGCGTCGTCAGCGACACGCACGTGCCCGGCCGCAGGGCCAACCCGGTGTCCGACCAGATCAGTCTCTTGAATACGGCGTTCGCGCGCGGCTGAAACCGCGTTTGCGACAAACGCCGCGATAGCGGCGTCCAGGAACGGGGGCCGGCATACTCTTAATCGAGCCGTGGTTTTGGTCGCGAGTCGAACGACTGTGACCCGCTCTTCGATATTGCGGTAGCCGTCATCGCATTGAAGGCCATGCCAGCCTTCGCGAGAAATTCACCCTTGCCTTGAAGGAATAGGCCCCTAGTTGGAGCCGTTCGCCGCAGCCGGGTCGACCCGAGCCGGTTTTGCAGAAATCACCGTCACTGTGACCAAAGCAGATTGCGAGGCTTGATCCGTGCATTCGCCATTGGACCGCATCCCGGTATCGATCATCATCCCCAACTATAACTACGAACAGTTTCTAGGACGCGCCATCGACAGCGCGTTGGAGCAGGACCACCGAAATGTCGAGGTCGTGGTTGTCGACGACGCATCGACGGATGCGTCGGTGGCCGTCATCGAATCCTACGGCGACAAAATCCGTCCGTGCCTGAGGCGCAGGAATGGCGGACATGCCGCCGCGTTCAACACCGGGTTCGAGGCGAGCACGGGGGAGATCATTCTTTTCCTCGACGCCGACGATTATCTCTATCCGAACGCCGTCTCCGAGGTCCTGGACGAGTGGGACTCGGATGTCGCGCAGGCTCAATTCAGATTGCATCTCGTTGATGAGGACCAGCGTATCAAGGATGTTTTTCCACCCCCGGAACAGCCGTTCGACTCGGGAGACGTCGTGCCGGAATTGCTGCGCAAGGGGCGGTACCGTACGACGGTGACGAGCGGGCTGGCGTTTGACCGTGAGGCGCTGGAGACGATAATGCCGATGCCGGAAAGCGATTTCCGGCAAGGCGCCGATGGCTATCTCGCGACGCTCGCGCCGCTTCATGGAGAGGTGAAATCCATCGACACCTGCCTTGGCGCCTACCGCATCCACGGTTCCAACCATTCGGTTTTTGGGGAAAAACTTGCCGAGCGCGCGCGTTGGCGCGTGCAGCATGATTTCCGTCGGCTGGAGGCTCTGTCGGGTCAGGCTGCCGAAATCGGTCTGACGGTGCCGCCGGATGCCGGTCTGCACGATCCGGTCCATCTGGAAGAGCGCTTGGCCTCGCTCTGCGTCGACGAGCCCCAGCATCCAGTTACGACCGACTCCCGGCTGGGACTGGCAAGAGCGGGCGCCGCCGCCAGTCTGGAAATGAACGCGTCCTGGCGGCGGCGCGCTGCCCTGGCGGCATGGTTCCTTTCCATCGGGCTTCTCCCGCGTCGCATGGGGAACGCAGTCCTGGCATGGAAGCTGGTCGCATCGTCCAGGCCGGCATTTCTCTCGCGGCTGTCGAAAACTATCCGTCGCGTGACGAACTAGGGCACTTTAATGCAACTCCGGACGGAAGGGCCACGGCGAAGTCGCCGAGCCCTAAACCGCTACGCACTTTCCTGGATTGCTCTGGGTCCGAGATTGGACATGCCGGCTCGCGAATGCCGGTTCGACGGGATTTTCGGGTGCGTTCTCAACATCGCAATTGTTTCTGGTTTGTTCACATTTTGCTGACATCGCTTGCCACCACGGCTAGACTTGGCGCATGGGGGAAGCGATTCGCATCATCGGCATCGATCCGGGCCTGAGGCGCACGGGCTGGGGCATCGTCGAAAGCCTCGGCAATTCGCTGCGCTTCGTCGCATCCGGCACCGTGCGTTCGGACGACAAGGCGCCGCTGGCGACACGGCTCTTACAACTGCATGACGGGCTGGCCGAGATCCTGCATCAGGCCATGCCGCACGAGGCGGCGGTCGAGCAGACCTTCGTCAACAAGGATGCGGTGGCAACGCTGAAGCTCGGGCAGGCGCGCGGCATCGCCATGCTGGTGCCGGCGCGCGCCGGGCTGGTGGTCGCCGAATACGCACCCAATGCAGTCAAGAAGGCGGTGATCGGCGTCGGCCACGGCGAAAAGAAGCAGATCCATATGATGGTGAAGGTGCTGATGCCGAAGGCTGTCTTTGATACCGACGACGCCGCCGACGCGCTGGCCATCGCCATCTGCCATGCGCATCACCGCCAGAGTGTCGCTTATCGAATGGCGGTTGCGGGCTGAGGGAAAATCATGATCGGCAAGCTCAAGGGCACGCTGGACGAGATCGACGAGGACTCCTGTCTCGTCGACGTACACGGCATCGGCTATGTCGCCCATTGCTCGACGCGCACGCTGGCATCGCTGCCGTCGCCCGGCGAAGCGGTTGTGCTGTTCATCGAGACCTATGTGCGCGAGGACATGATCCGGCTCTACGGCTTCCAGTCCGCGCTTGAGCGCGAGTGGTTTCGTCTGCTGATGAGCAACGTGCAGGGCGTCGGCGCCAAGGTGGCGCTGGCTATCCTGTCGACGCTGGCCCCGGCCGACCTCGCAAACGCAATCGCGTTGCGCGACATCGCCATGGTCTCCAGAGCGCCCGGCGTCGGCAAGAAGGTGGCCGAGCGCATCGTCACCGAACTGCGCACCAAGGCGCCGGCCTATGCTGGCGCGGCCACCGGCACGATCGGCCTCAAGCAGGAGCTCGGCGAAGGTGTCGCGGCAGCACCGATCACCGATGCCGTCTCCGCGCTGGTCAATCTCGGCTATTCGCGCGACATCGCCGCCAATGCCGTGGCGGCCGCGCTGAGATCGGCCGGCGAGGGCGCCGATGCGCCCAAGCTGATCCGCTTCGGGCTGAAGGAACTGGCGCGGTGAGGCAGCGCTTGTTCCGCCATCGGTCCTATGCAAGGAAGGCGGCATGAACCTTTCGCCCCGCCTCATTGCCCCCGACAAGCGCGGCGAGGACGCCGACCAGACCTTGCGGCCGCAGTCGCTCGACGAGTTCGTCGGCCAGGCCGCGGTGCGCGCCAACCTCAAGGTTTTCGTCGATGCCGCCAAGGGCCGCGGCGAGGCGCTCGACCATGTGCTGTTCGTCGGCCCGCCCGGACTCGGCAAGACGACGCTGGCGCAGATCATGGCGCGCGAGCTCGGCGTCAATTTCCGCTCTACCTCCGGCCCGGTCATCGCCAAGGCCGGCGATCTCGCGGCGCTGCTCACCAATCTGGAGGAGCGCGATGTGCTCTTCATCGACGAGATCCATCGCCTCAATCCGGCGGTCGAGGAAATTCTCTATCCGGCAATGGAGGATTTCCAGCTCGACCTGATCATCGGCGAGGGGCCGGCGGCGCGCTCGGTCAAGATCGACCTTGCCCGCTTCACCCTGGTCGCGGCGACGACAAGGCTGGGGCTTTTGACCAATCCGCTGCGCGATCGTTTCGGCATTCCGGTCCGGCTCAATTTCTACACGGTCGAGGAGCTGGAGCAGATCGTGCGCCGCGGCGCCCGCATCCTGCAGATGCCGCTCGGCGACGACGGCGCGCTGGAGATCGCGCGTCGCGCGCGCGGCACGCCGCGCATCGCCGGCAGGCTTTTGCGCCGTGTGCGCGATTTCGCCTCCGTCGCCGGCGACGGCCATGTCGACCGCCGGATCGCCGACGAGGCGCTGACCCGGCTGGAGGTCGACGCGCTCGGCCTCGACGCGCTCGACCGCCGCTATTTGTCGATGATCGCGCGCAACTTCGGCGGCGGACCGGTCGGCATCGAGACGATCGCGGCCGGCCTTTCCGAGCCGCGCGACGCCATCGAGGACATCATCGAGCCCTATCTCATCCAGCAGGGCTTCATCCAGCGCACGCCACGCGGCCGCGTGCTGACGGCGAACGCCTGGCGCCATCTCGGGCTTGACCCGCCGAAGGATCTCGCCCAGCAGCAGATCAGCCTGTTCCAGGAAGAATAACGGAGATTTGTTCGCCATTTGGCCGTGCAATGGCCTGTCTGCGCAGAATCTGCGCGCCTCGGCCTAGGTGAGGGCGCAATTGCGGCCTTTAAGGCACGCTTACCGGATGCAATCCCAAGGGGCTTGGGGCGACCTATGATCACCAGACGTGGTTTCCTGCGCCTTGTCGGCAGCTCGGCCTTCACCCTGGTGTCGCTCGGCGCCTATGCGGTCGGCATCGAGCCAATGCTGCTGACCCATGTGAAGCGCTACACGCTGACCCCGCCGCACTGGCCGGCCGGGCTCAAGCTGCGCGTCGTGGCGCTTGCCGACATCCATGCCTGCCGGCCGTGGATGACGCCGGAACGGATCGCAGCGCTCACCGCGGAGGCCAATGCGCTGCAGCCGGACCTCATCGTGCTGCTGGGCGACTATACCGCCGGAACCAAGATCGTGACGGGCCGGGTGCGCGTGGCGGAATGGGCCGAGGCCTTGTCGGGGCTGAAGGCGCCGCTCGGCGTGCTTTCGATCCTCGGCAATCACGACTGGTGGACGGATTTTTTTGCCCAGCGCGCCGAAGCCGGGCCGACCCAGTCACGCAAGGCGCTCGAGCATGTCGGCATCCCGGTGCTGGAAAACGACGCCGTGCGGCTGGAAAAGGACGGACATGGTTTCTGGATCGCCGGGCTTGCCGATCAGCTGGCGCTGCTGCCGAACAAAACCAAGGGCCGCGACAGCTTCCAGGGCCTCGACGATCTCGACGGCACCTTGGCCAAGGTGCAAGGAAGCGAGCCGATCATCCTGCTCGCGCATGAGCCCGACATTTTTCCGAAGGTGCCATGGCGGGTTTCGCTGACATTGTCCGGGCACACGCATGGCGGACAGGTGCGGCTGCTCGGCTATTCGCCGGTGGTGCCTTCGGCCTATGGCAACCGCTATGCCTACGGCCATGTCGTGGAAAACGACCGCAACCTGATCGTGTCCGGCGGGCTGGGCTTCAGCATCGTCCCGGTGCGTTTCGGGGTACGGCCGGAGATCCTGCAGATCGATCTCGGCTAGTGGCACTGCACAGGGATTTTGACCGGTCGGCTCTGTTTGCGTTGGCAGGCGGCATGCCTTGGAGATTGGCCAAAACGCCCATCGCGATCGTCATTCTAGGGCGGAGCAGGAGCGAAGCTCCGTCGCGAAGACCCTAGAATCCATGCCGT
>NZ_JBVVQH010000018.1:115331-159596 GCF_055811115.1 Mesorhizobium sp. WSM4832 | reverse complement strand
ATCCGCAACATGATGCCGCTCCAACCGGGCGACGTGCCGGCAACCTTCGCCGACGTGACCTCGCTCGAAGAGGTGATTGGCTTCAAGCCGAGGGTCCCGGTCGAGATCGGCGTTCCGCGCTTCGTGGAATGGTATCGGGACTTCTACCAGGTCTGATTGGACGCCTGCGCTCTATCCCTTTGTTTTTTTGACGCAATTCCGGGACGGAAGGTTACGGCGAAGACGCCGAACTTAACCGCTCACACTTTTCCTGGAATTGCTCTAACGGTCGGTCGCCGACGACTGCCTGTCGATCCACAGCGCGATCAGCGTGCAGGCTGCGCCCGAAAGCAGATAGGCGCCGGCGGCGATGAGGCCGAAATTGCCGGCCAGAAGCAGCGCGGCGAGCGGCGCGAAGCCGGCGCCGAACATCCAGGCGAGGTCCGACGTCACCGCCGAGCCGGTATAGCGGTGCTGGCGCGAGAAGCTCGTCGCGACGACGCCCGAGGATTGCCCGAAGCTCAGGCCGAGCAGGATGAAGCCCAGCACCATGAACACCGTCTCGCCAACGGTGCCGCCGTTGAGAAGCTGCGGGGCAAAGCCGCTGAATGCGGCGATGGCGACGGCGCCGCCGCCGAGCAGGGCGCGACGCCCGACGCGGTCGGCCAGCGGACCCGAAGCGACGATTGCCGCGATGCCGAACAGCGCGCTCACCGCTTCGATCACCAGGAAGCGCTCCGGACCCTCATTGGTGAACAGGAACACCCAGGACAGCGGAAACACCGTCACCATATGGAACAGCGCGAAGCTCGCCAGCGGCGCGAAGGCGCCGACGACGACTTTGCGGCCTTCCGTCCGGATCATTTCCCTGATGCGCGTCGGCTGCAGGTCGCCGCTCTCGTAGAGTTTCGAGAATTCCGGCGTGACGACGATGCGCAGCCTGGCAAACAGCGCCACGACATTGATGGCGAAGGCGACGAAGAAAGGATAGCGCCAGCCCCAAGCGAAGAAGTCGTCGGCCGAGAGATTGGCGACGAAGAAGGCAAACAGCGAGCTTGCCACGATGAGCCCGATCGGCGCGCCGAGCTGCGGGATCATCGCATAGATGCCGCGCCGGTTGTGCGGCGCGTTCAGCGCCAGAAGAGAAGGTAGTCCGTCCCATGTTCCGCCGAGCGCCAGCCCCTGCAGGAAGCGGGTAAGCGCCAGCAGCCAGGCAGCGACTGCGCCGACATCCTCATAGGAGGGCAGGAACGCCATGGCGACGGTCGAGGTGCCGAGCAGGAACAGCGCGATCGTCAGCTTTGCGCCGCGGCCATAGGCGCGGTCGACCGCCATGAACAGAACGGTGCCGAACGGGCGCGCGATGAAGGCCAGCGCGAAGATCGCGAAGGAATAGAGCGTTCCGACCAGCGGATCGTGCGTTGGAAACACAAGCCTGGGAAACACGATCACGGAAGCGATCGCATAGACGAAGAAATCGAAGAATTCCGACGTCCTGCCGATGATCACGCCGACCGCGATATCGCCCGCGCTGACCTGGCCGTGATGTGAGCCGATCAGCCCGCTGTCAGTTTTGGCAGTCGAAGTTTCAGCCATCGTTTCCGTCGCCACCAAGCTGAGTTCGGAACGCGATTGTCGTCGTTCCGATGCGATTATTGTCGTCATCCAGATGCGACGTTGTCGTCATCCCATTATGCGTGCACACTTTCGCGAAAGCCATACCAACTGGGCATTGGACAAATTGTCCAATGTCGTCGCCGAGCCCGCGGCAGTAGCCGTTGGTCCATATCGCATCGCAACCTGCAAAGACCTGCTGCAGGGCCATCGAGGGCAGCGTTTGATGAAACGATCCGGAGCCTTGCTTCTTTTTCCGCTGGCCGTGCTGCTGAGCGGCTGCAACCTAGTCGTGCTGGCGCCCGCGGGCGACGTCGCGGTGCAGCAGCGCGACCTGCTCGTCGTTTCGACCCTGCTGATGCTGCTCATCATCGTGCCCGTCATGGCGCTGACCGTGCTGTTTGCCTGGCGCTACCGGCAATCCAGCACCACGGCGACCTACACGCCCGACTGGGACCATTCGACCAAGCTGGAGCTGGTGATCTGGGCGGCGCCCCTGCTTGTCATCATATGCCTGGGCGCCTTAACCTGGCTCGGCACGCATCTGCTCGATCCTTACCGGCGCATCGACCGGATCGAGCCCGGACAGCCCGTCACGCAGGCCCACAAGCCGCTCAAGGTCGAGGTCGTCGCGCTCGACTGGAAATGGCTCTTCATCTATCCGGACTACGGCATCGCCTCCGTCAACGAGCTGGCGGCGCCGGTCAACCAGCCGATCGATTTCCGCATCACCTCGTCGACGGTGATGAACTCATTCTACATTCCCGCCCTTGCCGGGCAGATTTACGCCATGCCCGGCATGGAGACGAAGCTGCACGCCGTCGTCAACCGTCCGGGCACCTATACCGGCTTCTCGGCCAATTACAGCGGCGCCGGCTTCTCCGGCATGCGCTTTGCTTTCCACGGCCTCTCCGACCAGGCCTTCGACCAGTGGGTGGCGCAGACCAAAAGCGAGCACGCCACGCTCAGCCGCGACAGCTATCTCGAGCTCGAACGTCCGAGCGAGAACGAGCCGGTCCGCCACTATGCCTCCGTCGATCCCGACCTCTATGGCGCCATCCTCAATTTGTGCGTCGAGCGCGGCAAGATGTGCATGAACGAGATGATGTCGATCGACGCCAGGGGCGGCCTGGGGCTCGCCGGCGTCCGCAACACCCTGCCGCTGCAATATGACAAGCTTGCCCGGCGCGGCGCGGTATTCGGCAACGATCCGTCCTATGTCGCGAGCATCTGCACGGCGGAAGAAGCGGCTGCCGCCTCGCGCGCGGCCAGCGATGCCGACGCGAAATATTGGCCGGTGCGCGATCTTTCCCCGCTGCGCGGGGCGGGGCTGCTCGGTCCCGGAACGGGCAGCCGCCGCGCCGACGCCGAGACGCCGTCGCTCGGCCTGCTGCGCTTCGAATTGTGAGGGATGGCGGATGCCTGAGACGCTGACCAAATTCATCTTCGGCCGCCTCACCCTGGAGTCGCTGCCGCTGCACGAGCCGATCGTCGTCGGCACCTTCATCGTGGTGGCGCTCGGCGGCCTCGCGGTTCTCGGCGCCATCACCTATTTCCGGCTCTGGACCTATCTGTGGCGCGAATGGTTCACCAGCGTCGACCACAAGAAGATCGGCGTCATGTACATGGCGCTCGGGTTGGTCATGCTGCTGCGCGGCTTCTCCGACGCCATCATGATGCGCCTGCAGCAGGCCATCGCCTTCAACGGTTCGGAGGGCTATCTCAATGCCCATCACTACGACCAGATATTCACCGCCCACGGCGTGATCATGATCTTCTTCGTGGCGATGCCCTTCGTCACCGGGCTGATGAACTTCGTGGTGCCGCTGCAGATCGGTGCGCGCGACGTCTCTTTCCCGTTCCTCAACAATTTCAGCTTCTGGATGACGGTCGGTGGCGCCATCCTGGTCATGGCCTCGCTGTTCGTCGGCGAATTTGCCCGCACAGGCTGGCTGGCCTATCCGCCGCTCTCGGGTATCGGCTACAGTCCCGATGTCGGCGTCGATTACTACATATGGGCGCTGCAGGTTGCCGGCGTCGGCACGACGCTGTCCGGCATCAATCTGATATGCACCATCATCAAGATGCGCGCGCCCGGCATGACGATGATGCGCATGCCCGTTTTCACCTGGACCTCGCTGTGCACCAACGTGCTGATCGTGGCGTCCTTCCCGGTGCTGACGGCGGTGCTGACGCTGCTCGCGCTCGACCGCTATGTCGGCACCAACTTCTTCACCAACGACTTCGGCGGCAACCCGATGATGTATGTGAACCTCATCTGGATATGGGGTCACCCGGAGGTCTACATCCTCATCCTGCCGCTGTTCGGCGTCTTCTCCGAGGTCACCTCGACCTTCTCCGGCAAGCGCCTGTTCGGTTACACCTCGATGGTCTACGCCACGATAGTCATCACCATCCTGTCCTATCTGGTCTGGCTGCACCACTTCTTCACCATGGGCTCCGGCGCCAGCGTCAATTCCTTCTTCGGCATCACCACGATGATCATCTCGATCCCGACCGGGGCGAAGATGTTCAACTGGCTTTTCACCATGTATCGCGGCCGCATCCGCTTCGAACTGCCGATGATGTGGACGGTGGCCTTCATGCTCACCTTCGTCGTCGGCGGCATGACCGGCGTGCTGCTTGCCGTGCCGCCAGCCGATTTCGTGCTGCACAACAGCCTGTTCCTGATCGCGCACTTCCACAACGTCATCATCGGCGGCGTGCTCTTCGGCCTGTTTGCCGGCATCGCCTACTGGTGGCCCAAGGCCTTCGGCTTCAAGCTCGATCCGTTCTGGGGCAAGGTCTCGTTCTGGTGCTGGGTGGTCGGCTTCTGGTTCGCCTTCATGCCGCTTTACATCCTCGGCCTGATGGGCGTGACGCGCCGCATGCGCGTCTTCGACGATCCCTCGCTGCAAATATGGTTCGTCATCGCCGCCTTCGGCGCGGTGCTGATCGCCTGCGGCATCGCCGCCTTCCTGGTGCAGATCTTCGTCTCCATCCGCAAGCGTGCGGAACTGGTCGATGTCACCGGCGATCCCTGGGACGGGCGCACGCTCGAATGGTCGACCTCCTCGCCGCCGCCGGCCTACAACTTCGCCTTCACCCCCGTCATCCGCGACAATGACGCCTGGTGGGACATGAAGAAGGCCGGCTACCGGCGTCCGCTCTCCGGCTTCAAGCCGATCCACATGCCGAGCAACACCGGCACGGGCGTGATCCTTGCCGCCTTCAGCGTCGCGCTCGGCTTCGGCCTGATCTGGTACATGTGGTGGCTGGCGGCGCTGAGCTTCGTCTGCCTCATCGCAACCGCGATCGGCCACACCTTCAACTATCACCGCGACTTCGACATCCCGGCTGCCGAGGTCGCGCAAACGGAAGAGACGAGGACGACGCTCCTCGCCGTGCAGGGCTAGGGTTTGAGCATGGCATCGACGGCAACCACGGCCGGCGCCGAACCGGTCTTCCACCTGGAAGAGGAGCATGCGCACGCCGAAGGCGGCAGCACCATGCTCGGCTTCTGGCTTTATCTGATGAGCGACTGCCTGGTCTTCGCCATGCTGTTCGCCGCGTATGGCGTGCTTGGCGGCAACTACGCGGCGGGTCCAGCGCCGAAGGACCTGTTCGACCTTGGCCTGGTGGCGGTCAACACCACCCTGCTGCTCCTATCCTCGATCACCTATGGCTTCGCCATGCTGACCATGGACAAGGGCCGCGTCGCGGCGACGCAGGCCTGGCTGGCCGTGACCATGCTGTTCGGCCTCGGCTTCCTGTCCATCGAGCTCAACGAATTCGCGCACATGATCCATGAGGGCGCGACGCCGCAGCGCAGCGCCTTCCTGTCGTCCTTCTTCACGCTGGTCGGAACACACGGCCTGCACGTCACCTTCGGCATCGTCTGGATGGTGACGCTGATGGTGCAGGTCGCGAGATACGGCCTCATCGAGGCCAACCGCCGCCGGCTGATGTGCCTCTCGATGTTCTGGCACTTCCTCGACGTCGTCTGGATCGGCGTCTTCACCTTCGTCTATCTGATGGGGATGCTGCGATGAGCGCTCATGATCATGCCGATCGCGGCCATGGCGGTACCCCGCACGGGTCGCTGAAGGGCTACCTGATCGGCTTCGTCCTGTCGGTGATCCTCACCGCCATTCCGTTCTGGATGGTCATGACCGGCGCCATCGACAACAAGCAGGCAACGGCCGTCATCGTCATGGCCTTCGCGGCGGTGCAGATCGTGGTGCACATGGTCTTCTTCCTGCATATGAACCCCGCCTCGGAGGGCGGATGGTCGATGCTGGCGCTCATCTTCACGGTGATCCTCGTGGTCATCGTGCTGAGCGGCTCGCTCTGGGTGATGTACCACCTCAACGCCAACATGATGCCGGGGCTGCACGAGATGCGGGAGATGCCATGAGCCCTGTGTCGGGCGTGGGGAGGGCCGAACTCGAGGCAAAGGACATGATCGGCCGTGCAGATATTGGCTCTTACGCCGCGCCGTCGACAGGCACCGCGTCGCGATTGTTCCTTGCGCTGCTGGGGCTTCTCGGCGTTCTTGTGTTTGTCGGGCTCGGCGTCTGGCAGTTGGAGAGGCGGGTGTGGAAACTCGACCTGATTGCCCGTGTCGACCAGCGTATCCACGCTCCGGTCGTCGATGCGCCCGGTCCCAGGAACTGGGGCGGCTTGAGCGCGGCTGACCACGAATATCGCCATGTACGCCTGTCCGGGCGTTTCCTCGGCGGCGCCAACACGCTGGTGCGGGCGGTGACCGGGCTTGGCGGCGGCTATTGGGTTCTGACGCCGATGCGCACCGACAGCGGTTTCGTGGCCCTCGTCAATCGCGGCTTCGTCCCTCAGGAGCGGAAGGCGGAGTTCGAGCGGGAGAGCGGCGGTTTCACCTCGCCGGCAACGATTGACGGGCTGTTGCGCATCAGCGAGCCGGGCGGCGGTTTCCTGCGCAGCAATGATCCGGCGGCCAATCGCTGGTATTCGCGAGACGTCGACGCCATCGCAAAGGCGCGCGGCCTGACCGGTATCGCGCCCTATTTCGTCGATGCAGAGGCCTCCGGCGCGGCTGGCTGGCCGCGCGGCGGGCTCACCGTCGTCCACTTTCGCAACAGCCATCTTGTCTATGCTTTGACCTGGTTTGCCCTCGCACTGATGCTGGCAATCGCTCTCGCCAGGCCAATCTTCGCCAGCCGGCGGAAGCAGGACGCGGCAAGATGAACATCTCGATCCCGCGGCTTCATCACGCCAAGTCGTCGTCCCTTGCGGCCCCCCTTGCCGGGCAGGGCGGCGCAAGCTCGAATTCCGACGTGACGAACAGGAAGAACCTGCTCCTGCTCATCCAATTGCGTTGGCTCGCGGTGGCGGGGCAGGTGCTGACCATCCTGGTGACGCAATACTGGTTCGCCATCCCGCTGCCCCTGGCCGAAATGGCCGGCGTGGTGCTTTTCCTTGTCGGGCTGAACATCTTCAGCCTGCTGGCCTTGCGCGGCAATCGCCGCATCTCCAACGCGCAGCTCTTCGTCGCGCTGATCTTCGACATGGCGGCGCTGACCACGCAGCTTTACCTGAGCGGCGGCGCCTCGAACCCGTTCGTGTCGCTCTATCTCCTGCAGATCACGCTCGGCGCCGCGCTGCTGGCGTCATGGTCCACTTGGGTCCTGGTCCTGGCTGCCTCGGCCTGCTTCGTCTTCCTTATCTTCGTTTTCCAGCCTATCGCCATCCCCCATCACGGCGGCAGCGACCTTCTCGCCTTGCATCTGCGCGGCATGTTCATCTGCTTCGTGCTGGCGGCCGGCCTGATCGTGATCTTCATGACGCGCATCAACCGCAACCTGCGCGAACGCGACGCCTACCTCGCCGACCTGCGTCAGCGTTCGGCCGAGGAGGACCATATCGTGCGCATGGGCCTGCTGGCCTCAGGTGCCGCGCATGAACTTGGCACGCCGCTCGCGACCATTTCGGTCATCCTGTCCGACTGGCGCCAGATGCGCGGCGTCAAGCGCAACCGCGAACTTTCCGAGGACGTGGCTGAAATGCAGGCGCAGATCGGGCGCTGTAAAAGCATCGTGACTGGCATCCTCATGTCGTCAGGGCAGGCGCGGGGCGAGGGAACGATCCGCACCACGATCCGCTACTTCCTCGACGATCTCGTCCAGGAGTGGCGCGTCAGCCGCCAGCCCTTCAAGCTGGACTACAGCAACGATTTCGAGCCGGACGAGCAGATCGTGTCCGACACCGCCCTGAAGCAAGTGATCTTCAATGTGCTCGACAATGCGCAGGAAGCATCGCACGATTGGGTCGGCATCACTGCCGAACGGCAGGATGAGAAGCTGGTGTTCTCCGTCAAGGATCGCGGACCGGGTTTCGACAAGGATATTCTGGCCGCGCTCGGCCAGCCCTATATGTCGAGCAAGGGACGCCCGGGCGGCGGTCTGGGCCTCTTCCTGGTGTTCAATGTGGTGCGCAAGCTCGGCGGCGACATTTCGGCGCGCAACATGGCCGAGGGCGCCTGCGTTACCCTTTCGCTGCCGCTGGCGGCGCTGGCCGATGGAGGCGATCGTGAAGCCTGATCGATCCTTGTTCGTCGTCGAGGACGACGCGACGTTCGCACGCACGCTCAAACGGTCCTTTGAGAAGCGCGACTACGACGTCGTGGTTTGCCACGACCGCGAGGCGCTGCTTGTCGCGCTGGAAACGGCCGTTCCGGCCTACGCCGTCGTCGATCTCAAGCTCGGAGCGGGATCGGGGCTCGAATGCGTCAAGTTGCTCAGCGCCCGCAACCCGTCGATGCGGATCGTCGTGCTGACGGGATTTGCCAGCATCGCCACGGCGGTCGAGGCGATCAAGCTCGGCGCCTGCCACTATCTGGCGAAGCCCGCCAACACCGACGACATCGAAGCCGCCTTCGGCCGCGCCGAGGGCGATGTTTCGGTGCCGCTCACCAGCCGCCCCACCTCGATCAAGAACCTCGAATGGGAGCGCATCCACGAAACGCTGGTCGAGACCGGCTTCAACATCTCCGAAACCGCGCGCCGGCTCGGCCTGCACCGGCGCACGCTCGCCCGCAAGCTCGAGAAGCGCGTCGTGCAATAGGGTGGGTCCGCCACGGGTAACTACGGGACGGCCACGCCCAGCACCGAGACGCAGTCGCCCGCCTTGACCAGGCCTGGGAAGTGACGCGCGACTAGCAGCCCCGACATCCTGGCCCTGATCTCCTGCGGCGCCTGTCCAGTGCGTCCGAGCGGATGGATGCGCGCAACGACCTGACCGTCCTCCACGGGCTGGCCGAGGTCGACCATGGTCTCGATCATGCCGTCATCCTCGGCGAAGGCGAAGCAATCGCCCGAGGGCATGTCGAGCCATTGGGTTCTGCTCTTCTCGACCGCACCAGATACAATGCCGGCATGGCGCAGCACGTTGAGGATGCCGCGCCGGGCGATGCGCACGGTTTCGGCGCGAGAGGTTCCGCCGCCACCGAGCTCGGTGGTGACGAAGACCTTGCCCATCTCCTCGGCGGCCGTGTCGTACATGCCGACCGTATCGATCTCGGTCATGCGCATCGAGAACGGCGCCGAGAAGGCCTCGACCGCGGCGAAGGACTTTTGCTCCTGCGCCTTGTCCGGCAGCGTGTGCGCGGCGCAGAACGGCACGAAATCCAGCGTCTTGCCGCCGGAATGGAAGTCGAACACGATGTCCGCGCGCGGCAGCAATTCACGTTGGAAATAGTCGGCGATCTTCTCCGTCACCGTGCCGTCCGGCCGGCCGGGGAAGGAGCGGTTCATGTTGCCCTTGTCGATCGGCGAGGTGCGCGTGCCGGCGCGGAACGCCGGATAGTTCATCGCCGGCACGATGATGACCGTGCCGGTGACGTTTTTCGGGTCGAGCGTGCGGGCGAGTTCGTAGAGCGCCAGCGGCCCCTCATACTCGTCGCCGTGATTGCCGCCGGTGAGCAGCGCCGTCGGGCCCTTGCCGTTGCGCATGACGCAGACCGGGATCATCACCGATCCCCAGGCAGAATCGTCGCGGCTGTAGGGCAGGCGCAGGAAGCCGTGCTGGACGCCGTCGCGCTCGAAGTCGACGGTCGGAGTGATCGGCGATGGACGCAGAGCTGACATCGGCTCAGTCCTTCACAAAGAGCTTGCGCGGCACATTGGCCAGGCATTCGACGCCGGTGTCTGTGATCAGGATCGACTCGGTGATCTCCAGCCCCATCGTCTCCAGCCACAGGCCGGTCATGAAATGGAAGGTCATGCCGGGCTTGAGCTCGGTTCGGTCGCCGGGGCGCAGGCTCATCGTGCGCTCGCCCCAGTCCGGCGGATAGGAAAGACCGATCGAGTAGCCGGTGCGATTGTCCTTGACGATGCCGTATTTCTTCAAGACGGCGAAGAAGGCGTTGGCGATGTCCTCGCAGGCGTTGCCGGGTTTGGCGGCGGCAAGCCCTGCCTCCATGCCCTCCAGCGTCGCCTTCTCGGCATCGAGGAAGGCCTGTGTCGGCTTGCCGAGGAAGACGGTGCGCGACAGCGGACAATGGTAGCGGTTGTAGCAGCCGGCGATCTCGAAGAACGTGCCTTCGTTCACCTTCATCGGCTTGTCGTCCCAGGTGAGGTGCGGCGCCGAGGCATCCGCGCCCGACGGCAACAGCGGCACGAGCGCGGGATAGTCGCCGCCGATTTTGCCATCTGGGCCGTCGACGCCGCGTGTGCCGGCATCGTAGATCTCGGCGACCAGATCGCATTTGCGCATGCCGACTTTAATCTTGTCGACGATCCGCTGGTGCATGGCCTCGACGATGCGGGCGGCCTTGCGCATGTAGTCGATCTCGGTCGGGCTCTTTATCGCGCGCTGCCAGTTGACCAGCGCGGTGGCGTCGGCAAAGCGGGCGTTGGGCAGGTGTTTCTGGAGCGAGGCGAACGCAGCGGCCGAGAACCAGTAATTGTCCATCTCGACGCCGATGGTGAACTTGTCCCAACCACGCTCGGCAAGCACGCCGGCGAGGTAGTCCATAGGATGCCGCTCGGTCGACTGCACATAGTGGTCGGCGTAACCGATGATGTTGTCATGCGAGAGATAGGCGGTGCGCTTGGCACCATTGGCGTCCTGGCCGCGGCCATACCAGACCGGCTCGCCGGATGGCGGCACGATGACCGCCTGATGCACGTAGAAGGACCAGCCGTCATAGCCCGTCAGCCAGGCCATGTTGGACGGATCGCTGACGATCAGCAGATCGACCCCCTTGGCCTCCATGGCTTTGCGCGTCTTGGCGAGGCGATCTTCAAATTCCCCCCGCGAGAATTTCAGGTTTGGCTGCATTTTGTTGGTCCTCGTTTGTTGGGCCTCACGGCCAGCATCAGCTTTCAAAGACGGTTCCGGCATTGGCCGCCCCCGCGCGGTCGCGGGCTAAAGTGGCGATCGCCGTGTCCTGCACGCCGGTGCCGGTGAGGTCGGCGATGGTGATGTCGCCGGCCGAGCGTCGTCCGTGCTTTTCGCCTGCAATGATCTGGCCGAGCTCGGTGACTTCGGCGTCGGCGGCCATCACGCCGGCCTCGATGGCGTGGTGGAGCTCGCCGAGGCGCCGCGTCTGTTTAGCGCTGTCGGCGACATAAAGATCGGCCATGCGAAGGATCGCCGGCGCGATCTCGTTCTTGTGCTCGGCATCCGAGCCCATGGCGGTGATGTGCTGGCCGGAGGAGATGAAGCCGGCCTTGATCAGCGGTTCTGTCGAAGGCGTGGTGGTGACGATGATGTCGGCCTCGGCCGCCGCCTTGGCCGCATCCGGTTCCGCGCGCACCATGATGCCGAGCCTGTCGCGCAAGCGGGCGGCGGTTGCCTCGGCCTTGGCGGCGTCGCGCGCCCAGATGCGCGCTTCCTCGATCGGCCGCACGAGGCGCAGCGCTTCCAATTGCAAACTGGCCTGCAAACCAGCGCCGAAGATCGCCGCTATTTTGGAGTCTTCGCGCGACAGATGCCTGGCCGCGACCGCGCCTGCTGCGGCCGTGCGGATATCGGTCAGATACCCATTGTCGAGCAGCAGCGCCTCGACCACCCCGGTCTTTGCCGAAAGCAGCACCATCATGCCGCCCCCGCTCGGCAGGCCTAGCGTCGGATTGTCGAAGAAGCCGGAGCTGATCTTGACGGCAAAGCCGTCGACGCCGGGCACATAGGCGGACTTCACGTCGACCTCGCCGCGATGCTCGTGAATGTCCAGCCGCAGGATCGGCGGCATCGCCACCGGCAGCGTGGCCAAGGCGCGAAAGGCGTTCTCGACGCAGGCGACGGCTCCCAGATCGAGCGTCACGATCTTGCGCAGTTCCGCTTCGGTGAGGATGGTCATGCGGCTCATGCGGCGCGCTCCGCGGTTGATGGCTCCTCGCCGCAGACGATCCTGCGGTGCAGGTCCATGTCGATGTTGCGGCCGGAGAGGATGAGGACAGTCGGGCCGGTCGGTTTGATCTTGCCCGCGAGCAGCGCCGCGATGCCGACGGCACCCGCGCCTTCGACGATCTCGCGTTCCTGCTCATAGGCATGGCGGATGCCGGCGGCGATCTCGTCTTCGGAAAGCAGGACGACATCGTCCAGCAGGTCCCGGCACATGGCAAAGGTCAGCCGGTTGTCGAGGCCGATGCCGCCGCCGAGGGAATCGGCCAGCGTCGGCAGTTCCTCGACCTGCACGGGCCGGCCGGCATCGAAGCTGGCTTTCATCGCCGCGCCCCGCGCCATCGAGATGCCGATGACCTTGGTGCTCGGGCTCACGCCTTTGATCGCCGCGGCCACACCGGACGCCAGCCCGCCGCCGGAAAGCGGCACCAGCACGCTTGCTGCGTCCGGCACCTGCTCCATGATTTCCAATCCGAGCGTGCCTTGCCCGGCGATAATGTCGGGATGATCGAAGGGTGGCAGCATGACCAGCCCTTCTTCCGCCACCAGCCTGTCGACTTCCTGCTGGGCGTCGTCCTGGCTGTTGCCGATGATACGGACGTCCGCGCCGAGGCGGCGGATGGCGTCGAGCTTGTTCTGCGGCACCAGTCTCGACATGCAGATCACCGCGCGGATGCCTTCGAGCTTCGCCGCATGCGCAAGCGCGCGGCCGTGATTGCCGGTCGAAGCGGCGACGACGCCGCGCGATCTTTCCTGCGGGCTCAACGCGGCGATGGCGTTGGAAGCGCCGCGCAGCTTGAACGCGCCGGTCGTCTGATGGTGCTCCAGCTTCAGATGAACCGGATTGCCAGTGAGATCCGATAAGCTTTGCGACAGCACGCAGGGTGTCCGCTCGACCTTGCCGGCAACGCGTTCGCGCGCGGCGCGGATATGTTGAAGCTCGACAGTCATTTCGATCACTGGCTTTCGATCACTGGGGCAGCGGCTTTGTCATCAGCCGGCCGAACTCCGGCCGCTGCGCGTCGTCGCCGCAGAGCCGCAGGCAGTTCCAGGCGCTGGCCTGGTTGCTGGTGACGACTGGACGCCCGATCGCCTCTTCCATGCCCGGAACCGCGAGCGCAGCGCGCAGCGCGGTGCACGAGACGAACAATGCATCGGCCTGCGCGTGCGTTGCCTTGCGCGCCAGCTCGACGAGGGAGGCCGGCGCGATCCGCGCCATCTCGCGATCGTCCTCGAAGCCGAGGCAGGTGAAGCTCTCGATATCGAAGCCGTGCGCGGCGAAATAGGTGGCCATCGGCCGGCTGGTCTCGACGGTGTAAGGCGTGAGAATGCTGATCCGCTTCACTCCAAAAGCGTTCAGGCCGCGTACGCCGGCCATGGGCGGCGTGACGACGGGAACACCTGGCTTGGCCGCCTGGATAGCCGCTTCGATCTCGGCATCGCCGATCACCACGGACGCCGAGGTGCAGGAGTAGCAGACGGCATCGAGCGGCTCGTCAGGCAGGATAAGTGCTGCGCCCGCCGAAAGCTGCGGCTGCATCTTGCGCAGGTTTTCCGGTGTCGTCGGATTGGCATAGGGAATGCGCGCGACATAGACGCCGATCCGCTCGCTCGCCACCATGCGGCGGAAGTCGACCTCGCTGGTGTGGTCGGTGGCCAAGGCGATCAGGCCAACGCGCTTTTCCAGCGGGCGCGCATCGAGGGCGGGCCGGCTCGGCACCAGCCGGATTTCGGGCAACTGGTTCATGACTTTCATCTTTCGATCCTGCCGTAGCGGTGCTCCAGCCAGCGCAAGAGTACGACGGAGCAGAGGCTGATGACGAGGAAGAAGGCGCCGACCAGCGTCATCGGCTCGATGTAGCGATAGTAGCTGTTGGCGACGCTCTTGGCCTGGTTCATCAGTTCCAGCACGGTAATCGCCGAAAGCAGCGGCGTCTCCTTGAACATGGCGATGAAATAATTGGCCAGCGCCGGGATCATCGGCGGGATCGCCTGCGGCAGGATGATGTGCGTCCACGTATTATAGCCGCTGAGATTGCAGGCCTTGGCCGCCTCCCACTGGCCGCGCGGCACATTCTCGATGCCGGCGCGGTAGACTTCCGCCGTGTAGGTCCCGTAGTGCAGGCCAAGCCCGATGACGCCCGCCACCAGTGGCGGCAACAGGATGCCGATGTCGGGCAGCACATAGAAGATGAAGTAAAGCTGCACCAGCAGCGGCGTGCCGCGAATGAACTCGGCGAACCAGCCGACACTGCGCGCGACGAGCCGGTTCTCCGAGCGTCGCGCCAGCGCGATCCCAAGCCCCACGATCGCGGCCAGGATCGAGCCGAGCACCGTCGCCAGGATCGTGATCTTCACCCCCTGGATTAGCGTAGGCATAATCTCGCGGACGAAGTTCCAATCCCACTCCATCAGACACGCACTCCATCGAGGCCGCGCGCCATGCGGCGCTCCAGTGAGCGGATGCCCCAGGATATGATCAGCGCGAGCGCGAAATAGATGACGAGCACGGAAACGAAGGGCATCAGCGTGCTGCCGGTCTGCGAGCGCACCACCTGAGCCTGGAAGGTGAGATCGGCAAGCGAGATCAGTGACACGACCGACGTCGCCTTGAGCAGCTCGATTGCGTTGTTGCCGAAGGTCGGCAGCATGACGAGGAGCGCCTGCGGCAGGATCACGTGGCGCATGCCTTGCCAGCGCCCGAGATTGAGCGCCGTGCAGGCCTCATACTGCTCGCGGCCGACCGACAGGATGGCGCCGCGCACCACCTCCGCCGCATAGGCGCCGACATTGAGCCCCAGCGCCAGCACGCCTGCCTGCAGCGGCGTCAGCGACAGGCCGGCGAAAGGCAGCACGAAATACGCCCAGAACAGCTGCACGAAGATCGAGGTGCCGCGGAAGAATTCGATGTAGGTCGTGGCGATCGCCCGGATGACGAAGAAGCGCGACACACGTCCCATGCCGGCGAGGAAGGCCATGATCAGCGCGAGCACCGATCCCATCAGCGTCAGCTCGATGGTGACAAGCGCTCCCTGCAATATCAGGCCGAGATAGCCGGACCACTGGGTCATTGAGTTGCAAATTTCCTAGCGTTTCTGCGGTTGTGCGAGGCCGCTGCGACAAGTCCCTTCTCCCCGTTCACGGGGAGAAGATGCCGGTTCACCCTCCGTAGCTGCAGCGCAGCTGCTGCGTAGGATGGGTAGGCAGATGAGGGGCGGAGCCAGCCTGGCAATACTTGGCGCCGCCCCTCATCCGACCCTTCGGGCCACCTTCTCCCCGTGAACGGGGAGAAGGAAGAAGGCGTCTTACTTCGCCGCGCAGAGCTTCTCGCGCGTCGTCGACATCGCCGCTTTGGCTGAGAAGCCATAGGGCTCGATGATCTTGGCGAACTCGCCGGACTTCTTCAGCTTGGCGAGCTCGACGTCATAGGCATCGCGCAGCGCCTCGTCGCCCTTCTTGAAGGCGGCGCCGTCGCAGTAGACGGGCGCGCCCTGCACCGGCGCGATCACTTCGAGGTTTGGATCGTTGGCCTTCTTGATGAGGTCGTTGATCGACAGGACCGGCAGCGAATAGGCGTCGATGCGGCCGTCCTGCACCATCTTCAGGCCGCTCTGGCCGTCCGGCACGACGATGACGCGGTCGCGCGGCACGCCGGCGGTGAGCGCCAGCTTTTCCTCGGTGCCGCCACCTGGCGCGCCGACGGTGGCGGAGGTGTCTTTGGCGATGTCCTCATAGCTCTTGAAGCCCTTCGGGTTGCCCTTCTTCACCAGCATCGCCTCGGCATCGCACAGCACCGGCTCGGAATAGGCGACTGCCGCGCAGCGCTCCGGCTTCATGAACAGGCCGGCAGTGACGACGTCGAAGCGGCCTGCCTGCAGGCCGGGGATCATGGCGCCATATTCGGAGATAGAAGCGACGATATCGTTGACGCCGAGGCGCTTGAAGATCTCGCGCGCCACGTCGGGGGCCGCGCCCGAGACCTTGCCGTCGGCGGCGACCGCCGTATAGGGAGGCTCATTGGCGATGGCGACGCGGGCGAAGCCTTGCTGCTTGAGCTGCTCCAGCTTGGCGTCGTCGGCCGAACGCGCACCGGAGGCGATCAGCATCGTGCCCACTGCGAGGCCGGCGACGCCAGCCAGAATGCCAAGTTTCTTCATCGTTCCCAACTCCTTGTTTCTCTTCTTGATTTGCCCATTTGGCGTTTGGACCCCGAGGGCTGCTCGTTGTCCGGGACGACTTCGTCGCCCGTTTGCATTGCGGTCAGACGCGATGTCCGGCCGCGATGATCTTCTTCAGGAAACTCTGCGTTCTTTCCTGCTTGGGATGGCGGAAAATCTCATCGGGCTTGCCTTCCTCGACGATCCGGCCGCGGTCGAAGAACAGCACGCGGTCGGCGAAGTCGTGGGCAAACCCCATCTCGTGGGTGACGAGCAGCATCGTCATGTCGGTCTCGGCGGCGAGCTTGCGCATGACGTTGAGCACCTCCTCGACCAGCTCGGGGTCGAGCGCCGAGGTGACTTCGTCGAAAAGCATGATCTTCGGCGACAGCGCCAAGGCCCTTGCGATCGCCACGCGCTGCTTCTGGCCGCCGGAAAGCTGCGCCGGCATCGCCTTGGCCTTGTCGGCGAGACCGACCATGTCGAGCAGTTCCATCGCCCGCTTCTGGGCCGCGGCGCGTGCAACGCCCTTGGTCAGCATCGGCGCCAGCGTCACATTGTCCATGACGCATTTGTGCGGAAAGAGATTGAACAGCTGGAAGACCATGCCGATCTTCTGGCGCATTTTCGCCAGGTGCCGCTCGTCCGCCGGCAGCAGCTGGCCGTTGCGCTCCATGTGATAGAGCTGCTCGCCGTCGACCTGGATGTGGCCGCCGTCGATCTTCTCCAGCGTCATCAGGATGCGCAGGATCGTCGTCTTGCCGGAGCCGGACGGGCCGATCAGCGCCAGCTTCTCGCCCGGCATGACCTGCATCGACAGGCCGTCCAGCACCTTGAAGGTGCCGAAGCTTTTCGAGATGGCGTCGACCTTGATGATGGGTGCGGGCAATCCATTTCCCCGTTCTGGAGAGGCCTATGCCCTTAACGATGCGAAACGCGCCAAATCATGTCAATCAGGAAAATAATATCATGACAATAATTCCAGCGTGGCACAATTTCAGGGCAATCTGTGCTCTTCTTGTGCATCAGATGGCGAGCAGGAGATGCTCCGGATCGCCAAGCAGGAGCTTGGCGACAACGCTCAAGCCCGCGCGCAGTTCCCCCTCGGTGGTCGACCCCAGCGAAATTCGAACGGCAGGATGCCAAGCTGTTTCGGCGATACGGAACGAAGTGCCCGGCGCGATCGCCACCCCGCGAAGCCGTGCCTGCGAGACGAAGCTGTCCTCGGCACGATCGCCCGGCAATTCGAGCCAGATATGCAGCCCGTCGCGGTGGACGCGGTATTCGACCCCCGTCAGCAGCTCCGCCGCGATCTCCTGGCGCCGCCTGAGTGCCGCGCGCTGCCAGTTGACCAACTCCATCGCCGTGCCGTCGTTCACCCAGCGCGTGGCGATCTCCGCGACCATCGGCGTCGCCATCCAGTTCGAGACGAGATGGCGGTTGGCGACGGCCGCGACGTAGCGGTCGGGCACCGCGAGATAGCCGATGCGCAAGCCTGGCACGACGATCTTGGTGAAGGAGGTGACGTAGAGCGTCCGCTCGGGCGCGAAAGCGGCGACCGCCGGCGGCCGGCCTTCGACCAGCGGCCCAAGCACATCGTTCTCGATGATGGCGATGTCATGCTTGCGCGCCACCGCGGCGATTTGCTCGCGTCTTGTGGCGTCCATCAACGTCGCTGTCGGGTTGATCACCGAAGGCTGGACGAAGACGGCGCGAATGTCCGACAGACGGCAGGCCTCGTCGAGCGCCTCGGGGATCAGCCCGTTGTCGTCGATCGGCAGGCCTTCGAGGTTGAAGCCGAGATAGCGGGCAAGCGGGATCAGCGTGTGGTGGCCGATCGCCTCGGTGGCGACGGTGGAGCCGGGCGGCGCCACGCTCATCAGCGCTACCGTCATGCCGGCGGTAGCGCCGTTGGTCAGGCTGATGTTTTGCGGCGACGCTTCGAGGCCGCATAGTTTCAGCCATTCGACCGCAACGGCGCGGTGGCGCGGAAAAATCATGTTCGGCCGGAACGACAGCGCCGAGCTCGACGGCAGGTTCTCGGCCAGCCAGCCCAGCGCCTGCTTCAGCCGCTCCAGATGCATCGGCTCGCAGACCGGCTTCAGGATGGAGAGGTCGATGACCTCGCCCAGCCGCTCCGGGAGGTAGGGCGGCTCCGGCTCGCGGCGCTGTGTCTGCACGAAGCTGCCGCGGCCGACCTCGCCCGAAATCAGCCCACGGCGGATCAGTTCCTCATAGGCGCGGCTGACCGTTTGCACCGAAAGCTTCAGGTCATCGGCAAGGCGGCGATGCGTCGGCAGCCGCGCGCCATTGGCCAGACGCCCGTCATGGATGGCGCGCGCGAACTGGTCTGCCAGCGAGAGATAGGCCGGGCGGCGGATGAGAGCTGGATCTGGCTGCCATAATGTCATGACTTATTAGAGATCGAAATCAGTGCAATTGACAATCGAAATAATGCATCGTCATGGTGTCCCGAGCAGAAAACGGAGCCGGCATGGCGGCAGCGAAACTCGACCCGATCGACCTCAGGATTCTCGACGCCATCCAGCGCGACGGGCGCATCACCAAGCTGGCGCTGGCCGAGAAGGTCGGCCTGTCGCCGACGCCGTGTTGGATGCGGCTGCGCAAGCTGGAGAAGGCCGGCATCGTGTCCGGCTACCATGCTTCCGTGGCCATGCGCGTCATCGCGCCTGTGGCGACGGTGCTGATGGAAGTGACCCTGGCCAATCACCGCCAGGCGGATTTCGACCGTTTCGAACGGGTCGTGCGCGATGTCCCGGAGATCGTCGCCTGCTGGTCGGTCGGCGGCGGCGTCGACTACGTGCTGAAGGTGATGGCACGCGACATCGATGCCTATCAGCGTCTGGTCGACAGCCTGCTCGAGCGCGAGATCGGCATCGACCGCTACTTCACCTACATCGTCACCAAGACGGTGAAGGAGGAGACCGTTCTGCCGGTAGCCGATCTGCTGCCGGGGAAATCGTGAGGTAGAGAGATTTTCTGCGGCAACCGACCAATAGAGACAATCTCTCTCTGTCAGCTTGCCGAAACAGCCTCTCTGTCTCGATCGCGCGACTAGTCTCTCCACATCGCCTCACCGGGAGACCCGACTGATGTCTGCGCATTTTGCCCGCACCAACCACCATGAAGCGCTTGATCGCCTCACCGACCGCCGGTTGTTGCGCGCGCTCGCTTATGTCGACGGCCACTGGACCGCGAGCGAAGCGGCGGAAAGTTTTGAGGTTACCGATCCGGCGACCGGCGCCACCGTCGCCTTTGTGGCCGCGCTCGATGCAGCGCAGACGACGAAGGCGATCAACGCGGCATCCCGCGCGTTCTCCGCATGGCGATCGATCCTGCCGCAGGAGCGCTCCAGAATCCTACGAAAATGGTTCGAGCTGATCATCGCCGCCAAGGACGATCTGGCGCTGCTGATGACGCTGGAACAGGGCAAGCCGCTGAAGGAATCGCTTGGCGAGATCGACTACGCCGCTTCCTTCATCGAGTGGTACGCCGAGGAAGCAAAACGCCTCAACGCCGAAAGCGTCACCAGCCATCTACCGAATGCTCAGATGACGGTCCACCGCGAACCGCTCGGTGTGGTCGGCGTCGTGACGCCGTGGAATTTTCCGTCGGCCATGCTCACCCGCAAGGCCGCCGCAGCTCTTGCCGCCGGCTGCACCGTGGTGGCGCATCCGTCTTCGGAGACGCCGCTGTCGGCGCTGGCGCTGGCCGAGCTTGGCGAGCGCGCTGGGCTGCCGGCCGGTGTCTTCAACATCGTCACCGGCAAGGCTTCGACCATTGTCGGGCGGATGTGCGAAGACCCGCGCGTCCGCGCCATGAGCTTCACCGGTTCGACCGAAGTCGGCCGGCTGATCGCCGCGCAGAGCGCGCCGACGATGAAACGCTTGGTGATGGAACTCGGCGGCCATGCGCCGCTGATCGTCTTCGACGACGCCGATATCGGGAAGGCTGTGACGATCGCGCTCGACGCCAAATTCGCCACCTCCGGCCAGGACTGTCTTGCCGCCAATCGCATCTATGTGCAGCGGCCGGTCTATGACCGCTTCTGCGCCGCTTTCGCGCGCCGCATCGAGCAGCTCCGTACAGCCAACGGGCTCTCCGGCGATGCCGATATCGGGCCGCTGATGCATGAGCGTGCCGTCAAGAAAGTCGAAGAGCAGGTGGCCGATGCGCTCACCCGCGGTGCGCGCTGCCTTGCCGGCGGCAAGCGCCACGCGGCCGGCCCGCTGTTCTACCAGCCGACGCTGCTCGTCGACGTGCCGGACGATGCGCTGATCATGCGCGAAGAGACGTTCGGCCCGGTCGCCGCCGTGACGCCGTTCGACTCTGAAGCCGAAGTGGTCGACCGCGCCAACGCCACCGAATACGGCCTCGTCGCTTATGTCGTGACCGAGAACGGCGCCCGCCAGGCGCGCATGGGCCGCGCCTTGGAGTACGGTATGGTCGCGATCAATCGGGTCAAGATCACCGGCGCGCCGATCCCCTTCGGCGGTGTCAAGCAATCCGGCATCGGCCGCGAGGGCTCGCGCCACGGCCTCGAAGCCTTCACAGATCTGAAATACCTTTGCCTGGATGTCGCATAGGCGATCCCGGACCTTTCAAGGAGTCAAAAAAATGCTCGAACAATCCAACGAACTCTCGGCCTGGGACCGCGATCACTTCTTCCATCCCTCGACGCATATGGGCACGCACGCGCGCGGTGAATCGCCGGCCCGCATCATGGCCGGCGGCGAAGGCGTCACCGTCTGGGACAACACCGGCAAGAAGAGCATCGATGCCTTTGCCGGCCTCTATTGCGTCAATGTCGGCTATGGCCGCCAGAAGATCGCCGACGCCATCGCCGAGCAGGCAAAAAACCTCGCCTACTACCATGCCTATGTCGGGCACGGCACCGAGGCCTCGATCCGGCTGTCCAAGATGATCATCGATCGCGCGCCGCAGGGCATGTCGAGGGTCTATTTCGGCCTCTCCGGCTCCGATGCCAACGAGACCAACATCAAGCTGATCTGGTACTACAACAACGTTCTCGGCCGGCCCGAGAAGAAGAAGATCATCTCGCGCTGGCGCGGCTATCACGGTTCGGGCGTCATGACCGGATCGCTGACCGGGCTTGAGCTGTTCCACAACGCTTTCGACCTGCCGCGCGCGCCGATCCTGCACACCGAGGCGCCCTATTATTTCCGCCGCGCCGACCGTTCGATGAGCGAGGAACAGTTCTCGCAGCATTGCGCCGACAAGCTGGAGGAGATGATCCTCGCCGAAGGCCCGGACACGGTGGCGGCCTTCATCGGCGAGCCGATCCTCGGCACCGGCGGCATCGTGCCGCCGCCGGCCGGTTACTGGGAAAAGATTCAAGGCGTGCTGAACAAATATGATGTTCTGCTCGTCGCAGACGAGGTGGTCACCGGCTTCGGTCGTCTCGGCACCATGTTCGGCTCCGATCATTACGGCATCAAGCCGGACCTGATCACCATCGCCAAGGGCCTGACCTCGGCCTACGCGCCGCTGTCGGGCGTCATCGTCGCCGACAAGGTCTGGCAGGTGCTGGTCAAGGGTTCGGACAAGCTCGGCTCGCTGGGCCACGGCTGGACCTATTCGGCGCATCCGATCTGCGTTGCCGCGGGTGTGGCCAATCTCGAGCTGATCGACGAGATGGATCTGGTACGGAACGCCGGCGAGACCGGCGCCTATTTCCGCGCCGAGCTTGCCAAGGCCGTCGGCGGCCACAAACATGTCGGCGAGGTGCGTGGCGACGGCATGCTGGCGGCGATCGAATTCGTGAAGGATCGCGACGACCGCGTCTTCTTCGATCCGTCGCTGAAGGTCGGGCCGCAGATCGCCACCGCGCTTGCCGCGAGCGGCGTCATCGGCCGCGCCATGCCGCAGGGCGACATCCTCGGCTTCGCGCCGCCGCTCTGCCTGACGCGCGAGGAGGCCGACACGGTCGTCGCCAAAACCGCCGACGCCGTGAACAGCGTGTTTGCCAGCCTCTGAAGCAATTCCAGGAAAAGTGTGAAACGGTTTTCCGTCCGGAATTGCGTGAAAGAACAGAACAGAGCGACATGAATGTCATGACAAGAACCGTCCCCGCCACGATGGCCGCCGTGCAGCTTACCGGCCATGGCGGCCTGGAGAAGCTCGTCTACCGTGACGATGTGAAGGTGCCCGCGCCGGCCGCCGGCGAAGTGCTCGTCAAGGTCAGCGCCTGCGGCATGAACAACACCGATGTCTGGGTGCGCCAGGGCGCCTATGGCACGGAGGAGGATGCCGGGGCGGTGTCGACCTGGCGCCGGCAAGGCAACACGCTGGCCTTTCCGCGCATCCAGGGCACCGACACGGTGGGCACCATCGTCGCCGTCGGTGACGGCATGTCCGCCGATCGCATCGGCGAACGCGTCATGGTCGATTTCTCGATCTACAACCGTGACGACGATTCGCTTGCCGACATCGACTATATGGGCCACGGCCGCGATGGCGGTTACGCCGAATACCAGGCGCTGCCGGCCGAGAACGCCCATGTCGTCGATACCGACCTCAGCGATGTCGAGCTCGCCACCTTCTGCTGCGCTTACCTTACCGGCGAGCAGATGCTGGAGCGCGCCGGCCTGAAGGCCGGCGAGCGGGTGCTGGTCACCGGCGCGTCCGGCGGCGTTGGCTCAGGCATCGTGCAATTGGCACGGGCGCGCGGCGCCATCCCCTATGCCGTAGTCGGCAAGGGCAAGGAGCAGGCAGTTCTCGACATCGGCGCCGAGAAGGTGATCACGCGCGGCGTGGCCGATCTGCTCACCGCAGTCGATGAGGCGACCGGCGGCAAGCCCATCGACGTGGTCGCCGATCTTGTCGGCGGCGCGATCTTCAACGACCTGCTTCGCATTCTTCGGCCCGAGGGCCGCTACACCACGGCCGGCGCCATTGCCGGGCCGGTGGTACAACTCGACCTGCGCACCATGTATCTGAAGCAGCTCCAACTGCATGGCTCAAGCCAGGGCACGCGCGCCGATTTCCGCCGTATCGTGCGCTACATCTAGGAAAAGAAGATCAAGCCGCTGGTCGGCGGCGTCTACAGATTGTCCGATTTCCACCGCGCCCAGACAGACTTCATGGCCAAGGACTTCGTCGGCAAGCTGGTGGTCGTGCCGGACGCGATGTGGAGCGGCGCCTGACCCGGGAAAAAGCGGCTGGCGGCGTCAGCCGCCGGCCGCGTTGCCGTCGACCCGGTCGTCGAAATTTTCACCGGCAGGCGCTTCCCGCAGGCTGATCAGTTCAGCCACGTCGACGATCTTCAGCCTGCCTGCCACGCCAAGCGCATCGGTTGCGGCGGTGTACATCACCTTGTCCTTGGGACAGGCGACGACGAAGATCCCGACGCCGAGGCCAAGCGCCTCGCGGATGCGATTTTCGCTGGGGCGTTCCTTGACGCCGTCGTCGCCTTGCCAGATGCGGCCCCCGCCGGCGCCGCAGCAAAAGGAATTCTCGCGGCAGCGCGGCATATCGTGCAAGACATAGCCTGCCGCCCTGATGAGGTCGCGGGGCGCGTCGAAACCGCCATTGTAGCGGCCGAGATAGCAGGGATCGTGATAGGTCACCAGGTCGCCGCCGGCCGGGGCGATGTCTAGCCTGCCCGCCATGACCAGTTCGGCAAGCAGCGCCGTGTAATGGAGCACCTCGAACTCTCCGCCAAAATGGCGGTAGTCGTTTTTCAGCGCGTTCAAGCTGTGCGGATCCGTGGTGACGATGCGGTTGAAGCTGCATGCGCGGATCGCGTCGATGTTGGACTGGGCGAGCGTTTCGAACAGGCCCTCCTCGCCCACACGCCGGACATCGTTGCCGCTGTTGCGCTCGGCATCGAAGAGAATACCGAAATCGACCCCAGCCGCCGTGAAAAGTTCGGCGACCTTGCGGGTCACGTCCTGGACGCGCGGATCGTATGATGCGTAGTCGCCGACGAACCACAGCACATCGACCGGCTCCCTGCGCGCGTCCTTTACCGGGAAGCCGAGGTCCTTCGTCCAGCGCGCCCGCATCTTGGACGGCTTGCCCATCGAGTTCCCGAGCCGCGTAAGGTTCGTCAGCGCGTCCTGCAGCATGGGACTGACATGGCCTTCATCGACAAGATGGCGCCGCATGTCGATGATCTTGGGCAGGTGCTCGATCTCGACCGGACAGGCCTCCATGCAGGCGCGGCAGGTCGTGCAGGCCCACAGTGTCTCTTCGGCGATGACGCCCCCCACCAGAGGGTCCGACGCGCCGTTCGCCAGCGCGTCTCGCATATCGGTAATCAGCATCTTGGGGCTGAGAGGCAGGCCAGAGGCGTAGGCGGGGCAGACCGCCTGGCAGCGTCCGCATTCTGTGCAGGACAACAGGTCGAGTTGCTGTTTCCAGTCGAACTGGGATAGCGAAGCCACGCCCGGATTTTCGCGTTCGGAAGGCACGGGGGGCGCGGTTCCGGCCGGTTCGAGATTGCGAAAATAGATGTTCGGCGCGGCGAGGAACATGTGCCGGTGTTTTGAGCCCGGAATATACACCAGGAAGGCGAGGATGGCGCCGATATGGACCCAATAGGCAATTTGCTCCGTCGGATAGACCGGAACGTCGAGGCTCCGGAGCAGATCGGCCACCAGCGACGCGACCGGCCGCCAGGACCCGTCGGCGCCGCCGACGATCCGAGTTCCGGCCTCGATCAGCAAGGATGAGACGATGAGCAGGATGAGCACATAGATGATCGCCGCATCCGATCCGCTCGATCCCCTGAACCGCGCCGGCTTCAGCACGTAGCGCTGATAAACGGCCAGGCCGAGGCCCATCAGCATAAGCACGGCAAACACGTCCTGGAGCAGGGCGAGCCAGGTGTCGCCGCCGAGCGGCGTCAGCGAGAAGCCGGGGAACAGGCGAGAGCCGAAAGCCTCGATCGTGACGGTGAACAGAACGAAGAACGAAACGAAGATCAGCGCGTGCAAGATGCCGGACAGCGGCTTGCGCAGCATCTTGCGATGCAGGCCGATCGCGATAGCGACCCCCTCCAGGCGGCGCCAGGGTTGGTCGAAGCGGCTTGCGCCCGGCGCGTGCGCCAGCACGGCGATGTGGCGGCGGGCGCGCCAAAGCGTCAGCACGATGGCCGTCAGCGTGACGATCCACAGAATTGGCGTTTCGCTCATATCAGCGGCCGGACGCCGCCTGCAGCCGCTCGCTCAGATTGGCAACGAGATCGAACAGGTCGCAGGTCGCGCCGAAATGCGCGACATTGAAGATCGGCGCCTTGGGGTCGGTGTTCACAGCAATGATGAGGTCCGACTTCGACATGCCTTCGAGGTGTTCCGGAGCGCCGGAAACGCCGAGCGCGAGGTAGAGCTTCGGCTTGACCTTCTGGCCGGATTTGCCCACCTGCCGCACCTTCGGCAGCCAGCCGCTGTCCACCACCGGGCGGCTGCCGGCGATCTCCGCGCCAAGGATATCCGCGAGCCCGCGCGCGATATCGATGCTGGCCTCGTCGCCGATGCCGCGGCCGACGCAGACGATCCGCTCGGCCGTCGTGAGATCGACGCTGTCATAGTTGGGAACGTCGACGCCGACGAGACGGACCTTGCCTTCGGCAACGATGGGCGTTGCGTCGCAATGCTGCACCTTGGATGGATCGACCGCGAGCCGTTCCGCCTCGGCGAAAGCGCCGGGATTGACCATCAAAACGGCCGGCAGGGCCACGCTGCATTCGGCGAGGATCTTGCCGCCATAAACCTGCGCGACGACGCTCAGCCGGTCGCCGTCGCGGCGAATCTCGTTGACATAGGAGACCAGCGGCCAACCGGTGCGCGCCGCCAGATCGCCGGCGACGTCGAGCCCGTTGGCGGAGTAGGGCACCAGCACCAGGCCAGGCACTTCGGCCGCAACGGCGTCCGCCAGCAGCCGCGCATAGGATTCGGCGGCAATAAGCTGGGAACCACCGGCGCTCGCCGCGACGAGCCTGTCCGCCGCGCCGAGGTTGGCGACAGCGGGCTCCAGATCCTGGCCGGCGAAGAACGCGACAACCTCGTCGCCGGCCGCGCCCGCCATGCGCGCCGCCGTGATCATTTCCAGAGAAAATGGCTCAATCTTGCCGAATGAGCCTTCCGCGCAGGCGACAATCCGCATCGCTTAAACCCCCGCAAAGCCTTTGGCCGCCAGGATGCTGGCCAGCCTGTCGGCGACATCTTCGGGATTGTCTCCCAGATTTTCACCGGTGCCGCGCTGGCCAGGCAGTCTCAGTGCGACGATCCCGGCCGATCTTTCGAGCCCGGCAGGCTCGGACGGGGCCTTGCCTATGGCTGTCTTCGATGCCTCTCGCAGCTTGCTGCCCGAAACATAGCGCGGTGCCTTGGACGCGGTCTGCACGCCAATCACCGCCGGCAGCGCAATCTCGTATGTCGCGGCGATGCCGCCGCCGCGTTCTTGCGTCACACGAACGGCGGAGGTTTCGACGCCGACCCGGCTGGACCCGGAGACATGCGGCCAACCGAGCAGGGCGCCGGCATAGGGCACGAGCTGGCCGAAGAGATCCTCGGTGGACTGGACACCGCACAGGACGAGGTCGGCGGCCTTCGAGCGGGCGAGCGCGACGACCGAACTGGCGATCGCGCGCGAGTCGATCATGCCATCTTCTTCGGCCTCGAGTATGACCGCTTCGTCCGCGCCGCGGGCGACCGCCATCTGCAGCACACGGTTGCTTCCCTCGCCGATGGCGACGGCGACGACCGTCGCGCCGGTGGCTTCCTTCAAAAGGATCGCCTCTTCCAGCGCATGGTCGTCAAAATCGTTGAGCTGGAAATCCAGCCACTCGCGGTCGATGCCGCGTCCGTCGCTCGTCAGTTCGAGCTCGCCCGCGGAATCCGGGATCATTCGCAGCACGACGAGAATTTTCAAGGGTCGATCCTCCGCAGGCCCGCCTCAAGGCTCCGGCACGTCCGACCTATTAGATCGCAATCGCAGCCGCGCCCAATCGTGAAAAGCGTAATAGCAGCTATTACAACTCAGGAGATTGACCTTCGCGGCGATGCGCCTGCTAATTCGACGTGTTGGGAGGCTTGGGCAACCGGTTGTCGCCGAGCGCTTTTGTATTCATCGATATAGATTGCAAAATAGACTATAAATTATCAGATTTTTACTTGGAATGGGAACTATCGGCATCCGGAGAGGTGCCAAGAGGAGGAGAATATGACTATAAAGAGCATCTTGGATCACAAAATATCTCGTGCGAGCTTCATCCGCAAAGCGCCTGCCGCCTTAGCGGCCGCCGGCGCTGTCTCGGCCATGGGGCTTGCCGCGACCGCCCCCGCCGCGGCGGAGGAAACCAAGCCGGGCTATTACGGCGTGCCACGGACCTGGATCTGGAATCCAAACGGCAATGCGATGGTCGAGACATCGAAGTGGAAGAAGCAAGGCCCCTACACGATCGGCTTCTCCAATGCCTCCATATCGAATGCCTGGCGCGTCGCGTTTCAGCACGGCGTGTTCTGGGCCGCCGGCCAGCATCGCGACGAGATCGCGCATCTTCTGGCGACAGACGCCAATGATGATCCTTCCAAGCAGATCGCCGACATCCAGGACCTGATCAGCCAGGGCGTCGACGTGTTGCTGATCGCCGCCGCCACCGAGGACGCGCTGGACTCCGTCGTCGGGCGCGCCATGGAGCAGGGCATTCCGGTCATCATGGTCGACCGCAAGGTGAAGACGGCAAGCAACTACATCACCTACATCACGGCTTCGGACTGGGCGCTTGGTCGTCTGGAAGCGCTGTGGCTGTGCGAGACGCTCGACGGAAAAGGCAACATCGTCATGCTGCCCGGCATCGCCGGCTCGAGCGTCGCTGAAATTCGCATCAAGGCGAATGAAGAGGTGTTCGGCAAGTTCCCCGGCATCAAGGTGCTGGAGAAGCAGTATTGCGACTGGAACCCGGCGACCGGCAAATCGGTGATGGCGGCGCTGATCCAGAAGCATGGCAAGGAGATCAACGGCGTCCTGGCCGACAGCGCGCTGCAGGGCTCCGGCGCCATCCAGGCCTTCCTCGCGGCGGGCTACAAGGACGGCGAAATTCCGCCGATGACCGGCGGCGACATCGCCCTGATGTATCAGCTGGCCTCCCAGCACAACATCAAGATGGTGGGCATCGACTATCCGACCTCGATGGGTATCACCGGCGTCGAGACCGTCCTGGACGTCATGAAGGGAATCCCGGTTCCCGAGAAGGTCGAGGTCAGCTTCAACGTGGTGACCTCGCCCGGCGCCGATACGCTCTCGGTCAAGGGCGACCGTCACCTTCTCGACCATGTCAGCATGAGCGACCCGGGCGACCTGTCGCCGAGCAACGGCTTGCCGGCCGGATATAATCCGAGCACGTTCAAGCCGGATTATCCGAAGTAAGCCTCCCAGCCTGACAGGGTGTGCGTTCCCTAGGGGCGCACACCCTGGCGTAACCGGAATTTCGAGCATCGGATAATGGTCACTCCCGTCATCGAGCTCAATCGCATCGAGAAGGAGTATCCGGGCGTAAAACCCCTGGACAGGGTGGATTTTGCCGTTCGCCCCGGCGAAATCCATGCCCTTCTCGGCGAAAACGGGGCAGGAAAATCGACTCTCATCCGCGTCATGGGCGGCGCCATCAGGCCGAATGGCGGCAGCATGACCTATCTGGGCAAGCCGGTTTCCTGGCAGTCGCCCAAGCAGGCGCGCGGAGCGGGTATCCATGTCATTCACCAGGAACTCGCCTTGTTTTCGGAGCTTTCGGTCGCCGAGAACATCCTGGTCGATGCGCAGCCGCGCAACGGACTGGGGCTGATCTCCCGTCGCGCCCGCCATGCGCGGGCAGCCGAGATTTTGTCGCAGCTCGGCGTGAAGATCTCGACCCATGCCAAGATCGATGAATTGCCTCTCGCAGACCAGCAAATGGTAGAGATCGCCAAGGCGCTGGTCGGCGAAGTGAGGCTGCTCGTGCTCGACGAGCCGACGGCCGTGATCTCCGGCCACGAGGTCGATCTCTTGTTCGACAACATGCGGCGTCTTAAGCGCGAAGGCGTCGGCATCGTCTACGTCTCGCATCGGCTGGAAGAGATCTTCGAGATCGCCGACCGCGTGACGATCCTGAAGGACGGACAGGTGGCCGGCACCGGTCCGGTCGGCGATCTGACGCGCGACGAGATGATCACCAAGATGGTCGGACGCCGTCTCGAGCAGATCTATCCGTCACGCCGCAAGGCGCCGGCCAGTGGATCCGAGATTCTGAAGGTCACCAACCTTCGAGCCGGCCACCGCGTGCGCGATGTCAGCATCTCGGTCAGGCCGGGCGAGGTCGTCGGCATCGCGGGCATGGTCGGCTCTGGCCGCACCGAAGTCGCCGAGGTGATCTTCGGCGCGCGCGACCTCGACGGCGGCACGATCGAATTCGAGGGCAAGCGCCTCGATCGGCGCATGCCGCGCGAGGCGATCCGCAACGGCCTCGGTTTTCTGACCGAGAACCGCAAGGACGAGGGGCTTTTCCTCGGCCTGCCGATTTCGGCCAATGTCATGGCGCCGGATCTGGCAGGCGTCACCAGACGAGGGTTGATCGACCGGCGCGGCGAACGCGAAATCGCGCTCGAGCAAATACGCAACTTCGCGGTGGCGGCGCCTTCGCCCGAGGTCAAGGTCGGCAATCTCTCCGGCGGCAATCAGCAGAAGGTGCTTTTCGGCCGCTGGTCGCGCATTGCCCGCAAGCTGCTCATCCTCGACGAGCCGACGCGCGGCGTCGACATCGGCGCCAAGGTCGAGATCTACCGCATCGTCCGCAACCTGGCGGAGCAGGGTGTCGGCATTCTCATGATCAGCTCCGAATTGCCCGAGATCATCGGTCTGTCTGATCGTATCTTCGTGATGTCGCAAGGCCATGTCGCGGGCGAGATCGACGGCGCATCCGCCACAGAGGAAACAATCATGGATCTCGCCGTGCGCTCGATCGACCGGCGCGAGGGCACGGCGGCCCGGCTGGAGCAGGTCGCATGAGCGCCGTCGTCGCCGAATTGCGCCGAAACCGGCTTTCGCTGTCCTATGTGATCGTGGCGGTGTTGCTCATACTGCTTGTCGTGGCGGGCGGCTTCCTGTCCGACCGGTTCCTCACCTGGCGCAACTTCGGCAATTTGTTCCAGCAGCTCGTCGTGCTGGGCATGGTCAGCCTCGGCCAGACATTCGTGGTGCTGCTGGGCGGCATCGATCTTGCGGTGGGCTCGCTGGTCAGCGCATCGACCGTCTTTATCGCGCATTTCCTCGAATGGCGGCCGGACCTGCTCTGGCTGGCCCTGCCGCTCGCCCTGGTCGCAGCGACCGCAATCGGTGCGCTCAACGGTCTGCTCACCATCGTGCTGCGCGTCCATCCGCTGATCGTGACGCTCGGCATGTCGTCGGTCATCTTTGGCGGCACGCTGATGTACAACAAGGAGCCTGGCGGATCGGTGCCGCGGGGCCTGGCGGATTTTTCCTACGCGAAGCTGTGGGGCATCCCCGTGACGGCGATCGTCCTTGTCGCGATCTTCGCGCTTGCCGGCCTCTGGCTGCAGCGCTCGCGCTCGGGCCGCAGCATCTACTTCGTCGGTGGAGATCGCGAGGCGGCCCGGCTGAACGGCCTGCCGGTGAACCGCATCGTGGTGATGGCCTATGCGCTGTCCGGACTGTGCGCCGGCCTCGCGGCGATCTTCCTGACCGCCCGCACCGGTGTCGGCGATCCGCGCATCGGCACGGCATTGACGCTGCAATCGATCACGCCGGTGGTTGTCGGTGGCACCATTCTGGCCGGCGGGCGCGGCGGCGTCCTCGGCACGCTGCTCGGCGTTCTGCTGGTGACGATGCTCAACAATTTGCTGAACTTCCTGAACGTTTCTTCCTACTATCAGTGGGTGATCCAGGGCCTGATCATCATCATCGCCGTCAGCATCCACACCACGAGGCGGAGGCAGTGATGGCACCCCTCGAGACGCCGCTGCCCCGGTCCCGAGGCGTGTCCGTCGCCTCGGTTTTCGAGCGCTATGGACTGATCGTCTTCCTTGTCGTGCTGCTGCTGGTCGCGGCCGTGCTCTCGCCCACCTTCCTGCGGCCGGCCAATCTGGTCAACGTGCTCACCATCGCAGCACCTCTCGGCATGGTGGTCGTCGGCCAGACCTTCGTCATCCTGGTGCGGGGGCTCGACCTGTCGGTGGCCTCGCTGATGGCGACGGTGGCCGTGCTTGCAACCGCGTTCAAGGCGACGACCAACGATGCGATCCCGATGATCTTCGTCGCGGCTATCGCCTTCTCCGCCGTCGTCGGCGCCGTCAACGGCTGGCTGGTTGCCAAGCGCGACGTCAGTCCGTTCCTTGCCACGCTGGCTATGATGGTCATCCTGCAGGGCGTTCGCTTTGCCTATACGGGCGGCGCGCCGATCAGCACCTTGCCGCCGGGCATGGGCTTCCTCGCGTCAGGCCGGATCCTGGGCATCCCGGTCAACCTGATGACCCTGGCGCTGCTCGCCGTCGTTTTCGGCGTCGTGCTCCACCGGTCGCGTCTCGGGCGCGAGATCTTCATGGTGGGCAGCAATCCCAAGGCGGCGTTCCTCAACGGTGTCGCGCCCGATCGCGTCATCATCTTGTGCTATGTTATCTGCTCGATCTGCGCCGGCATAGGCGGACTGTTCCTGCTCGGCTATGTCGGAACGGTCTCCAACTGGGTCGGCCAGGGCTACGAGCTCGACTCGATCGTCGCGGCGGTCATGGGCGGCGTGGCGCTGACCGGCGGACGCGGCAACATCTTCGCCGCGCTGCTTGGCGTCGCGGTCCTGGTCGTCATCAACAATCTTGTCCTGTTGCTGGGTTTCCCGATCGAGATGCAGCTCATCATCAAGGGCATCATCATCATAGGCGCGGCTGCGTTCTACCGCACACGGCTCGCATGAGCCGGTCGCCATCGAGGGAGGTTGGGAATGAATGTTGAGAGCCTGAGCGAACGCAGCGCCCGCGCGCGGCGCGACGAGGAAGTGGATGTCGCCATCGTCGGCGCCGGGCCATCCGGCTCGGTCGCTGCCCTTCATCTCGCGCGCGCCGGCCTTTCGGTGGTGGCGCTGGAGCAGGGGGAGTGGCCTGAATATAACGATTACACCGGCGCGCGGCCGGAGCATGAGCTGGTCAGCACCAAGCTGTGGCACCCCAACCCCAATGTGCGCGACAACCCGAACGACTATCCGGTCGATACCTCGACCACGGATATCAACCCGCTGATGTTTGCCGGCGTCGGCGGCAGCGCCACGCTCTACGGCGCGCAATGGATGCATTTCCTGCCCTCCGATTTCCGCGTCCGCTCGCTCGACGGCGTGGCCGAGGACTGGCCTTTCTCCTACGAGGATCTGCTGCCCTACCAGCTCGAGATCGAGCGCGAGGTGGGCGTGTCCGGCCTTGCGGGCGACCCGGCTTTTCCGCCGCGAGGACCATATCCATTTCCCGCGCTGCCGATCGGTTCGGTGGGTTTGCGCGGGGCGCTCGGCATGGAACGTATGGGCTGGCACTGGTGGCCGGGCAGCAACGCAATACCGTCCGAAAAATTCGGCGAATTGAACGCCTGCGTGCGGCGCGGCACCTGTCTGACCGGCTGTCCCGAAGGCGCGAAGTCGACCACCGACCGCTCGCACTGGCCGCTTGCGCTCAAGGCCGGAGCGCGGCTTGTCACGCGTGCCCGCGTCAAGGAGGTCGAGACGAACGAGCAGGGGCTCGCCACCGGCGTTGTCTATGTCGACGCCAACGGCCGCGATCGCCGCCAGCGCGCCAAGGTCGTCATCCTCTGCGCCAACGGCGTCGGCACGCCGCGGCTGCTCCTGATGTCGGGCGGATCGAAGCATCCCGACGGACTGGCCAACTCGTCCGGGATGGTCGGCAAGCGGCTGATGATGCACCCCTTCGCCAGCATCCTCGCCTCCTATGAAGACCCGCTGGACTCCTGGCGCGGCCCGTTCGGGCAGCAGGTCTATTCGCTGGAATTCTACGAGACCGACGAGCGGCGCGGCTTCGTGCGCGGATCGAAATGGAACTGCATGCCGTCCGGCGGCCCGGTCGGCGTATCGGGCGCCACCGGCTCCAAGGTCTATGTCGCCGAGGAAGGCCGCTTCCAGGATTTCTGGGGTGCCAATCTGCACGAGAACGTCGCCCGCCGCTTCGGTCACTCGCTGATCTGGGGCATCGTCGGCGAGGATCTGCCGGAAGAGAGCAACCAGGTCGTGCTATCGAAGGACCTCGTCGATTCCGATGGCCTGCCGGCGCCGCAGATCGTCTACAAGGTCAACGAGAACTCCAACCGCCTGCTTCGGTTCAACATCGACCGTTGCCTGGAATCGGTACGCGCCGCCGGCGCCATCGAGACGCTTGTTTCCACGCCGGTGCGAGAATCCGGCTGGCATCTGATCGGCACGACCGTCATGGGTGACGACCCGAAGCGCTCTGTCGTCGACCAATGGGGCGCCTGCCATGACGTGCCCAACCTCTACATCATGGACGCCTCGACCTTCCCGACCTCCGGCGCCACCAATCCGACCGCGACAATCATGGCGGTGGCGCTTCGCAACACACGCCGCATGATTGCCGAACGGCGCAACCAGAAGGTTGCCTGACATGAGCAAAGACAAGACTTTCCTCGCCCTTGCCGATTTTCTCATTCCAGCTCACGGCGAAATGCCGGCATTCGGTTCGGTCTGCAGCTTCGCCGACGCCGAAAAGGCGCTCGATTTTCGTGTCGACCTCAAGGGAGGATTCGAACGTGGGCTCGACGCCGATCCAGCGTTGAGCGCGGAAGCGCATCTCGAAAAGCTCAGCAGGGAAGATGGCGCCGCCTTCTCGGCCATCACGACGATCGCGATCTGCACCTATTACATGAACCCGCGCGTGCGCGAGTTGCTCGGCTATCCCGGCCAGGAAAGCGTGCAGTATGATTCCAAGGCCACGCAGATTTACCTCACCGACGGCTCGCTCGGCCATGTGCTGGCGCGCGGTCGCAAATACCGGCCGACACCCGGCCTCTGATCCTCCCAAGCAGACCAGAAAGGAATAACCCAATGGGTAAAGACATGTTCGACAAGGGCTTCGAGATCCGCAAGGCGGTGCTCGGCGCCGAGTTCGTGGAGAAATCCTTCGCCAGCGCCGACGATTTCAACCGTCCGATGCAGGAGCTGGTGACCGAATATTGCTGGGGCGCCGTATGGGGCCGCGAGACGCTCGACCGCAAGACCCGCAGCATGCTGAACCTTGCCATGCTGGCTTCCCTCAACCGGCCGCACGAGCTGAAGATGCATGTCAAGGGCGCGATCAGGAACGGCGTCACCAAGGATGAGATCCGCGAGGTGCTGCTGCAGGTCGCGATCTATGCAGGTGTGCCAGCCGGGGTCGATGCCTTCCGCAACGCCCGCGAGGCCCTGCAGGAAATCGGCGCATGATCCAGCGTCCGCCGCTCGCCGAGGACAAGCTTGCCATGCTGATCGGCGGCCGCTGGGCCGCCGCGGCATCGGGGGAGTATTTCGAGTCCTACGATCCCTTCACCGGCAAGGCCTGGGCGCTTGTTCCGCGCGCAGGCGTAGCCGATGTCGATGCGGCCGTTGAGGCCGCGTCACAGGCCTTCCGGGGGGAATGGCGGTCGATGACGGCCAGCGCGCGCGGCCAGGTCATGGCGCGCTTTGCCGACCTTGTCGCCGAGGAGGCGGAAAACCTCGCCGTTCTCGAGACGCGCGACAACGGCAAACTGATCAACGAAATGCGGATGCAATGCAAATACATCCCGCAATGGTTCCGCTTCTTCGGCGGGCTGGCCGACAAGATCGAGGGACGCGTCATCCCGATCGATAAGCCTGGCGTCTTCAACTACACCAAGCTCGAGCCTCTGGGCGTCGTGGCGGCGATCACGCCATGGAATTCGCCGCTGATGCTGGCGACCTGGAAGCTGGCACCGGCACTGGCCGCCGGCAACACCGTGGTATGGAAGCCGTCGGAGTTCTCGTCGGTCTCGGCGCTCTTCTTCGGAAGGTTGTTCGAGAAGGCGGGCTTCCCGAAAGGTGTCGTCAACATCATCACCGGCTTCGGCCATGAGATCGGCGACCGCATGGTGACGCATCCAAGGGTCGCGAAAGTCGCCTTCACCGGCGGCGACGCCACCGGCCGGCGCGTCTACCAGGCCGCGGCCGGTGGCCTCAAGAAGGTGACGCTGGAGCTCGGTGGCAAATCGGCGAACATCGTTTTCGCCGACGCCAAGATGGAGGCCGCGATTCCCGGGCTGGTCTCGGGCATTTTCGCGGCGACCGGCCAGACCTGCATCGCCGGATCGCGCGCGCTGGTGCAGCGCTCCGTCTACGATCAGGTGGTCGAAAAGCTGGTGGCGTTCGCGAGGACCGCCAGGATCGGCGATCCGCTCGACCCCGATACCCAGGTCGGGCCGATCACGACGCTCCCGCAACGCAAGAAGGTCCTCGACTATATCGGCATCGCCCGCGACGAGGGCGCCATCCAGCTGCTCGGCGGCAAGGTGCCCGAGGACAAGGCGATCGCCGATGGCTGGTTCGTGGAACCAACCATCTTCGGCAATGTCAGCCAGTCGATGCGTATCGCCCAGGAAGAGGTGTTCGGCCCGGTCCTTTCGATCATTCCGTTCGAGGACGAGGACGAAGCCGTCGCCATTGCCAATGACAGCGTCTATGGCCTCGCCGCCGGATTGTGGACGCAGGACATCGGGCGCGGAATCCGGCTGCCGGACCGGCTGGAAGCCGGTATCGTCTGGGTCAACATGTATCGCGCTACGAGCTATCTCTCGCCCTTTGGCGGCTACAAGCAGTCTGGTTTCGGTCGCGAAAACGGCCGCACCGCCATCTACGAATATCTCCAGGAAAAGAGCGTGTGGATCGACGCCGGCAACTCCATTCCGGCTCCGTTCGTCCAGCGTTGAAGATCGGCGGATCGGAGTTCCGCCGTCCGGTTCGCCAATCCAGACCCCTGCCATCCGCCTATGAGCGAGACTGCCGATGTCCTGTTACGAGATCATCGACCCGCGCTTCGGCGACCTTATCGATCCGGTCGCCTTCCTCGAAACGCTGCACACCGGCAACCGCTGGGCGGAGGGGCCGGTCTATTTCGCCGACCTGCGCACGCTGGTCTGGAGCGATATCCCCAACGACCGCATGCTGCGCTGGGACGAGGAGACCGGCGCCGTTTCGCTGTTCCGCGGCAATGTCGCCAATCCGAACGGCAGCACGCGCGACCGCGAAGGCAGGCTCGTCACCTGCATGCAGGGCGAACGCCGCGTGGTGCGCACCGAATGGGACGGCTCGATCACCGTGCTCGCGGATTCCTTTGAGGGAAAGCGGCTCAATTCGCCGAACGACGTGGTGGTCAAGTCGGATGGCAGCATCTGGTTCACCGACCCGAACTACGGCATCATCTCCGACTATGTCGGCCGCAGGGCCGATCAGGAGCAGCCCGGTTGCCGCGTCTATCGCATCGATCCGCAATCCGCCCGGATCGCTGTCGTCGCCGACGATTTCTCGATGCCCAACGGTCTCGCCTTCTCGCCCGACGAGAAAAAGCTCTACATCGCGGATTCCGGCTATCTGACCGACCGCAGCGCGCCGCATCACGTCAGGACGTTTGACGTTGCCGGCGACAGGCTGGTAAATTCGCGCGTGTTCGTCGAAATATCGCCGGGCATACCGGACGGTTTCCGGGTCGATATCACCGGCAACCTCTGGATCAGCGCCTGGGACGGTGTCCAGTGCCACACGCCGGCTGGTGAATTGATCGGCAAGATCCTGGTGCCGGAAATGGTGGCGAATGTCGCATTCGGTGGCGCGCGGCACAATCGGCTGTTCATCACGGCGACAACTTCGGTCTATGCCGTGTTCCTGAACGTGCGCGGCCTGAAATATCCGTTCCGCACGTAGGGTCGAAAGCTTCGGGCAAAGCACCGCCCGGCGGCGGGTTGGGTGGTTTGAGTTGGACACGAAGCAGTTACAGGTCTTCATCGCGGTCGGCTCGGCGGGCAGCTTCTCGAAAGCCGCCCTCGACCTCAATGTCACCCAGCCGATGATCACGCGCCATATCCGCGGGCTCGAGGAGGAACTGGGCGTGGAATTGTTCCATCGCAACGGCCGCGGCGTGGTGCTGACCGAAGCCGGTGCGCTGCTGAAATCGCATGCCGACGAGATTGTCGAGCGCATGCGGCTCGCGCAGAACGCGGTGTCCAATCTGAGGGCCTCGCCGCGCGGCAGACTGGTGCTTGGCGTCCCGCCGTCCGTCGGGACGGTGCTGACGGTGCCGCTGGTCAAGAAGATCAAGAACGAGTTCCCGAACGTCGCCCTGCAGGTCATCGAGGGTTTCAGCGGCCACATCCTGGAATGGCTGGTCGCCGGCCGTATCGACGCGGCGGTCCTCTACAACTCGCCCAATCACCCTTCCGTGCTGACCGAGCCGCTCGCCGATGACGAGCTTTTCCTGATCGGTCCGGCGCTGGCCGAACCTCTGCTGCCGCGCGGCCCGGTGAGCCTCAGCGTGCTTGCGGAACTGCCGATGATCCTGCCAAGCCGGCCGCACGGCCTGCGGCGGCTGATCGACAACATCGTCGCCGAGCACGGCATCTATCCGCGCATCGAGATGGAGCTGGAGGCGATGCCTTCCACGCTCCTGCTTGTCGAGGAGGGGGGCGGCTATACGGTCCTGCCCTATGCTTCCGTGCATCTGCTTGCCGAAGCCGGCCGTATCGAGGTCTGGCCATTCGAGCCGCAGATCACCCGCAAGCTCATCCTTGCGACGTCATCGCAGAAGCCGATGTCCTCGACATTCCGCCCGCTGTTCCGCGCCGTGCGCGCGGAATTGAGGGACATCATCTCCACCCATGTCTGGAAGCCGCCACAGCGCTGAGATCGCTCGGGTAAGCGGCAGCCCCTGCGGCTTACGCGTTCGGCCGGGCCAGCGCCATGACCGAACCGACGTCGCTGACGTCGCGTAGCGCCCACAGCCTGCCGGCGAGCGCGCGGGCGTCGATCGCCGGGCAGCCATAGCGGGCGAGGGCGGAGAATTTCTCCTTGAGCGCGGCATCCGTCATCGGTCGCGCCGGACTGCCGGTGGCCGCCAGTTCGTTCATCTCGAAAAGCGCCCCGTCGCTGCAGCGGACGGAGATATAAGCCGCTTCGACCGGAATGGCTTCGTCTGTTTCGATCGGACGCACCCTGGCGCGCAATGCCTTCACGTCGGCGTCGTTCACCGCCGCGTCACTGAAATCGGCGGCGCCGGCAGTTCCGCGCAACAGGGCGACAGCGACGGCATGCTGCGCGCTGACTTGCGCTTCCCGGCCAGTGGTGACGTCAGGCCTGTCGGCGCGGGCCTTGAGCAGCGGGCAGCCGCGCACTGTGACTTCGGAGACAAGGTCGGCGGAGAGATCCGGCCTTTGGTGCAGATTGAGGCATGCGTCGATAACGGGGTTGAGCACGACGCCGCAGGGATATGGCTTGAACATGTTGCGAAGGTTTTCCCACGCGCTACCAAGCCCACGCTCGATCAGCTCGGGCTTCGGCGCGTCGCAGAAGACCTTGAGGAAGCCGCGTGGCCCCTCGAGGGGCATCGGCGGTCCCTCGACCCCGCCCTGCGCCATCAACGCGGCGAGCAGGCCTCCGCGCGCCGCTGCGCCGACCCCTACGCTCTTGGCCATGAAGCCCAGGGTCTCGACGAGACCCGATGCCTGGGCGCAAGCATTGCCGAAGGCCCAGAGGATTTCATCCTCGCTGAGGTCGAGAAGCTTCGCCGCGGCCGCGGCGGCGCCGAAGATTCCGCAGGTCGAGGTGATATGCCAGCCGCGATCGTAGTGGCCCGGCGAGATCGCGTTGCCGATCCGGCAGGTCACCTCCACGCCAAGGACGAAGGCGTGCAGAAGCTCCGTCCCACTGACCGGCCGGGTTTCAGCCAGGGCAAGGACTGCTGGCGCCACGGGCGCGGTAGGATGGATGATCGTGCCTTGATGGGTGTCGTCGAAATCGAACACGTTCATCGACGCCGCGTTGAGGAACGCCGCGGTCGGCGCATCCCGCCGCGCACGATGGCCGATCACGGTCGCCGCTTCACCGGCGGAGAAGGGCGCGAGGCTCGCCGCAAGGCGCAGGATCGCCTGGTCGGACGAACCGCCAAGCGCTGTCCCGAAGCCGTTGAAGAGGGCGCGCAGCGCATGCTCGCGCACCTGCTCCGGCACATCGCCCCATCGCGCGTTGCGTACGAACGCCGCAAGGCGGCGCGACAGGCCCGGGGCAATCGCCTGAGGGGAATTGGTGCTCATCGGATACGTTCCGGCCGCCGTCAGGCCTGGGCCTTTTTGCCGGCAACCGTCACGCCGGCCCAGCCCTCGATCGGCTTGATGATTTCGGTCAAATCCGCATCCGGGCCGAGATCGCTCTTCGCCACGGTCAGCAACTGCCGCACCGCGCCTCCGACGATCATCGGCACGCCCAGCGCGTCGCTCTCTTCGAGACAAAGGCGGATGTCCTTGGATGACAGCCCGATGGCGAAGCCGAAATCGAAGCTGCGGGTAAGGACGAATTTCGGTATCTTCGTCATCGTCGCGTTGGAACCGCCGCTGCCGGAATTGATGACCTCGAGCAGCACGTCCGGATCGAGCCCGGCCTTGGTGCCGAGCACCAGCGCTTCGGAAGCGATTGACAGGGCCGTCACCGACATGAGGTTGTTGATCACCTTGATCATCTGGCCCATGCCTGGCTCCAGGCCGACATGGACTGGTTTGCCAAGCGTCTCGAGGACAGGGCGGATCGTTTTCAGGGTCGCCTCGTCGCAGGCCGCCATCATGGCCAGCGTGCCCTTTTCAGCGCCGCCCACGCCGCCGCTGACAGGGCAGTCGGCCAGCGCGATGCCGGCGGCCTTGAGGCCTTTGGCGACGAGACGCTCCGTCCGCGGGCCCGTGGTGGAGAGATCGATGACGATGGTCGCGCCCTTGACGGAAGCAAGCCCGTCGAGGCCAAGGCAAACGGCCTGCACGATCTCCGGCGTCGGCAGCGAAAGCAGCACCACGTCGCAGCTCTTCATCAGCTCTGCGGGCGTCGCGGCCTTGCCGGCGCCCTGAGCGGCCAATGCCTCGACGGCGCTGGCTTTCGTGTCGTAGACGCTCACGCTGTAGCCGGCCGCCATCAGGCGCTTCGCCATTGGCGTTCCCATCCTGCCGGCGCCAGCCAGCCCGAGCTTGAGATTGTTCATTGTCGTCTCCATGCGATTGTGACGAACGCCCCGAGGTTCTCGATCATCGGGAGATATTCGATCAAGAAGGCGCTCACGGTGCGCCGGGGATTGGGTCGAGGTCGAGACGCACGATATCGTCCACGCCCGCCAGCGCGGCGGGATAGCGGGCGAGCACCAGCGGATCGTGGCCAGGGATGATGTGGTTCGGCGTGCTGGCGAGCTTGCGCATGGTGGCGTAGCCATTCAGCATGTCGGTTGCGCTCTCCAGCACCGGGAAAGGCCGGTTCTGCTCGAAATTCGCGTAGAAATGCGATGCGTCGGAGCCGAGCACCACAAAGCCGCGCCGCGTCTTCACCCGGATCACCTGCAGGCCCTTCGAGTGGCCGCCGACACGATGAACGGTGAGGTTCGGAGCGACCTCCGAGACGCCGTCGTGGAAAGTCACGCGCCCCGCATACAACTTGCCTATCATGCTGGCCACGTCCTCGTAGTCGAACGGATGCCTGAGATAGCTGTGGCACATGCAGCGACCCGTGCAGTAGGCCATCTCCACGTCCTGGACGTGGTAGCGGGCCTTCGGGAACAGCTCGTGGTTGCCGGCATGGTCGAAATGCATATGCGAGATGATGACGTCCTCGACCTTGTCCGGATCGATGCCGATCATTTTCAGCCCTTCGCCGACCGGGCGCAGCAGATTGCGCTGGCGCCGGTCCGCGACTTTTGCGTCGAAGCCGGTATCGAACACGAAGGTGCGCGATTTGCCGACGATCGCCCAGACGAAATAGTCGAGCGGCATAGGGCCGTCATGCGGGTCGCCGCCGATGAAATTCGCAGCCGCGTTGCGGTCGTGGTGGCCGTAGCGGATGGCGTAGACTTCATACAGGTCGTCCATGGATGGCTCCCTTTAGAGCAATTCCAGGAAAAGTGCGTCGCGGTTTTCCGTCCGGAATTGCGTAAAAACAATCAGTTGGGCATCGCCTTCGCGAGCGATGCCGGTCTGCTTCAGCGCTGGCTCAACTTGCCAGCCAGCCCGCTTCGACCGGTAGCACGGACCCGGTCATGTCGCGGGCGATCGGTCCGCACAGGAAGACGAGCAGGTCGGAGATGCTCCCGGCGGAGACGAAGTTGCCGCCCGGTTGCTTGCCTTCGAGGAAGAGCCGTTCGGCCGCCGTCCGATCGATGCCACGCTCCGCCATCAGCCTCTCCACCCTTTCTTCCGTGCCCGGCGTGAGCACCGAGCCGGGGCACAGACTATGACAGGTAACGTCGCGATCCAGGTTCTCCAGCGCCACGGCGCGGGTCAAGCCGAGGATAGCAGACTTCGTCGTCACATAGCCGACGCGGTCGGTCGTCCCCCGCATGCCGTAGACCGAGGTGATGTTGAAGATCCGGCCGAAATTCCGGCTGCGCATATTCGGCAGCAGAAGCCGGATGGCGTGGAACGCGGCGGAGAGGTTGACCGCGAGCGCAAGGTCCCACTGCTCGGCCGGGAAATCCATCACCGGCGCGAAGTGCCGGACAACGGCATTGTTGACGAGGATGTCGATCGGCCCGAGCACCGACATCGCGGTGTCGATCAGCCCTTCGACCCCCGATCGCATCGAGAGGTCAGCCTTGTGGTAGGCAACACGGGCGCCCGTGTCGCGGGCGAGCTCAGAACGTTGTGCTTCGATCTGATCGGCGTCTTCCAGCCCGTGCAGCATGACGCTGCAGCCGGACTCGGCAAGCCTTGCCGCCATCGCCTGCCCAAGGCCGGCTGTCGAGCCCGTGATCAAGGCGGTGCATTCGTTGAGCGGTTTCGCCCAGGCGGGTGGCGCCGCGTCGTCCGTTTCCTTCGCCAAGCTCACGTTCTGTTCCGCCGCTCTGTGAGCATTGCCAATACCCCTCATTTTCTACCGGACAGCCCGTCAGGCATAGGATTGCCATGCAGGGCTTTGACTTTATATTGGTACCGGTAACAAAATGCAATCATAGAAGAGCGGGCGCCGTGTTGCGACTGCCGGTCTCAGGGGCGGATCAGGTGCTCTCGCGCTGGATGACTTCGAACTTGAGGTCGACGACGCTGCCGCGCAAATGATCCGCGCCGTCGATGATGCGGCTCAAAAGGATCCGTGCCGTCCGCTCTCCAATGTCGTAGCGCGGCAGCCGCAAGGTGGTGACGGAAGGGCTGACGTGCCGCAACAGATCGACATCGTCGAAACTGGCGAGCGCGATTCGGCCCGGCACCGACCAGTTGCGCCTTTGGCATTCGAACAGCGCGCCGGCGGCCAGGACTTCGCCGGCGCAGAAAAGCGCGTCGACCCCCGGCACGCTCTGCATCACCCGTGCCACCACTTCCGCGCCGGCGGCAAGGCCGCGTCCCGTCTCCAGGACCATGCGCGGGTCTGGATCGTGCCCCAATTGCTTGAGCGCCGCCAAATATCCCTTGAGGCGGTCCTGGGAGCGGTCATTGTGCACGGAATAGAGGCTGGCGAATGCGATCTTGCGATAGCCGAGCCTGCCGAGATGCATCGTCATTGCGTAAGAAGCATCGCGATTTGAATAGCTTACGACCATGTCGAGCGGCTCTTTGGGGATATTCCCGTTCTCGACAACTGGAATGCCCGATTTGCGGATCTTCTCGATGGCCTGGGGCGTATGCTCGGTGCTGTGCAGGACGAGCCCGCCGACCCGGTGGCTGAGGAACACGGTGATAAGCTCCTCCTCCTCATTGGGATCATATCCCGATTCCGCGATCATCAGCTGGAAACCGGAGCGTTTCAGCACCTCCGACAGGCCCTTGACCGTTTGCGTGTAGATCGAATTGTCGATGCTGGGCACGATCAGCCCGATGGTCGTCGAACGGTTCGAAGACAGGCTTCCCGCCAGGTGGTTCGGCAGATAGCCGATCTCGCGAACAGCCTTCAGAACACGTTCGCGCATCTCCTCCGATACCTTGCCGGGCTCGTTCAGGACCCGTGACACGGTCATGGTGGAGACGCCGGCGCGAACCGCGACGTCGCGCATTCTGGCGCTTCCATTGCGCCTGTTCGTGTCCTCGGATGATCGCCTGGGCATCTTTGTTGTCGCTCGGTCCGCCGGCGCGCATCAAACCATTACCTTGTCGAACAAACAAGCTGTCGGCGTCGGTTGGAGCAATTCTGTTGTTACCGATATCAAAATCGGGTAATGCCCAAGGGGAGGAGGGCGCCGCGATGCCGGCGCGGAGGATTTGCAATGGGCGTGTATTCCTGTGTCGCCGTGACGGAGCAGTCGCTGCTGCGCTATGCCGACGCCGCACGTGACGCGCAGCAATTGATCAGCCAGACCCTGACCCAGCTCTCGGGCTACGCGCTGTTCCTGCTGACATCGCGTCGCCAGGCGGCGCTTGCCGAGGGCGCCTTGGCGAGCGCAAGGCAGGCTGTCGCACAGGTTAACGAAGCCGTTCGCGCCTTGCGGGCCCCGGAGCCGGCCGCGCACCACTATCATCATATGCGCGGTGCCGCCGAGACGCTGCTGGAAGCCTGTGTCGCGGCGACGGCCTGTTGCGGCGCGCAGGACAGGTCGGACAAACGCTTCGATACGCTGACACGCGCCTTGCGGGCGACAAGCGATCATCTGCGGGCGACCGCGCGTCTGCTGCCCGGCTTCGAACTCGTTGATTTCGGGCAGGCCTGCTGCGCCGTCCACGCGCCGCGCCTGCCCGGGCAAGGCATCGAGAGCAATTCCAGGAAAAGTGTGAGCGGTTTTCCGTCCGGAATTGCGTCAACAAGGAGATAGAGCGGTTCGCCGTTTCCGTGAAACGGTGAAACGCTCCGGCGGCTCAAGGGGGGGTTGAAAGGGACCCAAATAGATCTGGGGGGGGGCGAAAGCGGCAGTGGGGAAATTAGCCCTGAGCGGCATGGTGT
>NZ_JBVVQH010000018.1:65792-115321 GCF_055811115.1 Mesorhizobium sp. WSM4832 | reverse complement strand
CGGGGTGGGCGGTGGGCGGGCCGCGCGTGGCCCCCTCGGTCTCGTCGGCGCTGGGCCTGGGGGGGGGGGGGGGGGGGGGGTTGTGTGGGGGGGGGGGGGGGGGGGGGGTTTTTTGTTTTTTTTTTTTTTTTTTTCCCCCCCCCCCCCCCCCCCCGCCGCGGGGGGGGGTTTTTCCCCCCCCCCCCCCCCCCCCCCTCTAGTCTATCAAGGGAGGATTGAATGGCACACTACTCGATCTGGGTGCTCGAATACGCGGCAGTGGAGAAATTCCCCTTCAGCGTCATGATGTACGGGCCGCAGCACCAGGGCACGCGCAAGCTTCCCTATGCCTATGCGCTTCTGAAAGGTGGCGGCGAAACCATCCTGATCGACACCGGCTATGACCATGTCGCCTATGGCGAGCAGCTTGCCAATGCCTACGGCGTCTCAAACTACCACGGCCCGCGGGCGGTCCTTGCCGAATGCGGCGTGAAGCCGGAAGAGGTGACCAGCGTCTTCATCACCCATGCCCATTTCGACCATATGGGCGCCATGCATTTGTTCCCCAACGCCAAGTTCTACGTCCAGAAGAGTGAGCTGGACAAATGGGTCTGGGCCCTCACGCTCGGGCCGGAATACCGGTTCCTGGTCGGCGGCGGCGATCCGGCCGATATCGTGCGCGCGGTCGAAGCGGCCAAGGAAGGCCGCATGATCTGCATCGACGGCGACCAGGAAGACGTGCTGCCGGGGATCGACGTTTATCTTGCCGCCGACACCCACACCTATGGCAGCATGTATGTGACCGTCCGCAACGACGGCACCAGCGGCGGCGAGGATCGCTGGATCTTCGCCGGCGACCTTATCTACACCTACGACAATCTGACCGGGCTCGACCCCTCAGCACCGCAGATCGTACCCATCGGCCTCGCCGTAGGCAGCCAGCACAATCTGATTTTCTCCAGCGCCGAGATGCTGAAATCGGTCGGCGGCGAGGCGCGCCGAGTGATTCCGGTGCATGAAGACCGGCTGCGCACCACATTCCCGTCGAGGCTGACGGACAGGGGGCTTCAAGTGGTGGAAATCGCCCTCGCCAAGGGCGAAAAGAGCTGCGTCGCCTGAATGGGGAGGAGCAAGGCTGGGGGCTTTGCCCCAGCCTTGAAGCGTCAGAGCTTGTCGGCGCCTGCGACGAAGCCGCCGCCGTCGATCACCACGGCCTGCCCGGTGATGAAGGACGCGGCGTCCGACGACAGGAAAAGCACGAGCTGCGCGATTTCGGACGGGTCGCTGATCCGGCCCATCGGGATCATCGGCAGCACCGTGTCCTTGGCGCTTTGCTCGCTGCCGAACATGCCGCGCAGCAGCGGCGTCATCACCGAGCCGGGCGCGATGGCGTTGACGCGGATGTTCTTGCGCGCGACTTCAAGCGCCACCGAGTTGGTGAGGCCGATCACGCCCCATTTGCTGGCGCAATAGACAGCGGTGGTAGCAAAGCCCATGACGCCGAACAGCGACGAGGTGTTGACGATCGCGCCGCCGCCCTTGGCGGTCATATGCGGGATCTGGTGCCTCAGGCCGTTGAAGATGCCGCGCAGATTGACGTCCATCAGCAGGTCGTAATCTTCGTCCTCGAGCTCATGCACGGGCGCGGTCTTGCCCGGCACCCCGGCATTGTTGAAGGCGATGTCGATGCGCCCGAAGCGGTCGAAAGCGTGCTTGTGCAGGGCCGCCATCGCCTTGCTGTCGCGAACGTCGGTCTCTTCGAACTCGATCTCGACGCCAAGCGATTTGACCTCTCCCCTCAGGCTTTCTCCGGATTCCGCGCCGATGCCGGAAACATAGAGATTGGCTCCGGCCTTGGCGAAGGCCAGCGCCGTTGCCCGCCCGATGCCGGTTGTCCCTCCTATCAGGATGACGTTCTTTCCGGAAAAGTCATAGGCCACTTTCATGTCTGCTCCCATCTCGCTCGAGCTGTTACGCGCTCGCAGCGCTCTCCGTTTCGGCAGCCTCAGCCATAGCTCTAGCTTGATACCGATAACAAGAAAAATCAGCTTAGCAATGCGATCTTGTCCGTTTCAAATCACATGTGGCGGCGCAAAGGCGAATTTCACGCAGCGACGATGCTGGCTATTGCCGGCTTGCTAAAACTGCCATATGGTACCGGTACCAAGATTAAGCAGCGGACGTCTCCGTCTCATGTTGGCTCACGGGAGCCGCTAGCGGGGTCTGGCATGCAAGCGGCCGATAGGGGTGCCCAACGGATACGGCAAGCCGGTGTCCTGGCGCCCCTGGTCGGAGTCCGAGGAGAGGGAACGGTCGGCTCACCATGGGCCGACACCAACGGGAGAGGAGGATTTCCCAGATGAAAAGGCTTTTGCTTGCCTTACTGACCGCCGGAACGATGATCGTTTCAACTGCCGTGCAGGCGCAGGACCACAAGACGCTTGGCATTGTCGCACTGCTGGCCAACGATGCGCTCAACATCGCGGTCATCGGCGGGGCGACGGACGCTGCCAAGGCCGCCGGCTGGGATGTCAAGGTGACCGACACCCAGGCCAGCGCCGATCAGGCCAATGCGGCGATGAATTCCTTCGCGGCCCAGCATGTCGGTGCCATCTTCGTGCTGGCCTTCGCCAGCAGCTCGATCGGTTCCGGCCTGGCGGCCGCGCGCGACGCGCATATCCCTGTCGGCACCTGGGGTGGCGAGATCGTCCCCGGCATCGTGGCGACGACCAGCGGCCGGCAGGTCGGCGACGATTCGGTGAAATTCCTCCTGGAGAAGGCCGGCGACAAGGCCGGCGTGCTGGCAATGACTTTCCATCCGGGCAAGCTTTGCATCGACCGCGGCGTGGCCTTCGATGAAGGCGTCAAGGGCAAGTCGGGTATCAAGGTGGACTACAGCGAAGTGGTTGCTCCCGGGCAGGTCCAGTTCGGCAATGCCACGGCCGCGGCCTGGCTCACCGCGCATCCGGCCGGTGGTGACACGCCGCTCGCGATCTGGTCGTGCTGGGACGAACCGATGCAGGGCGCCGTGGCGGCTCTGCGCCAGGCCGGCCGCACCGACGTGACCACCGTGTCGATCAACGGCAGCGCCCAGGCTCTGCAACTGGTCAAGGAAGGCGACATGACGGCCACCGTCTGGCAGCCTGCCTATCAGGAAGGCAAGGAAGTGTTCCAGGCCATTCTCGACTCCATGAAGGCCGGCGATTCGTGGCAGCCGAAGACCATCGAGATCCCCGGCGTGGTGGTGACCAAGGACAATGTCGACAAGTTCATGGCCGAACATCCCAATGGCATGTGAGACAAACCGGTCGGGCCGCTCCGCCAAACGGAGCGGCTAGGTGTCGGCGACCGTTTCGACCGCCGATGCATGGATGCATATCCGCGGCCTGACCAAATCATTCGCAGGTGAACTTGCGCTCGACCGCGCCGACCTCGACATCGAGCGCGGCCGGGTGCACGGACTTGTCGGCGCCAACGGCGCCGGCAAGTCGACCCTGATCCGTTGTCTCGCCGGCGTCACCAGTCCGGACCAGGGTAGCGTGACGATCGCGGGCAACGAGCTTCAGATGGGCTCGCCGCAGGCTTCCGAGCGCGCCGGGCTTGCCTTCATCCATCAGGAATTGAATTTGATTCCGCATTTCAGCGCCCTGCAGAACATGCTGCTCGGCGCGCCGAAGGCGACGCGGTTCGGCATGATCGACTGGAAGCGTTCAGGCGTTGCAGCCCGCGCCGCGGCCGAGCGCGTCGGTATCCGGTTTCCGCTCGATACGAAAGTCTCCGAGCTGTCGGTCGCCCAGCGCTGGCTGGTCATGATCAGCAAGGCGCTCACCCGCGATGCCAGCATGATCGCGATGGACGAACCGACAGCCTCGCTCTCCGAGCCGGAAAGCGAGCAGCTCTTCGCCATCGTCCGCGATCTCGCGGCCCAGGGGGTTGCGATCCTCTATGTGTCGCATCGGCTGGAGGAGGTGCTGCAGCTTTGCGACAGGATCACCGTCCTGCGCGACGGTCGCATCGTCAGCCAGGCCGAGCGTGGCGCGCTGGACAAGAAGGGACTTGTCCGCGCCATCATCGGCCATGCCATCCGCACGCCGGACGAGCGCGACCGGCTCGCTGCCGACCGCAGCCGGCAGCCGGTCTTTTCCGCCCGCGCCATTGCCTGGAAGCAGGCGGTGAAGGAGGTGAGCCTCGATCTATACAAGGGCGAGGTTCTGGCGCTGGGCGGGCTGGTTGGCGCCGGCCGCACCGAATTCGCTCATCTTGTCGCCGGTCTCGCTCGTCCCGAGGCCGGCCATTTCGAATTGGAGGGCGATCGGCTCGTTGTCGCCAACGTGTCCGAGGCGGTGAAGGCGGGCGTCGCGCTGGTGCCGGAGGAGCGCCGCTCGCAAGGCGTCATGCTGCAGCAATCCGTTGCCTTCAACATCAACATCTCGACATTGAAGCAATTGCGCAGCGTCCCCGGTCTTCCATTCCTTTCCGACGCAAAGAGCCGGCGGCAGGCGCAAAGCCTCGTTGCCCATCTCGGCATCAAGACGCCGGGCGTCACTGCCAAGATCGCCGGCCTTTCCGGCGGCAACCAGCAGAAGGCGTTGATCGCGCGCTGGCTGAACGCGGGCACGAAGCTGCTGATCCTCGACGAGCCGTCGCGGGGCGTCGACGTCGGCGCGCGCGAGGAGATCCACGACGCCATCCGCGCTCTTGCCCGCTCCGGCGTAGGCATCCTGGTGATCTCCTCGGACGTCGAGGAAATCGCTCTGCTGGCGGACCGCGTCCTGGTGATGCGCGAGGGCCGCATCACCGGCGAGCTTACCGGCGCCGACATCACCGAGGCTCGCATCATCGAGCTCAGCTACCAAGACGCACGTGACGATCAAGGAGAAGCCGCATGACGGCCGAGACTGTGCCAGCGGCAAAGGAAGCGCCGCAGCCCCGCAAATCCTCATGGAAGCGGACCGCGCTGATCGGCCTGTCTCGCTACGGGACGATCATCGGGCTGCTGCTGATGGTGCTGTTCTTCTCGATCAATGCACCAGGCATTTTCCTGTCGCGCGCGAACTTCCTCAATATCCTGAGCCAGGCATCGCTGACCGCGATCATCGCCAGCGGCTTGACCTACACGCTTGTGGTCGGCGAGTTCGATCTCAGCATCGGCTATGTCGCGAGCTTCGTCGGCCTCATCGTGACCGGGCTGATGGCCTATGAAGGCTTTCCGATCTGGCTGAGCATCGGGTGCGCCCTGGCTCTCGGCGCAGGTATCGGCATCATCAATGGCCTGCTCGTGACCAAGGTCAGGATCAACGCCGTGATCTCGACGCTTGGCATCGGGACGATGCTGACGGGCCTCGGCTTCACCTACAGCGCCTTTCCGATCGCCACTGGCATCCCGCGTGCCTTCACCGATATCTCGCTCGGCCGGATCGTCTTCGGCCTGCCCAACCCGGTGATCATCATGGTCGTGGTGCTGCTGGCGCTCTGGATCGTGCTCAACAAGACCGACATCGGACAGAAGATGCAGGCGGTGGGCAGCAACATGGAGGCGGCCCGGCTGTCGGGCATCCGCGTCGACCGCATCAAGATTTTTGCCTTCGCCACGGCCGGCTTCTGCGCCGCGCTCACCGGCACGCTGCTGTCGTCGCTGCTCGGCAGCGGCACGCTGGCCGCCGCCGACGGCTATTTGCTCGACGCCTTCGCCGCGGTGTTTCTGGGTTCCGCCACCTTGCGCGAGGGCGAATTCCACATCACCGGAACGCTGGTCGGCGTGCTGATCCTGGCGGTCGGCTTCAACGGGCTCAGCATCTTCGGTGCGCCCACTCATTTCCAGCCCATCTTCAAGGGCGGGATACTGGTCCTCGCCGTCGGCATGTCGGCGCTCGCCCGGCGCTACGCCGCTTCCGCCTGACGAGCGATGAGCCTCTCGAGGAATCGAACGGGCTAGATCGGCCAGCGGTTCAAACGTCGAGCCGCTAAAGCGCGTCGCGTCGAAACGGATTCAGGCGACGCGCTTTTAAGCCCTTGTTTTGATGCATGTCGTTCTCCCAAAACCGCTGCGCACTTTTGGGCGACATGCATTAGCCGAGATATTTGTTGAGGATCGACATGCCGCCGGAGCGTATCGTCTCCGGCTTCAACTCGTCGACGATCTCGCCATGCGTCATGACGTAGAGCCGGTCGCAGACCCGGGTTGCGACGTCGGTGCGCTGTTCGACCAGAAGCAGCGACGCGCCGCGTTTGCGCAGTTCCAGCATCGCCTTCACCACGAGATCGACAGCAACCGGAGAAAGCGCCACCGAGGGTTCGTCGAGCAACATGATCTCGGGGTCGCTCATCAGCATGCGGCCGATCGCAACCATCTGCTGCTCGCCGCCGCTCAGGAAAGACGACAGCCGTTGGCGGTAAGCCTTGAGGACCGGGAAGAGATCATAGACCGAAGCGAGCAAGGTCTGGGTGCGAGCCCGGTCATGGCGCAGATGCAAGGCCCCCAGAAGCAGATTGTCCTCCACCGACTGATCGAGGAACAGGCGACGTCCCTCGGGCGCGATCGCGGCCAGCCCGCGCGCGATGCGATGGGTGGGAAGCGCCGAGACGTCGGTGGCGCCGATCCGGATCAGACCGCGCCGCTGTTTGACAAGGCCCATGATCGCGCGCAGCACCGTGGTCTTGCCGGCGCCGTTCGGGCCGAGCAAGGCGACGGCTTCGCCCTTGCCGACGCGGAGCGCCACGTCGCGCACCACATCGAAGCGGCCGTAGCCGGCGCTCAACGAGTTGATTTCGAGAGTGGGCTGTTCGCTCATTCGCCGAGATACACCTGTCTTACCACCGGGTCGGCGCGCACTTCGTCGGCGGAACCGGTGAGGATCACTTCGCCGGCGTTGAGCACGGTCACGCGATCGCAAAGCGGAAACAGGAAGCGCGTCTGGTGCTCGATGATGATCATCGTCACGCCCTGGGTCTTCAGATTGGCCAGGATCGCGGCCAGGTGCCGGACCTCCTTCGCGGAAAGTCCGGTCGCCGGCTCGTCGAGCACGATGATGTCCGGCCCGGCCACGCAGACCGACGCGAGCTGGGTCAGCTGTTCGATGCCGTGCGGCACGTCTGCGACCTGCCTGGCCGTCCAATCGCCGGCGCCGACAAGGCTGAGCGCCTCGGCGGCGCGGCGTTGCATGGCCGCCAGGTCGCGCCGGCCGGATGCGAGCATCGGCCAGAGCGGCGCACGGCCGACAATGCGCGGCACGCGATCGAAGAGCCCGACCATGACGTTCTGCGTAGGCGTCAGTTCCTTAACCAGCTGCGCGGCCTGGAAGGTGCGCCGCAGCCCGAGCCGCGAGCGGCTGCTCGCCGGCATGCCGTCAACGCGCGTGCCCTTGAGCAGGACCTCGCCGGCATGCGGCGTCAGGCGGCCCGATATCACATTGGCCAGCGTGCTCTTTCCCGAGCCGTTCGGGCCGGTCAAGCCGTGTATGTGGCCGCGACGGACGACCAGGTCGACATTGCGCAGGACCTTCGGGCCGAGCCCGTAACCGAATTCGATACCCCGGCACTCCACGATGATCTCGGAATCTTTCGGTGAATCGGCCGTGACAGCGGTGTCGGGAGCGACGGGCAGGGCTTCGGGGACAGCGATATCCGTCGCCGGAACGATGCCGCCGGCGCGCCGTGCGAGCGCCCGGCGCGCGATGCCGACCACGCCGTCAGGCAATAGCGTGATAGCCAGGATCGAGAGCGCGCCATAGACGATCTCCTGCAGCCAGGGATTGATGTTGACGACATTCGGGAACATCGAGACGAACATCGCGCCGACGACCGGACCGATGCTGGTGTTGATGCCGCCGATCAGCACCATCACCAGCACGTTCAACGACACCGACCAGTCGAACTGGCTGGGAGAAACGACGCCGAGGAACGAAAAGAGCCAGCCGGCTCCCCCTGCCATCGCGGCCGAGACGCCGAAGACGCCGACCTTGATCGCGGCCGTACGCGCGCCGGCGGCTTCGGCGAAAGGCTCGGCGTCGCGGATCGAAAGCAGGATCGGATAGAGCGGCGAATGGCGGATGTTCCAGACCAGGCCGAGGCAGGCGAGCAGCGCCAGCATGATGCTCCACACCAAGGGCGTGCCGAGCCATTCCAGGCTTGCCGGGAAATCCGGAAAGGCCGGGCCGAGCAAGCCTTGCAGGCCACCCGTGACGGTGACCATGTCCGTCGCCAGGACCGTCAGCACCAGCGTGAAGATGAAGGTGGTGATGGCGAAGTAGAGACCGCTGACCCGCAGCGACATCGCGCCCACGGCCATCCCGATCAGCCCGGTCGCCGCCAGGACCAGCACCAGCAGGCCGAAGACGTTCCAGCCATAATCGTTGGCGAGGATCGTCGTGGCATAGGCGCCGATCCCGAAGAAGCCTCCCTGGCCCAGGGAATAGAGTCCCAGCATCCCGGCCACAAGGTCGAGGCTGATGGCGAGGATCCCGAAGACGGCCGCTACCAGCACCAGGCTCTGGAGGCCGAGGTCGGTATGGGCGACATAGGCGGTAGCCGCCATATAGGCGATCAGGACGGCGACCAGCCCGGCGGCGCGCCAGCGGCCGACGCGAAGTCTTGGAGCGGCGGCGGCGCCTGGCTGCGGATCGAATAGGGAAACCATGCTCGACCTCAGCCGCGGGTCACGGCGGCCCGGCGCGGGCGAAACAGTGGATTGCTGGTGCTGAACAGCCCCTTGGGAGAGACGATCAGGATCAGGACCAGCACGATAAAGGGAAACCAGTCCGAAGCCTGCGAATTGATCAGCGCGTTGGCGCCTTCGGCACAGACGCCGAGCAGCAGGCCGCCGAACATCGCCGCTATCGGCCGCTCGGTACCGCCTCCGATCATCATGGCGATGAAGCCGTAGGTCCCGAACGTATCGCCGAGATAGGGGTTGGCGAATGTCGAAGGTCCGATGAGCAAGCCTGCGATCCCGGCGTAGACGGCCGAGACCGCGAAGGCGACGATGGCGACGACCGTGGTGTTGGCGCCGATGGCCGACGCCATCTCGGGGTCGGCCGCCGTCGCCATGCCGAGCTTGCCGAACAGCGTATAGCGCCGCACGACCTCGAAGCCGGCGGCAAGCACCGCGGCGGTGACGATGGCGAGAAGCTGCTGGGCGGTAAGCACGGCGCCACCGATCGGCAGGCTGATGCCGTTGAGGATCGGCGGGAAAGCCTGCGAGGTCGGGCCCCAGATGTAAGCGGCCGCATTCTCGACGATCACGGCAAAGCCCAGGGTCGAGACCAGCCAGCCGAAGCTGAAGCGGTTCGACAGCAGGATCGGCCGCACCGCGATCACGTAGGACAGGATGCCGATGATGCACGAGCACACCAGGCCGGCGGACGCGGCCAACCAAACCGGATAGCCGGAAGAGGCGAGCTCGGCGGTGACCATGACGGTCACCATCATCAGCTGGCCCTGAGCGAAGTTGATGATGCGGGTGACGTAGAACGAGATTGCGAGCGCCATGCCGATCAGACCGTAGATCGATCCTATCGCTACTCCGCTCAACACGAATTGCAGCACTGGTGGTTTTCCCCTCTCCCTCCGGCCGGCGTCGCCTCCTCAGCCGGGTTGATCGCCTCGCGGGAGACGCTTCCGTCGGATAGCCGCCCTGGTTCAGATGAACCATCGGGCCGGGATTCCATGTCGCAATGTCCAGCTCTGGCATTCTGCGCCAGCGCCAAAACACCTAGTCGAAAATGACCGTCCGGAAATAGCTGATGCGAGTGACATAACAGCTATGAGCGCAGCGATGGACAGCGTTGCGGAACGACGAAACGCCAGGGCCGTGAGAGTGTCCAGGATGCGTTTTCACGAGCGATCGAAACAAATAACAACAGCACCGAAAAAGTAAATAAAGCAAATGCTTATGCCGGCTTTCGGGTGCCCTTCCGCGCCGCTGAAAGCCACCTGCGGCAAGCTTCCGCGGCGACGTTTGGAAGGCCGCTGAACCGGCTCCGGACCACCGGTGCTCGCGTTGACAAGGCCGGGCAACGGGATAGCAAAATCCACCACCGAGATGGCGCGGGAAGCGCAGGGCAAATTGAGCGATCGGATTGTCGGATTATGCCCACCGATCGCAGGGAGGGAAATCGAACATGAGAAAGCTCGCGACGAGTTCTGCGATGTTGCTGGCCACAACGGCGTTCTGGGGGATCACCGTTCAGGCCGGCGCCGCGGATGAATATCTTATCGGCCTGATCGCCGGAACGACCGGCGCCTACGGTTCGACCGGTGTCGCCACGGTGAACGGGTCGCAGATGGCGGTCGATGAAGTCAATGCCGCCGGCGGCGTCGACGGCCACACCTTCAAGCTCGACGCGCATAACGACAATGCGTCGGCCACGCTTTCGGGCCAGCTCTATGAGAAACTGATGTCGCAGGGAGCGATCGCCATTGCCGGTTCGCCCGATACGGGTCCGGTCACGGCGCAGCTTGCGCAGCGCCATAAGTTTCCGACGATCGGCGTCGTCGACGATGGCGGCCTGACCGTCAACCCGGACGGTCCGACCAGCCCGCCGAATCCGTGGGTCTTCGACTTCGGCCTCAACACCTTTGCCTGGGGCGAGAAGATCGGCCAGCATGCGCTCAAGCACTGCCCCGATGGGCTGGCGGTGCTGCATGATCCATCCACCTACGGACAGGGCGGTCTGTTCGGCATCCAGCTTGCCTATGACAAGGCCGGCAAGAAGATCGCCATGGATCACACCATCACCGAGAACTGGTCTACGGGTGCGACCGCCGGGCTGATGCCGGAGGTCAACGCCATCAAGGCCGCGGGCATCAAATGCGTCGACGTCTGGCTGACGCCGCAGGACCAGGCCGCCTTCGTGCAGGATCTGCATTCGATCGGTTATGACGCCATCGTCTACGGCAATGACGAAACCAACGCCGACGACACTTACTCGAAGCTGGCTGGCGACCTTGCCGACGGCACGATCACCGCGATGCTGACGACGGAACTGCACCCGGGTCCGGAACTCCTGGCATTCAAGGATGCCTACAAGAAGAAGTTCAACGTCGATGCCACGCCGTTCTCGGCGGGCGCCTATGACAGCATCAAGATGCTGGCGCAGGTCATCAAGGACGTGAAGTCGACGAAGCCGGAAGACCTGCAGAAGGGTTTCAACGCGGTCCAGGGCTTCAAGGGCATGACCGGCAACATCGGCTTCACCGAGCAGAGCCACATCACCATCACGGCCGAGCAGGTGACGCTGGTCAAATACGATTCCAAGAGCAAGACCTGGGTCGAAGTGACCGACTGACGTCTTCGCGGGACGAAAGATCGGGCCGTCCCATCGGACCGGCCCGATCTTTTCTGATATCCGTTTTAAAGCTGAACCATCCAGGATTCGGGCACCAGGCGGAAGCCGGCGCCGGCTTTCACCAGATGCGCGAAACCGGGCAGGTGCAGGTGCCCGCCGGTGACGAGCAGCCGCTCGCTGGCGACATGCTCGAAGATCTTGCGCCGGTTTTCGTGCGCCATCGCTTCGTCGACATCGAACTCGCTGGTTACCTGGGGCCGTGGAATCTGGATCTCGGGCACGTGCACCGTGTCGCCCCACATCACCAGGGTTTCGCCGGCCGAGTCGAGCTGATAGCCGCTGTGGCCGGGCGTGTGCCCGGGCAGCGGCAGTTGTTTGATGCCCGGCACCACTTCCTCGCCATGGATCGGGCGGAAGCGGCCCCGATACGTCGTCAAAAGGGCGTCCGCCGAACCGGCATAGGGCGCGGCCGCCGCCGACTTTCCTCGCTTTTCGGGGTCGGACCAGAAGTCGAAATCGTCCCCGTGGACGACGATCTCGGCGCGCGGGAAGAGCGGCTTGCCGGCCGTGTCGATGAGGCCGCTCGAGTGGTCGGGATGGATATGCGTGAGCAGGACGGTGTCGAAGTCCGTCGGCTTGAACCCGGCGGCCTCGAGATTCTGCGGCAGCAGCCCCATGGAATAGACCGTGGTCGACCCGCCTCCGGCGTCGACCAGGACGGTCTTGTTGCCCGTCTCGATCACGAAGGCATTGACGGTGAGGCGCGGCTCCGTATGGCGGAACTGGTCGCGCATCAGACCCTCCATCTCGCTGCGCTCGGTTCCGCGCAGAATGGCCACGCTGATGTCGAGGAAGCCGTCATTGATGACGGTGACCATGGCATCGCCCACTCTGCGTCTATAGACCCCCGGCGTCTGTTTGCGCGGCTCGTCCGTCATCATTTCCTCCCGGTACGGCAGGCGTCTCGGCGCCTCCACTTGTCGGTCCACAGTTTTGCGTGATTGGCAAGGCGGAGTGAAGCGACGAGGCTGTGCAGAATCCGGATAACAGCTATGGCGCTTGTCGCATGACAGGCCTTGCCGGCGCTGCCGAACGCACACGGTCTTCAGCCTCCGCACAGCTCCGCCCGACGCCGCGCCATATGCCGATCGAGCATGAAACATAACTGATATTCCCTGGGCGGATATGTCTTGAGCCAGCCAAAAAGGGGATGGTCGCCGGGAGGAAAAGCAGGTCGCGAAGGGGGTTCGCGATCGGGCCGACAAGGCCTGGTTCGGGAGGTGGCGCAATGGCCAACGCGCGATTGTCGCAGGAGGGCGTGGTGTTCGCGCTCGCCGTTGCGCTGTTCGTGGTTTTTGCGGCGACGCTGAACAATTTCCTGACCGCAGGAAACCTGATCGCGCTGGTGCGCAGTGTCTCCATCCTCGGCATATTGGGCCTCGGCATGGGGCTGGTCGTCATCGGCCGCGGCATCGACCTTGCCATGGTGGCGACCATGGTGGTGTCGCTGTCCTGGGTGCTTTCGATGGCGCAGGCCGGCACGCCGTTCGATACGGCGCTGGTCTATGGCGCCTTGCTTGCGCTGGCCATTGGCCTGGCCAGCGGTATCCTGATCGCCTACGCGGACATACCCGCCATATTCACGACGCTCGCGATGGGCCTTGTGATGTATGGCTCGGGGCGAGCCTTCCTGTTCCAGATCGACGTCCAGAATTCGCCTGCCGGCGTCGACTGGTTCGACTTCCTCGGGCAAGGGACCTTCCTCGGCCTTCCGATGCCCATCGTTGCCTTTGCGGTGCTGGCCGCGTTGGTCGCGCTCGTGCTGATGCGCACGCGCTTCGGCCGGTTCGTCTATGCGGCCGGCGACAATGCTCTGGCCGCGCGCATCACCGGCCTGCCGCTGCGCCCGTTGATCGTGGCGCAATATGTGATCAGCGCCTTGATCGCCTTCCTGGCCGGAGTGGTGATGGCCGCCGCCGTCTCGGGAATGAGCACCCGGGTCTACAATTCGACGATGATCTACGATGTGCTGCTGGTGGTCGTGCTCGGCGGCATCAGCCTCAGCGGCGGCCGCGGCAGCGTGCGCAACGTGCTGGTCGGAACGCTGCTGGTCGGCGTGCTCCTCAACGGCATGACCATCCTCGACATCACCTACACGACGCAAAACCTCATCAAGAGCCTGATCCTGCTGCTCGCCATCACGGTCGATAGCTTCATCAATCCGAGGGACGAGCAGACTTCGCAACAGAGCCAGGGCGACATCTGAATAAAGCTTTGCAATCCAACGGGAGGAAACCATGAAATTCAGAACTATCCTGGCGGCCGGGCTTATGGCGCTCGGCCTGGCGGGGGCCGCTCACGCCGATGACGGCCTCGACAATCCGTCGCGCAATCCGTTCTACGATGGCCTCAAGGGCAAGCGCGTCGTCTTCATTCCGCTGGCCATGGGCTTCGACCTGACGGAAGGCTGGGCGGCGATCATGCGCAAGCAGGCGGCCGACCTCGGCTACACGCTTGAGATCCGCGACCCGAACTGGAGCACCGATGCCGGCACGCGGGCGCTGACGGCGCTGATCGCCGAAAAGCCCGATCTGATCATCGCGCACAATCCGGACGTCCAGTCCTACGCGCGCTTGCTGAAGCGTGCGATGGATGCCGGCATCAAGGTCGTCCAGCTCAATCTGGAATCGGTCGTGCCGACGGACTCCTATGTCGGTGCCGACTGGTCGCGCGTCGGCTATATCGAGGCGGACGCATTGGTGAAGCAGTGCGGCACGGGATCGGGCAAGTCCGGCAAGATCGCGATCATCCGCGGCCAGCCCACGGCGGCATCGGACCTCTATGAACTCTACGCCTACAAGCAGACATTCGCCAAAGACCCGGCAATCAAGATCGTGTCCGAGCAGGCCGCCCAGTATGACCCCGCCAAGGCGCGCGCCATCATGGAAACGGTGCTGCAGCAGCATCCGGACCTCTGCGGCGTGGTGGGCAACTGGGACAACCAGGATGTCGGCGCCGGCGCTGCCATCCAGGCAGCTGGCAAGGCCAACGACGTCTACGTCGTGACGTCGGGCGGCGGCAACCAGATCGGCTGCGACAACATCCAGAAGGGGCTTCTGGACCTGATCATCAGCTATGACGTGCCGCTGCAGGGCAACGCGATCAACCAGCAGATCGCCCAGACGCTGCTGTCGCCCGCCAAGGCCGGCGAGACCAAGGCTGCCTACTACACGCCGCTGACGCTGCTGACGAAAGACAACATCGGCCCGCGCACCTGCTGGTCGCTCGACCAGTTGAAGTGAGCCGGGGCAAGTCAATCAGCATCATGTCCAGCGACACCCTAGCGTCTCTGCGCTCGCGCTATCTCCCCGACCATCTGGTCGGGGAGATCATGTCCAAGCGATGGATCGACAACGCCATCCCATTTGCCGCCCTGCTTCTGACGGTGCTGGTGATGGGATCGATCATTCCCGACTTCCTGTCGCTCTCCAGCCTGTCGGATCTGGCACGCCAGTTCGCGGAATTCGGGCTTGTCGTCCTGGCGCTCACCGTCGTCATGATCTCGGGCGGCATCGATCTCTCGGTGGCCTCGGTCTTTTCGCTTGCCGTCCTGTTCTCCCTCATCGGCGTGAATGTCTACGAGCTGCCGGTGCCAGCGGTTCTCGCCGGCATTCTTGTCATCGGAATGATCTGCGGCGCCATCAACGGCGTGCTGATCGGCTATCTGCGGCTGCGCGCCTTCCTGACGACGCTGGTGAGCCTGATCATCTTCCGCTCGCTCTACGAGATCGTCTTCGTCCGCATGTCCACCTCGATCATGTCGGGGTTCTCGATGTCGGATATCTGGGTATTCATCGGCGAAGGCACGATCCTGGGCATTCCGGTGTCCCTGGTGATCACGCTGATCATCGCGCTCGCCTGGCACCTGGTGCTGTCGCGCATGCGGCCCGGCTGGCGGCTGACGGCCGTCGGCGGGGCGCGGCGATCGGCCTTCAATGCCGGGATCGACGTGCGCTTCATGGTGTTCCTCACCTATGTCGCATCGAGCACCATGTGCGCGCTCGCCGGCTTCCTGTTCGCGGCCCGCCTCGGCAGCACGGGATCCGACACCGGCGTCGGCCTGGAAGTGCAGGCGCTGACCGCCGCGGTGCTCGGCGGCACCGCAATCGGCGGTGGCCGCGGGTCCGTAGCCAAGGCCATCATCGGCAGCCTTCTGGTACTCATGCTGACCAACGGCCTGATCAATCTCGGCATCAGCGGGCCGATAACCTCGACGATTCTCGGCGGGATCCTGCTGCTGGCGGTGTTCGTCGACATGCGCTGGCAAAAGCACCGTCACCGCATCCTGGCCAAGGTCTATGTATCGCCCGCCTATCTGTCGCTGCCGCCTTCGCCGCAAGTCGATGCGCCCGGCTCGCCCTATGTGCTCAACGATCGCCTGCGCTCCGTCGAGATCATCGGCCTCGGCGAGATCGAAGGACCGGAGGATGTGATCCTCGATCGCGACGACAATCTCTATTGCGGCACGCGCCATGGCGACATCGTGCGTTTCTTCGGCCCCGATCATAAGCGCTCCGAGGTGTTCGCGCATATCGGCGGCCACCCGCTCGGCATGGCCTTCGACAAGACCGGCAATCTGCTCGTCTGCATCGGCGGCATGGGGCTTTTCCAGGTGGCGCCCGACAAGACGGTCACCAAGCTGACCGACGAGACGAACCGCAGCTGGTTCTCGGTGGTGGACGACTCGCGCCTTCGTCTGGCCGACGACGTGGACGTCGCGGCGGACGGTCGCATCTATTTCAGCGAAGCGACCATCCGTTACGAGCAGGAGGACTGGGCGACCGACGCGCTCGAGAGCCGCGCCAGCGGGCGCATCATCTGCTACGATCCCCGCACCGGCAAAACGCACACGGAAATCCCGAAACTGGTGTTCGCCAACGGCGTCGCGATGTGCTCCGACGGGCAATCATTCATGTTCGCCGAGAGCTGGACCTGCTCGATCAGCCGCTACTATTTCGATGGTCCGAAGAAGGGCAAGGTCGAGAAGGTTATCTCCAACCTGCCGGGCTACCCGGACAACATCAACCGGTCCTCCGACGGCAATTACTGGCTGGCGCTGCTTGGCATGCGCGGGCCCGCGCTCGATCTTGCGCTGCGCATGCCCGGCTTCCGCAAGCGCATGGCTCGTCGTGTCGCGCCGGACCAGTGGCTCTATCCCAACATCAACACGGGCTGCGTGGTGAAGTTCAACGACAAGGGAGAGATCCTGGACAACCTCTGGGATCTCGGCGGCCACAATCACCCCATGATCACCTCGATGCGCGAGCATCGCGGATGGCTCTATCTCGGCGGCGTCTCCAACAATCGCATCGGGCGCTACCGCTTGCCCGATGCCGACCCGAACTGGTGCGCGCAAGACGCCTATTGGGGCGCCCGTTCATGATCGCCGCGATCTGGAAGGCCTGGGCCAATTTTCGCGGCTTCGATCTCACCGGCAGCACCGTGCCGCCGATGGATGGGCCCTTGCGGCCGAACGCGAAGCTGGATGCGATGCCGGTGTTGATGGAGCTAAACAACGTCGACAACCTCACGGCGGCGCATGACGGGATACTCTGCTCCTCCGGCAACGATCTGCTGACCCTTTCGGCAACCAGCGATGCCTCGCAACTGCAGCTGAGTGCGCGTCGCCCGATGGATGGACCGGTGACCAGCATCGCCGCCTTGGGCGAAAACCTGGCGATCGCGGCCGAAGGCCGAGGAATTCTCCTAGAAGGCCTAGGGGCCGCCTCGCGGCCGCTGAAGATCGAAGGTCTCAATCCTTCCTGCGTGACGGCCATGGTCTTCGCCGATCCAACGACATTGTTCGTTGCCGTCGGATCGGATCGCCATGCAGCGAGCGAGTGGAAGCGCGACTTGATGACGAAGTCGGCGAGCGGCTCGGTCTGGCGGATCGAGACCGGCAGCGGCCGCGCCGAACGGCTTGTGGGCGGGCTGGAGTTCGCGGCCGGCCTGGCGCTTTGCGGACAGGATATCTTCGTCGCCGAAGCGTGGCGGCATCGCGTCCTTGCGCTGACGGGCGGCTCCCAACCCCGGGTCGCGCTCGCAGCCCTGCCTGCCTATCCGGGCCGCATGACGCCGTCGGCTTCGGGTGGCTTCTGGCTGGCGATGTTCGCGCCGCGCAACCCGCTGGTCGAATTCGTGCTCAAGGAGGACGAATACCGGCGTCGCATGGTCGACGCGATCGAGCCGGCCTATTGGATCGCGCCGGCCTTGGTGACCGGAAAGAGTTTCCTCGAACCGATCCAGGGCGGCGCCCGCAAGAAGCTCAACATGCTGAAGCCATGGTCGCCGACATGGTCGACCGGCCTTGTGGTGCGATGCGACGATCGCATGGCCATGCTGCGCAGCTACCAGAGCCGCGCCGACGGCGATGTCCATGGGGTGACGTCGCTTTGCGAGACGGCCGGCAGGCTGATCGCCGGCGCCAAGGGTTCGGGCAAGATCGTGGCAATCGACGACGAGACGGCGGCATGAATTCACTGGTTCAGTTGCATGGGGTTTCCAAGGACTTTCGCGGGGTGCTCGCGATTTCGGATGTCAACCTCGAGGTCCGCCCCGGCGAAATCCATGCCATCCTCGGTGAAAACGGCGCCGGCAAATCGACGCTGATGAAAGTGCTTGCCGGGGTCTATCAGCCGTCCTCGGGTGAAATGGTCCTGGACGGCAAGCCGACAGTTTTCAACTCGCCCTCCGACGCGCTCGCGCACGGCGTCGCCATGGTCTTCCAGGAGACCAATCTGGTTCCCTCCATGTCCGTCGCGCAGAACATCTATCTTGGCGACGAGAAGCTCTTCAACCGCCTGCGCGGCCTCAACATCCAGGCTCAGCGCTATCTCTTGTCGCTCAATTTCTATGTCGATCCCACGTCGCAGGTTTCCACCTTGGGCGCCGGCAAGAAGCAGATGGTCGAGATCGCGCGCGCCGTGCACCACCACGCCCGGCTGATCATCTTCGACGAGCCGACCGCTACGCTGACTCCGGAGGAGAAATTCCACTTCTTCAATCTGGCGCGCCGGCTGAAGGAACAGGGTATCGCGATCATCTTCATCAGCCATGCGCTGGAGGAAGCGCTTTATTTGTCGGACCGCATCACGGTGATGCGCGACGCCAGGGTCGTCGTCACCGACGACACGCGCAATTTCAACCGCGACCGCATCGTGCAGGCGATGGTCGGGCGAAGCCTGTCCGGCGAACTTTATGCCGAAGACAAGCGCAAGGCGCGGCCGATGGGCAAGAAGATCCTGAGCGTCGAGAATCTCTCGATGGGCAACACGGTCCGCAACACCTCGTTCTCCGTATTCGCGGGTCAGGTCACCGGCATGTTCGGCCTGGTCGGGGCAGGGCGGACGGAGACGATGAAGATTGTCGCCGGCGTGCTGAAACGCGACTATTTCCACGGCGGCACCGTCCGCTTCGAGGACCGGCCGGTCCGCTACCGCACGCCACGGCCCGCGGTGCGCGACGGCATCGTCTACGTCACCGAGGACCGCAAGATCGAAGGCTTCTTCGAGACCATGACCATCGCCAGCAACGTCCAGCTAGGGGCGCTGGCGACCGGCACCAATCCGTTGACGGCGGTCACGCCGCGCCATGCGCGCGAGCTTGCCACGGCCTGGACCAAGCGGCTCGGCGTCAAGGCGATCGATGCCGACGCGCGCGTGATCGAACTGTCGGGCGGCAACCAGCAGAAGGTGGTGTTGTCCAAAGCGCTGATCCAGAAGCCGAAGCTAGTCATCCTGGACGAGCCGACGCGCGGCGTGGATGTCGGCACCATCGTCGAAATCCACAACTTCATCAACGAGCTTGCCGACAGCGGCATGGCGGTGGTGGTGATCTCGTCCTACCTGCCCGAGATCCTCGCTTTGTCGGACCGTATCCTTGTCGCGCGGCAGGGGCGCGTCGTCGAGGAGATGGATATCGCGGAGGCGACCGAAAACCGCATCATGTACGCGGCCGTCCACTGAACCGGCGGGCCGCCGGCCGCGCGGCTCGTCAGTCCGGACCTACCATCTGTTCGTCGGCAGCACGAACATCTGCGCGATCTGGACATGCGGCGGCTGGTTCAGCGCGAACATCACGCAACGCGCCACGTCCGCGGGATCGAGCGCCATGCCGAAGCGTTCGAAATACTGGCGCGCCGCGTCCTCGTCGCCGCGGTGGCGGGCGGTAACGATGTTCGTGCGCGTCAGGCCAGGCATGATCTCGATGACCCGCAGCGGGGTCTCGGCGAGTTCGCCGCGGATGATGTCGCTCAGCATGTGCACGCCGGCCTTGCTGGCGGAGTAGGGCGCCTGCTCGGGCACGATCCGGAGCGCACTGATCGAGCTCATGTTGACGATGTCGCCGCGGCCGCGCGCGACCATGCCTGGCAGGATTGCGCGCGTCACGCGCATCAGGCCGATCAGGTTGGTCGCGATGATCGCCGACCAGTCATCCGCCGATCCCTGGTCGAAACGGATGCGGCCGCCGATATCGTGGCCGGCATTGTTCACCAGTATGTCGATGTCGCGGAATTCCACCGGCACTTGTTTCAGACAGGTGTCGACGGCCGATCCGTCGGCAATGTCCAGACAAAGCGGAAAGACCTCGCCGCCCAGTTGGGTTGCGAATGCCTGAAGCGCCTCGGCCTGCCGGTCGGCGAGCACGATGCGAGCGCCCTCGGCCTGGAGGCTCGTCGCAATCGCCCGGCCGATGCCGCTCGCGGCGCCGGTAACGAAAGCCGTCTTTCGCCGAACTGTCATTCAGACCCCCTCCCACGGGCCTTCTCGCTCAGGCTGCCGATCGCTGCTTCGCCTTTTCTTTCGTTGCGCACAGCGGCATCAGCCGACCGGCATCCTTCTTGGAGTCCAGCCTGTCGATGAAGTCCTCGATCGACATCGCCGTCTCGCTCCCCACGATCGGCGCGGCGGCCGACCTGAAGCGTTCGCGAATTTCGGCTTCGGTGGCCGGTATGACGTCTTGAAGGCCCATCGACAACTGTCGCCCGTCGCCGAGCACGACATCGATGCTGGCTCCCTGCCTGGCCGGAAACTGCGCTGTCAGTTCCTCGCTCGACGAAAGGTCGCAGGCATCGATCAGCCGCAGCGTGTCCTTGTCCCGTAGGTTCCTGTAATTGTCTTCCGACAGGCGGCCGCTGGCGAACACTGCCGCAACGCCGTAGGGAATGCTCATTTTGGCCTGCAGCGAACGCTCGAAGGGTCCGGTGTTGTCGCATCCGGGATATGCGGCTGCGGCGGCGGGGACACGGATGTGGATCCGTTCGACCGGTGCGGCATCGGGGCCGATCATCTCGACGAGTTTCAGTGCCGTCTGGCAGGCCGTCTGAGCGAAATTGCAGGCGGGTGCTGCCTTGTGATAGACGGCCAGGATATCGGCCTCGCCATCGGGGAAGAGTTCCACCGGCCCTGGCATCGGCCGGCGTGCGAACGCGGCGAAGTAACCCGATCGTCCTTCGAGCGCGTCCGGGCTGCCATAGGCGCCGGCGGCCGCGAGATGGACAGCCATCCATGCATTGCGCGCGGCGAAACCGGGATGGAAGAACATGTCCGATCCGCCGCTCTGCGGCCACTGGTTCAGGCCGGAGGACGTGTTGGCGGCAAAGGCGATCGCAGCCGCGGTCTGTTCCTTGTCGAGGCCAAGCAGTCGCGCGGCGCCGCATCCCGCGCCGATGGGAGCCACCAGCCCCGTCGGCCTGAACAGCGTCGAAAGCTCCCGATCGATCAGCATTCTGCCGAGCCGCCCGCCGACCTCATAGGCGACGATTGCCGCCCGCAACAGATCTGTCCCTGAAACCGTTTTCGTCTCGGCCAGGGCCAAAAGAAGCGGCCAGACGACGACGCCGTGATGGCATACGGATCCGGCATGCATGTCCTCGCGGACCAGTCCGTGCCCCTTGACCGCATTCACGAAGGCCGCGTCCGCCGGGGTGGCCTGCCTGGTTTCGCCGACAATGTGGCCCCCACGAGCCGGCGTCACCGCCGCCAGCGCCTGCTGGCTCGGATCGAGCGCGGACGCCTCGAAGGCACAGCCGAGGAAATCGAGGAGGCAAAGCTTTGCCTTGGCGATGGCGGTTGGGCCGAAGACTTGCGACGGCAGGTCGGCCAGAGTGTCAGCCAATTGCTTCGTGAAGGTCGCCATCCGAGTCCTCCGCTGTTCCCGCCCTTCAGCCGCGGATTTCTATTCCCGCCCATTCTTCGACGATGCGCACCATCGAGGTAAAGTCCGATTCCGGTCCGAAGCGGGCATTCGTGGCGGCGAGCATCTGCCTTACCAGCGAGCCCGCGACCATCGGTACGCCCAGATTTTCCGCTTCGTCGACGCACATGCGGACGTCCTTGTACGACAGGGCGGTGGTGAAGCCGAAATCGAACGTTCCCGGCAGCACCGCGCGAGGGAACTTGTCCTGGGTGGCGCTGTTGCGGCCGCTCGATGCATTGATGATGTCGCACATGATGCGCGGGTCCAGCCCGGACTTCACACCCATCGCAAGCGCTTCGGCGGAGAGCAGGATGACAGCGGCCGCGATCATGTTGTTGCCAAGCTTGGCGACCTGGGCGGTGCCGGCATTTTCGCCGCAGTAGAACCGCCGGCCGAAATTGGCAAGCACCGGTTCGATCTCGTCGAATACCGACTTTTTGCACGAGACCATCACCGCGAGCGAGCCGTTGCTGGCTCCGGCGATGCCGCCTGAAACCGGCGCGTCGACCCAGGCGATGCCGCGGCCGGCCAACTCCGCCGCGATGGTCTTGGCCATGCTGGGACCGGTCGTCGACAGGTCGATCACGACCTTGGCTTTTGCGCCGGAGGCCAGGCCATCGGCGCCAAGCACGACTTCCTTGACGATAGGCGGCGTCGGCAGGCTGCAGAACACCACTTCAGCCTCGTCCGCAACGGCGGCGGCCGTGGCGGCCACGCTTATGGAATTGCCCGGCAGGTCGGCGGCCGCATCCGGCCTGCGATCATGGACAATCACATGGTGGCCTGCTTCCGCAAGCCGTCTTACCATGGGCGCGCCCATGCGGCCGAGCCCAACGAACCCAAGCGTTCGAGTCTGCAAAGTTTCTACTCCGGGAAGGCCATCGTCGTTCTGATGGCCATGGGCTAGCAAATAAGCCAATTCCGGAGCGCAGCATAAGCTTCGCTCGGTGCATAACAGCTTTGCAGGGCGCCGGTTGGACCTCACTTGTCAACCATCGCCTTGTGGCCCAAACTCACCCGTTTGCCGCGTGCTTCGACAATGCGGTCCCCGCATTCGAGCCAGAGGCCGCACTTAATGTTCGATTTGAAGCAATTGCAGCTGTTTACCGCCGTGGCCGAGTTCGGCAGTTTTTCGCGCGCGGCGGTGGCGCTCTCCATCAGCCAGCCGGTGCTGAGCCGGCAGATCAAGTCGCTCGAGGACAAGGTCGGCATTGCGCTGCTTTACCGCAATGGCCGCGGCATCGTCCTGACGGAAGCCGGCAAGATCCTCCAGAGCTACGCCGTGGCGCTGCTCGAACAGGCGGTGCGCGCCGAGACCGAACTGGCGGCGCTGCGATCTAACCCGCGCGGCACGATCGTGCTGGGAATGCCGCCGTCGGTCGGCGTCGTGCTGACGGCGCCCCTGGTGCAGAATTTCCGCGCCCAGTTCCCTCAGGTGAGCCTGAGAGTGATCGAAGGCTTCAGCGGCCATCTGCTTGAATGGCTGGTGATGGGCAAGATCGACGTTGCGGTTTTGTACAACGCGCCGAGGATGAACAATCTTCTGGCCGAGCCCATTCTGCGCGATGAACTGTTCCTGCTCGGCGCCAAGAACGACCCGCACAATCTCGGGACCGGACCCGTCGATGCCGACGTGATGTCCCGTTTGCCGATGATCCTGCCGGCAAGGCCGCATGGGCTGCGGGTGGTCCTGGATCACATCTTAGGATCCGCCGGCATCGAGCCCAACATCGAGGTCGAGGTCGACGCCATGCCCTCCACCTTGCGGCTCGTCGAAGCTGGCATAGGCTACACCATTCTGTCCTATTCGAGCTGCCACAACCTCGTCGCGGAAGGCAGGATCAACTACTGGCGCATTCGCAACCCGCCGATCGAGCGGGAATTGCTTCTGGCGACATCCAGCCAGCGGCCGACCACTACGGTCATACGCGCGCTGACGACCCTCATACGCGATGAGGTGCGTGTCCTGCGCAAGCTCGGAGTGTGGGAGCCGCGCCTGCCTTCTCCAGGCTCCGATCATGTGGCTGACGCGGGGTAGAGCCACCAGGTCCTCGCTGTTCGAGGAGGACACTTAACCAGCTTCAGGCGGCGCCGCCGTGGCCTGGCGTCGCAGTCATCCAGGATTCCAGGCGCTCGAGCATCGGCTCCGTCAGCGGGGTGGATTTTCGTTCCGCAAGATTGAAGAAGACCGTTTTGGCGGCCAGCCTGGCCGCGATTTGGCCGCCATGGAGCCTGCGCATCTCGTAGTCCGTCTGGATGGATGTGCGGCCGACATTGCGGACCGCGCCATAGATTTCCACGATGACCCCGGACGCCACCTCGCCGACAAAGTCGATCTCATGCCGGACGTCCGCCCATCCCCTGTCGGCCCATTCAGGCATCGTCGGTGCCCAGCCGGTCGCCTGGCCGAGCAGGATATTGATGGCGTCATCGAAAAACGCGACGTAGAACCGCGTCGTCATGTGGCCCATCATGTCGCAATTCCAAGGCTGAACCACAGCTCTCGTCAGTAAGATCATTTTTGCTTCCCGATATTTCATCCCATTGCGTCCGCTATCTAGCGGGGATTGGTTACCTCTGGGAGAGCCAATCGATGGATTACAACGACGGCAGGACACTCCGGATATGACTGGCAAACGCCTCGACGGCTGGCGATCTCGTCGTCTCGGCAAAGGCGATCAAAACGCCGAGGCGGGATAATTTCGGAAGCGGCGCGTTGAGGATGAAGAGATCCGACGGGACCGCTTTCTGCGTCATCACGCTTATCGCCAGACCGGAGCGCGCCACGGCTATCAGGCCAGCAAGGCTATTGCTGGCATAGGCTATCTTGTAGCGCAGCCCGGCGCGGGACATGGCATCGCAGGCCGCCTTGTGGTCCATGGCATTCGATGCAGGCAGGGCCAGCGGAACGGTCTCGCCGAATTCGTGGAGCTCCAATGTCTGCTTGCTGCCGACCCAGACCATCGGCTCCGTGCGCACGACCTCGTTGGAGGCGTTCGCGTCCGGAATGGAGACGAGCGCCAGATCGACCTGGCGCGAATGCAGCAGATTGTGCAGTTCGACTGTCGGCGCCGATACGACCTTGATCTCGATATCCGGATAGAGGCTCCCGAAGCTTCTCAAGAGCGTGGGAAAGAAGGCGCTGAGGTAATCCTCCGGGCTGCCGAAGATGATCGAACCCTGCAGGCCCTTGCCGGAGAAAGCCGAAACCGCTTCATCGTGGATTTTGAGGATGCGCTCGGCGTAAGCAAGGAAGCGCTCGCCGCTGCCCGTGAGGCGGACGCCGCTACCGCTCCGATGGAACAGGCTCTGGCCGCCGAGCGCATCCTCGAGCCGCTGTATCTGCATCGTCACCGCCGATTGCGTGCGCCCGACCTGCACCGCCGTCGCACTGAGCGTTCCCGAATGCGCCGCGCGAACGAAGGTTGCCAGCAATCTGAGATCGAGGGGTGCGAGCATATCAATTCCATTGATATCGGAGTCTGATATCTATCAATTTTACTGCTGTAGCGCCAGACGCTAATCTTGAAGCCTGTGTTTTGGCGAGGCTGCGGGATGTCAAGAAATCTGGATAATGCCTTCTGGTCGGCGGCGCGAAAGCACCTCATCCGATATGGCGGCGCCTTCGAGCCCGCCATCATCGAGCGAGCCGAAGGGTCGTTCGTCTACGACGCCGATTCCCGGCCCATACTCGACTTCACCTCCGGTCAGATGAGCGCGTTGCTCGGACACGGCCATCCCAGGATCGTCGCGACGGTCCGCCGCCAGGTCGAAACGGTCGCGCATCTCTTCAGCGGCATGCTGTCCCGCCCCGTTGTCGAGCTTGCCGAGCGCCTCGCCGCGCTGGCGCCCGGCCTCGACAGGACGCTCCTGCTTTCGACCGGTGCCGAAGCGAACGAGGCCGCCATCCGCATGGCGAAGCTGGTGACCGGCAGGCACGAGATCGTCGCCTTCTCCAAAAGCTGGCACGGCATGACCGGGGTTGCCGCTTCCGCCACCTATAGCGCGGGCCGCAAGGGTTACGGGCCTGCGGCGGTCGGCTCGATCGCCATACCCGCGCCGAACAGCTTTCGCCCGCGCTTCAAGAAAGCCGACGGCTCGCTCGACTGGGCCGCCGAGCTCGATGACGCCTTCGCCCTGGTCGACAGCCAGTCCACCGGCAGTCTGGCGGCCTTCATCGCCGAGCCGATCCTGTCGAGCGGCGGCATGCTGGAACTGCCGCAGGGCTACCTCGCGGCGCTGAAGCAGAAGTGCCGCGAACGCGGCATGCTGCTCATCCTCGACGAGGCGCAGACCGGCGTCGGCCGTACCGGCGACATGTTCGCCTTCCAGCGCGACGGCGTCACGCCGGACATCCTCACCTTGTCGAAGACCATCGGCGCCGGCCTTCCGCTGGCGGCTGTCATGACGACGGCCGAGATCGAGGAAACGGCGCATGAACGGGGCTTCCTGTTCTACACCACCCATGTGTCCGATCCGCTGCCGGCCGCCGTCGGCCTGACCGTGCTCGATGTCGTGGAAGAGGAGCGCCTTGTCGAGCGCGCGCGCCTTCTCGGGGGCAGGTTTTTCGACGGCCTGTCCGGCCTCAAGCAGCGTTACGAATGCGTCGGCGATGTGCGCGGCCGCGGCCTGATGCTGGGGGTCGAGATCGTCAAGGACGGCCAGGGCCGCGAGCCCGATCACGAGCTCGGCGCGAAAATTGCCGCCGAGGCGTTCAGGCGCGGGCTGAGCATGAACATCGTCAAGCTCCCCGGCATGGGCGGCGTGTTCCGCATCGCGCCGCCGCTGACGATTTCCGAGGACGAGCTCGATCTCGGATTGCGGATGATCTCGGAAGCCATCGAGGCGGTGCTGTCCAGCGGCGCCGCCCGCGCCGGCATGGCCGCCGAGTGACAGGCAGGGACCGATGAACGAAGCGAGCATCAAACAGGTCTCGGGGGACGCGGCGGGCCGGGACGCGACGATCGGCACCATCCGCGTGCTTGTCGCCAAGCTCGGGTTGGACGGGCACGATCGGGGCGCCAAGGTGGTTGCGCGGATCCTGCGCGATGCCGGCATGGAAGTCGTCTACACCGGCCTCTACAAGTCGCCGGACGAAGTCGTGGCGGCGGCTGTCCAGGAGGACGTTGACGTCATCGGCGTCAGCCTGCTTTCCGGTTCGCATGTCCCGCTGTTCCGGGAACTGGGACGCTGCCTGAGCGAAGAGAAGGCCGAGCACATCTTCGTCGTCGCCGGCGGGGTCATTCCCGAGCAGGACTATGCCGCCCTGTGGGACAGCGGTGTCGACGCGATCGTGCCGCAAGAGGCGCGGGCCGAACTGATCGTGACGACGATCAGGAACCTGATTGCCGCTCGTGGCCGGGTATGACCGCCTTTACACCTCCGAGACCGGTGAGGCGCGCGGCATACAGGCCCTCGATCGAGCTCGTGCCCGAGATCCTCGCGGGCAACGTTGCGGCCATCGCCCGCATGATAACGCGCGCCGAGGCCGGCTATCCGGAAGCCGCGCCTGCGCTGGCGGAGATCTACAGGCACACCGGCAAGGCGCATGTCGTCGGCATCACCGGTGTTCCGGGAGCGGGCAAGTCCACGCTGGTTTCTTGCCTCATCCGGGCGTTCGCGGCGGAGGAGCGCAAGGTTGGCGTCGTCGCCGTCGATCCGAGCAGCCCGTTCTCCGGCGGCGCAATCCTCGGCGACCGGGTGCGCATGAGCGAGGCGGCCTCATCCTCCCAGGCCTTCGTCCGCAGCATGGCGACGCGCGGCCATCTGGGCGGCCTTGCCCGGTCGACGCTGCAGGCGGTCGATGTCCTCGACGCCGCCGGCTACTCGCCCATCATCATCGAGACCGTCGGCGTCGGCCAGGACGAGGTGGAAGTGGTGACGGCGGCGCACAGCATCGTCGTTCTCTCGGCGCCCGGGCTCGGCGACGACATTCAGGCGATCAAGGCCGGCATATTGGAGATCGCGGATATCCATGCCGTCAGCAAATCCGACAAGCCGGAGGCGGCGGCGACCGTTTCGGCCCTGCGCGGGATGATGGCCCTCGGTTCGGAACGGACGGGCTCTAAATGGACGCCGCCGGTGCTTCCGGTCAGCGCGGTTTCGGGCGAGCGGATCGGCGAGCTGACGGATGCCATCTCCAGGCACTGGTCGCATCTGCGCGAAAGCGGCGAGCTGGCCGAGCGGCAGCGGGGCATTTGCCGGACGCGGATCCTCGGCGCGGCCAAACATCTTTTCCAGCGCAAATTCGATGAGCGGGCCGACGAGATCGGAGAGCACATCCAGGCCGTCGTGAACAGGGACATGGATCCCTCCGGCGCGGCTTACCTTCTGCTCGGCTGGGCGAACGAGGTGCGAGCGACATGAACCTGTTTTCCGAAACCGCGATCGAGGACATCCGCGAAAAACAGGCCGCGTGGGAGGAAAGGGAACTCGCGGCCGCGCTCGGCAGCAGGCCGGAGGAAAAGCCGGCCTACGAGACCGAATGCGGCATTCCGCTTAAGCGCGTCTACACGGCCGCCGACATCGCCGACATTCCTGCCGACGAGCTGGGTTTCCCCGGCGCCTATCCTTTTACCCGCGGCGCCTATCCGACGATGTATCGCGGCCGGCCCTGGACCATCAGGCAGGTCGCCGGCTTCGGCAATCCCGAGGCCACGAACCAGCGCTACAAATACATGATCCAGACCGGCCAGACCGGGCTCTCGACCGATTTCGACCTGCCGACGCTGCTTGGCCTGGACTCGGACGATCCGAGGGCGTTCGGCGAAGTCGGGCGGGTTGGCGTCGCCATCGACACGGTCGACGACGTCGACCGGCTGTTCGACGGAATAGACCTGGAAAAGATCTCGGTCTCGCTCACCATCAATCCGTCTGCCTGGGTGGTCTACGCCATGTACGTCGCCGTCGCGGAGCGGCGCGGCTACGACCTTCGCAAGCTGGCCGGCACGCTGCAGGCTGACCCGCTCAAGGAGTATGTCGCGCAGAAGGAATGGATCTATCCGGTGCGCCCGGCCGTCCGGCTGCTGCGCGACCTCATCATGTACAGCGCCAAGGCGACGCCGAAGATCAATCCGATCAGCCTCAGCGGCTATCACCTTTCGGATGTCGGCGGAAACGCGCTCCAGGAGATCGCCTTCATCATGGCCTTCACAATCGCCTATTGCGAGGAGGTCACCGGCGCCGGCATGGACATCGACGACTTCGCGCCCAGGCTGTCGTTCTTCTTCATCAGCCATCAGGATTTCTTCGAGCAGATCTGCAAGTTCAGGGCGGCCAGGCGGGTCTACGCCACGATCATGGCGCAGCGCTTCAAGGCCAGGAAGCCGGAGTCCATGCGGCTGCGGGTGCATGTGCAGACCGCGGCGATGAGCCTGACCAAGGTCGAGCACCACAACAACCTCATGCGCACGGCCATCCAGGCGCTCGGCGCCGTGCTGGGCGGCTGCCAGAGCATGCACACCAACGGCCTCGACGAGGCCTTCGCCATCCCGACCGAAGAGGCTATGAAGCTGGCCATCCGCACCCAGCAGATCATCCGCGACGAGATCAACGTGACTTCGGTGATCGACCCGCTCGGCGGCTCCTACTTCATCGAGCGCCTCACCCGCGACATGGAGACCGAGATCTGGAAACTTCTGGACGAAGTGGATGAGCGCGGCGGCGCGGTGAAGCTGGTCGAGGAAGGCTGGTTCCAGCAGAAACTGGCGGACTCGGCCTACGCGACATTCCGCAAGATCGATGCCGGCGAAAAGATCTCTGTCGGCGTCAACCGCTATGTCGACGAGACCAGCCGCCCGGCCGAGGTGCACATCCATCCCTATGACGAGCAGTGCACGCAGTTGCAGATCGACCGCCTCAACGCGGTGCGGGCAGGGCGTGACGGCGCCCGCGTCCGGCAACTGCTGAACGAACTCGCCGAGCAGGCAAGATCCGACGAGACCAATCTTTTGCCGAAGACCATCGAAGCCGTGAAGGCGAAGGCGACGCTTGGCGAGATCTGCGCCACGCTGCGCGAGGTCTGGGGCTCCTATGCCGAACCGATGATCGTTTGAGGAGGACGCCATGACAAAGAACACCATGGCAAAGGACGCCAAGATGGGGGATGCCAAGGCAGGCGCGGTCATTTCCAGGCACGACGGCGCGATCGCCTGGGTCAAGCTCAACCGTCCCGAACGGCTCAACGCCATGAACAGGCAACTTGTCGACGGTCTGTCCGAGGCGTTAGCTCGGGCCGAAGCGGACCCGTCGATCCGCGCCGTCATCCTGCATGGTGAAGGACGCGCCTTTTGCTCCGGCGACGACCTCAAGGACCTCGATGCGCAGACCACTTCCGAAGCGGCGACGCAGGCCTGGGTGGACGCCATCCAGAACATCACCCTGCAGATCATGCAGTCGCGCAAGATCGTGATCGCCGCGGTGCATGGCTGGTGCGTGGGCGGCGCGCTTGAATGGGCGGTGAATTGCGACTTCACGCTATTCGCCGACAACGCGCGCTGGTTCTTCCCCGAAGTCACCTATGGGCTGTTCGTCACCGGCGGCGTCACCGCGCTGCTGACCAAGCAGGCCGGCCCGCAGGTCGCCAAGGAACTGATGATCCTGGGCGAGAAGCATGACGCCGGGAAAGCGCTCGAGGTCGGCATCGCGTGGAAGCTTTTTCCCGAGACGCAACTGCTGGACGAGGCAAGGAAGCTCGCCTTGGCAATAGCGGAGCGTCCGGAGAATGCCGTGGCCGACATCAAGCACGCCATCAACAACGGCTTCCACTCCTCTCTCGCGGACGCAATGGCGCTCGAGACCCGGGCCACCGTGAGCGGTTTCTTGTCTCCCGATGCGCAGGCGCGGGCAAAGAATTTCTGATTCATGACCATGCTTGAAGTCGCCCCTTCCTTCTACATCCCCGGCCAGCACGACGACGATCTGGAGAGCCGGGTGCTGCCGAAAATCCTGCTCAAGCAGGCCGAGCGCCTGGGCAACAGCCCGTTCATCGACATTTGCGGACGTTCTGCCAGCTTCGAGGAAATGCAGATCGTCTCGGGAAGGCTGGCGCGGGGCCTGCGCGGCCTGGGCATCGGCAAGTCCGACCGCGTGGCGATGCTCTTGCCCAACTGTTTCGAGCTGGTCGCGATGTGGTTCGCCGTATCGAGCCTGGGCGCGATCGAGGTGCCCGCCAATCCCGGCCTGAAGGGCGATCTGCTTTGCCACAACTTGAACAATTGCGGCGCCGAAGTCCTGGTCGCGGACGCCAATGCGCTTGACGAGCTCGCCAGGATCCAGGACCGTTTGCCGGACCTGCTTACCCTCATCCTCGTCGGCGTCGATCCAGGCGAAGCTCGGGCAGCCGGCATCCGGATCGGCCGGATCGTCGGTTTCGAGGAATGCATGGCGCCGCAGCCGGATTTCGATCTCGCCGACATTCATTATTCCGACCCGATGGCGATCCTTTACACCTCGGGCACCACCGGCCCGGCCAAGGGCGCATTGATGTCCCACCATCACTGCTATTCCTGGGCGGCGGCGATGGCCCTCAATCTCGGCTATACGGCCGGCGACAGCTATTTCTCGGCATTGCCGCTGTTCCACACCGACGCGCAGATGTTCGGCGTCTACCTGCCGCTGATCTACGGCACCCGCACGACGCTGGTCGACGGCTTCAGCGCTTCGCGGTTCTGGGATCAGGTCCGCGCCAGCGGCGCCACGGCGACGAACCTGCTCGGCGCCATGGCGGTCATCCTGTCGCGCCAGCCGTCGTCCGACGGCGACGGCGCCAACCCGGTGCGCATATGCCAGTGCATTCCCATGGTCCCGGACAAGGAAGCATTCGAGCGGCGCTTCGGCATGCGGCTCGTCACGGGCTACGGGCAGACGGAGACAGGTTTCGTCACCCTCGACACAGTGGGGGATACGAAATCGGGCTCATGCGGGCGGCCGCATCCGGACTGGGAAGTCGCGATCGTCGACGACAGGGACCGGCCCCTGCCGCACGGTTCCATCGGCGAGATCGTGTCGCGCCCGCGCAAGAACTGGAGCATGTTCTCCGGCTATTACCGGGCAGACGCCAAGACGGTGCAGACGCTCAGAAACCTCTGGTATCATTCCGGCGATGCCGGCTGCCTTGATGAGGATGGCTGGCTCTACTTCAAGCACCGTTTGAACGAGGCGATCCGGCGGCGGGGCGAGAACATCTCCGCCTACGAGGTGGAGACCATCGCCGAGAAGCACCCCGACATTGTCGAAAGCGCCGCGTTCGGGATTCCGTCCGAGTTCACCGAGGAGGACATCATGGTCGTGGCCCAGCGACGCGCGGGTTCGATGCTGGAGGCGGCCGAGCTGCTTGCACATTTCAGGGCGTCGGCGCCGCGCCACATGGTGCCGCGCTACATCGAAATCACCGACATGCCGCTTCCGCGGACGCCGACGCAGAAAATCGCCAGGACCGCCTTGCGGCAGCAAGGTGTGGGCGCCGCCACCTTCGATCGGGGCGAGCGCTAGCGAGCTCAAGAGGAGGACGGAACCCACGCGATGCAGCGCCGGATGATCGCTCCCTGTTTCATGGACGATACGCTTGAGTGCCTTCGCCGCCACAACGTCGAGGTGGAGCCCCTGTTGGCTCGTGTCGGGCTGCCGCCGGTGATTTCAGAACCGATCTCGACCGAACAATATGGCGCGCTCTGGCACGCCGTCGCGCAGACGATGGACGACGAGTTCTTCGGTGAAGGCGCCCGGCCGATGCGGGCCGGCAGCTTCGCGCTGCTCTGCCAGGCGCTGCTTTCCACCGAGACGCTCGAGCATGCCTTGCGCAGGGGTTTGCGCTTCCTGCGCGTCGTGCTCGACGATCCGCATGGCGAATTGATCGTCAGGAACGGCCTCGCAGAAGTCACGTTGAGTAACTCGGGCCCGCTGCGGTCGGCTTTCGCCTATCGCACCTTCTGGATCATCGTCCATGGCGTGAACTGCTGGCTGGTGGGCCGGCGCCTTCCCATCCGCTGGGTGGATTTCAAATGCAGCATCCCGCCGACGGGGAGCGACTACCGGCTGTTCTTCGGCGCGCCGGTGCGGTTCGATCAGCCCGATAGCCGCTTGGTCTTCGATGCCGAATTCCTGAAGCTGCCAGTTATCCGTGACGCCTGTGCCTTGCGGGAATTCCTGCGCAAGGCCCCGGCCAACATTCTCGTGCGCTACCGCCATGACGAGGGGCTATCGGCGGCGATACGCGGACGCCTCCACGCCACGGTGCCCGCGGCATGGCCGAGCTTCGAGAGGCTTGCCGCCGGCATGCGCATGCAGGTGCCGACCTTGCGCCGCAGGCTCCAGTCGGAGGGCCAGAGCTATCGCTCGATCAAGGACGAGATGCGCAGGGCCCTGGCGATGGAGGCCTTGCTCAACGGCAGTCGCAGTGTCGCCGACCTCGCCGCCGACATCGGCTTTTCCGAACCGAGCGCATTTCATCGCGCATTCCACAAATGGACCGGCAAGAGCCCGGCTTTGTTCCGCCGCGAGGCATCGTCCGACGTCGATGCGCGGGACAAAGCGTCCGCGCATTAACACGCAGGCGGTGCATTCCCGAAACATTGCAAAATCGATCACCAAATCTGGGTCCTACGGTCATCGTATGCCACTTCGCTTGCAGCCAATATGCCCCGACAGCACAGCCGCACGGGGGCAGGTTGGATGCGGATCGAAGGCGAGACGTTTCTTGTGACGGGGGCCGGTCTCGGCCTCATGCCCTGACCCGCCGGCATCGGCCATGACCTGATTCAACGGCAGGCCGGTCCGCTCAAGCGTCTGCTCGATGCGTCGGACGTGGGCATCGCATCGAAGCTTCAACCAGTGCCCGCCACGAAAATGGGAGCTCCATATGAAGAAATATCTCTTGTCGGCGGTCGCGGGGGCCGCGCTTGCCGCCTTCGCGGGCAATGCCTGGGCGGACATCGTCGTCGGCGTCGCCGGGCCGATAACCGGCCCGAACGCGGCGTTTGGCGCGCAGTTCCAAAAAGGCGCCGAACAGGCTGCGGCGGACATCAACGCGGCCGGCGGTGTGCTCGGCCAGAAGATCAAGATCGAGATAGGCGACGATGTCTCCGATCCGAAGCAAGGCATTTCGGTCGCCAACAAATTCGTCGCTGACGGCGTGAAGTATGTGGTCGGTCACTTCAACTCGGGCGTGTCGATCCCGGCCTCGGAAGTCTATGCCGAAAACGGCGTGCTCGAGATCTCGCCGGCATCGACCAATCCGCAATATACCGAGCGCGGCCTTTGGAACACGTTCCGCACCTGTGGCCGCGATGACCAGCAGGGCAAGGTGGCGGGAGACTATATCGCCGCGAACTTCAAGGACGCCAAGATCGCCATCGTCCACGACAAGACACCCTACGGCCAGGGCCTCGTCGATGTCGCGAAGAAGGACCTGAACGCCGACGGCCTGACCGAGGTGATGTATGAAGGCATCAATGTCGGCGACAAGGACTTCTCCGCGCTCATCGCCAAGATGAAAGCGGCCGGCGTCACGCTGATCTATTTCGGCGGTCTCCACACAGAGGCGGGTCTGATCATGCGCCAGTCGGCAGATCAGGGTCTGAAGGCGACGCTGTTCTCGGGTGACGGAATGGTCTCGAACGAGCTGGCCTCGATCGCGGGCGATTCAGTTATCGGCACCTTGAACACCTTCTCGCCGGACCCACGGAAAAATCCCGCCGCCAAGGACATCGTCGAAAAGTTCCGGGCCTCGGGTTTCGAGCCGGAGGCCTACACGCTCTACTCCTACGCTGCGGTCCAGATCGTCGCCGCGGCGATCGACAAGACCGGCTCGGCCGATGATGCGCAGAAGGTCGCCGCGACCATCAAGGCAAGCGGCCCGTGGAAGACGGCTATCGGCGACATCGGCTATGACCAGAAGGGCGACATCACGCGTCCCGACTATGTCATCTACGAATGGAAGAAGGGCGCCGACGGCAAGCCGACCTACGCGGAGAAATAAATTCCGCCCGGGCGGTGATCGTGTCCGAGGATGCCCGGCTGAAAATCCGGGCATCCTCGCCGGGGCCATCTGTGTGCCCTCGCAGATGCCAATGGTGGTGATGCGGGCTGTCGTCAATTGCGGCTGGTTCTGCTTCGTTGCAGCCAGCCATTCAGCCCGTTCGGCCAGGCAATGACGAAGACCGCAAGCAGCAGCCCAAGGCCGACATTGCGGTAGTCGGACAATTCCCGCATCCCTTCGTCGGCCAGCATCAGCACGGCGGCGCCGAGCAGGGGACCCCATATCGAGCCGAGGCCGCCGATGACGATCATGGCGATCAGGAACAGCAGCGTCGAGAAGGAAAAGACCGTTGGGCCGACGACGCGGAAATGGACGGCATAGAAGCCGCCGGCGATCCCGGTGAAGAAGGCGGAGACGGCGAAGATCCAAAGCTGGTATTTGAAACGGCTGATGCCGCGGGACATGGCGTAGCCGTGATTGTCGCGCAGCGCCCGGAAGGCAAGGCCGAGCGGTCCTCGGATGACAACGATCGAGATTGTCACCGCGACCGCCAGGAGGGCGAGGCCGACATAATAGTGGGCTATGTACCATTTCGACGGGAACAGCGCGCGCAGGCCGACATCGCCGAACTGGCCGATGCCGCGTACGCCGCCGAACAGCGGCATGCAGCCGCCGGTGGTGGTGAAGCAATCGGTGTCGTTGACGATGAGCACATACATGACCTGCGCGATCGCCAGCGTCAGCAGGGCTACGTAAGGGCCGCGCAGGCGCAGGCAGGCGAGGCCGATCAGCATGCCTACCGCAACGGCGGCCACGCCGCCTATCGGGATGGCGGCAAGCATAGGCACCTTCCAGTAAAAACCCAGCATCGCGGTGGCGTAAGCACCGGTGGCGAACAGCGCCATCTGCGCCAGCGAGAAGATGCCGCCTATGCCGAGCACGAGATTCCACTGAACCACGACGATCGCCCAGATGAAGAACAGCGTCGACTGGGTGATGACGTAGCGCCCGGGCATGACGATCGGCAGCGCGGCGGCGATAGTCAGGCAGACAAGGCCGATCAGTATGTCGCGACGGATCGATGTCATAGGCGGACCACCTGCTGTTTGCCGAACAGGCCGTAGGGCCGCCAGATGAGCACTAGGATGACGAGAAGCAGCAAAGTGGCGAAGCTCCAGCGCACGCCCAGCACATATTGGGTGGCGGCTTCGAGCAGGCCGAGCGCGATCGCCGCGATCACGGCGCCGTAGACGTTGCCGAGCCCCGCGACCACGCAGACGACAAAGGCTTTCAACATCGGGTCGCCGCCCATCACCGGCGTCAGCGTGGCGATCGAGCTGATCATGACGCCGGAAACGGCGGCGAGCGCGCCGGAGAGCGCCAGCACCTGCGCATAGACCCGGCCGACCCTGACGCCCATGAGTTGCGCCGCCTCGCGATTCATCGAAGTGGCGCGGATGGCGCGGCCGGTGCTGGTGCGTTGCAGGAGGATGGCGACCGCCGCCATCAGCACAATGGCGACGCCGAGGATGAAGACATTCTGCAACGGTATGTGCACATTGCCGATGACGACCTGGCCGTCGACCGCGAGCGGTTGCGGGATCGGATAAGGTCCAAAGCCCTTCAGCATCAGGTTCTCGATGACGCTGCCGATGCCTATCGTGGCGATAAAGATGTTGGTCTCGAAATTCTCCGCCCGCAGCAACGGCAGCGCCGCGCTGAAATAGATCAGCAGCCCGACCAGCGCACAGACGAGCGCCGCGGCAAGAAGCGCCAGCGCCGGATGCAGGCCGGCATGGACGATGGCCGCGTAGCAGATATAGCCGCCAAGCGTTAGCATGGCGCCATGCGCCATGTTGAGCATGTTGAGCGAGCCGTAGACCAGCGACAGGCCGATGGTGGCGACCGCGTACATGGCGCCCAGCGTCAGGCCGGAAGCGACGATCTGGATCAGGACGTCCATCGCTCACACTCCGAGATAGGTTTCGACGATTTCAGGGCGCGCCATCAATTCGGCGCCCAGGCCAGACCAGGCGATGCGGCCGTTGTCGAGCAGGTGGATCATGTCAGCATGCTCGGCGATCCGCTCGGCGTTCTCCTCGACGAGAAGGATGGTGCGGCCCTCCCGCCTCAGGTTGAAGATGACCTCGTAGATCTGCTCGATGACGATCGGGGCTAAGCCCAGCGAGGGCTCGTCAAGCATCAGCACCTCGCCGCACGCCATCAGGCCGCGGCCGATGCCGCACATACGGCGCTCGCCGCCTGAAAGTGTGCCGGCGGTCTGGTTGCGGCGCTCCTTCAGCTTCGGCAGCAGCGTGAAGACGAAGTCGAGCCGTTCGGCAAACCCGCCGCTGTTGGCATAGGCGCCCATCAGAAGGTTCTCGTGGACGGTCATCGCCGGAAACAGCAGATCGCCCTGCGGAACCTGGATGACGCCGCGTCCGACGATCTGGTCGGGACGCAGCCTGTCGATGCGCAGGCCGTCGAGGCGGATCTCGCCCGACGTCACCGGGACAAGTCCGGAAATCGCCTTGAGCAGGGTGCTCTTGCCATGGCCGTTGGGGCCGACAATTGCGGTGAGTTCACCCTTCCGTGCCCACAATTTGATAGCGTCGAGCACGATGCGGCCGGCATAGCCGGCGCTGGCGTTGACGATCTCGAGCGCCGCCTCAGCCATGAGCGCCCTCCATGAAGGAGCGTAGCCGCTCGGAGGCGCCCTGACCGAGATAGACGTCGACGACGGTGCGATCGTCGAGAAGCTTTGTCGGCAAGCCCTCGAAGATCTTTTCGCCGTGATGCATGATCATGATGCGGTCGGAGAGGCGCACCAGGAAGCGCATCACGTGCTCGATCAGGACAATGGTGACGCCCGCCGCCGTGATGGCGCGCACGGCATCCATGACGCGGTCGACCTCGCGCGCCGTGAGCCCGCCGACGGGTTCGTCCATAAGCAGCAGTTTCGGCTTCGTCGCCAGGGCGCTCGCCATCATCAGCAGCTTGCGGTCAAGCACCGGCAGCTTGCCGGTGATCCTGTCGGCGCGGTCGGCGATGCCGAGCATTTCAAGCGCGGCATCGGCGGCCTCATGCGCCGCGCGGCCGGCGCGCAGCGTCGGCAGGGCCCGGTTGCTTCGGCCGAAATAGGCGCCGACCAGCACGTTCTCGCGCGCGGTCATGCTGTCGAAGCCGGCGTTGAGCTGGAAGGTGCGGGCAACGCCGGCATGGCAGATCTGCTCGGGTGCATGCCCGGTGATGTCCTGGCCGTCGAGCGCGATGGAGCCAGTGGTGGCCGGGTTCAGTCCCGATATCACCTCGAACAGCGTCGTCTTGCCGGCCCCGTTCGGTCCGCCGATGCCGAGGATTTCTCCAGCCCCGACATCGAAGGACAAATCGCGGACCGCAACGAGCGCACCGAAGGACTTGCCGACATGCCTGCACGACAGCAATGGCGTCGCGGCGGCGTCTCCCGTCATCCGGCTATGCCTTGATCCATGGCGGCATCATGAACTTGGCCGTGCTGTACGGCGCCGGCGCGATCAGGCCGGGACCCTTGGCGTAGTCCTGAATCTGCAGGAACTGATGTGGCATGCCGAGCGACGAGTCGGTGACCTGGGTCGGATAGGTATAGGCGGCGTTCTCAAGCGGCATGAAACGGGTCGTGCCGGCGACGCCGCGCCATATCATTGCGCTCATCCGGGCCGCAACCTTCCGGTTCTGCTCATTGTTGCCGGGTTCGCCCGTGCCGCCGGCAAGTGCCGCGGCGGTCGCCCAGACATAGGCGCCGTCATAGGGCTGCACGCCGGAATTGTGGCCGGCGTTCGGGCCGAACTTCGCCTTGTAGCGTTTTTCGAAAGCGGTGCCGATCTCGTCCTGTAGCGCGCCGACGACGGTCGCGTAGATGATGCCGTTGGCCGCCTGCTTGGCGATGTCGCGGAAGGCCGGGATCGACGGGCCGTATTGCATGTAGACCAGGCTCGGCGTCGGATTCGAGGCGAACTGCAGCGCGAACTGCCCGAGATCGGCGGGCAGGAAGTGGGTGATGCAGATCACCGCCGGTGGATCCTGGCGGATCTTGGCCAGCGTCGGTCCCCATTCGGAAGCGGGCACGCTGACGGTCTCGAACAGGCTGATGTCCCAGCCATAGCTCTTGGCCTGCTCCTTGACGGCGTTGGCGATGTTGGAGGCATAGACGCCGGCCGAGAGGATCACCGCCATCTTGTTGTTCTTGCGCTTCCATTCGCCGTTTTCCTCAAGCCCCTGGAGGAACTTCAGGAAGCCTGGGCCGTACCAGTATTCGGCGAGGTCGCCCTGGAAGGAGCCCCAGTAGCGGTCCGGGTTGGACTTCACTAGGTTGTTGTGGCCGATCGTGGTGTCGTAGTGGACGTAGACGATGCCGTTGTCGGCAGCGACCTCCTGGATCGCGGCGCCCGAGCCGATGTTGTAGCCGTTGAGGATGGCATGCACGCCGTGCCGGTCGACGAGGCGCTGGGCCGCCTGCACATTGGTGGCGTCGCCCATCTGCGCGGTGTCTTCGAAGGATGGCTCCAGCGGCCGGCCGAGGATGCCGCCCAGCGCGTTGATCTCCTCGCAGGCGAGCGTAAGGCCGTTCTTGAACTCGATGCCGTCGGGCGCGGCGAAGTCGGTGGTCGGGCCGCACTGGCCGACCGGGATCGGATCGCCTTCGGCGCGCGCCTCGTTGTTCATCGAAAACAGCATGGCCGGCATGCCGGTCAGCGTCGCGGCGGTGGCGAGGCCTCCCTTGATCAGGAAGTTGCGGCGCGAGCCGGCAATCACATTCGGCGTGGTTAGTTTCGAACTGCGCTTCATCTCGATTCCCCTTGTAAGCTTTTATCAGTTTATGTTTTTGACCAGTTCGGCCGCCTGGTCGATGATCGCCGTCTGATGCGGCTGCGCCGACATTCCACCCCATCGTCCCATCAACTGGTCCCACGGATCCTCGACACCCGTGCGGTGCCCGCAAAGCTCCTCCATCACGGCCAGGCCGCAATAGGGCACGTACATTTCGGAGTAGCCGCCCTCATGCGTCATCACCAGGCGGCCGCCGCACAGCGCCCGCGCCGCGTCGAGCAGCATGCGCGCCAGCCTGCGGTAACCGCTGGAATTCATCAGCATGCGTCCCATCGGATCGACGCCGGAAGCGTCGAAGCCCGAGGGCACCACGATCAGCTCCGGCTTGAAGCGCATCAGCGCCGGGATCACCACGCGCTCGAAAGCTGCGGCGTAGGCGCCGGGGCCTGACCCCGGGGGCAGCGGGACGTTGATGTTGAAGCCCTTGCCCTTGCCGTCGCCATTTTCGGCGATTGCGCCGGAATTGGCCGGGAACAGATTGTCCTGGTGCAGCGAGATCGAAAGCACGCTCGGGTCGTCGTAGAAGATCGACTGCGTGCCGTTGCCGTGATGGACGTCCCAGTCGACGGTCGCGATGCGGGTGAGGCCATGCAATTTCTGCGCATGCCGGATGGCGATCGCGGCATTCGAGAACAGGCAGAAGCCCATGCCGACATCGGCGGTGGCGTGATGGCCCGGCGGGCGGATCAGCGCATAGGCGTTGTCCACTTGTCCCGTGATGACGGCTTCCATGGCCTTGATGGCGCCGCCGGCTGCCAGGAGGGCGATTTCATAGCTGCCGGCACCGAGCGGCGTCAGCGAGCTGGCGTCGCCATAGCCACGGTCGCTGATCTCCCTGATCTTGGCGATATGCTGCGGCGTATGGACCCGCGACAGTTCCTCGACGGTGGCGCGTCGCGGCTTGATGGTGACCAGATGGTCGAGGATGCCGCTCACTTCCAGCAGATTGCGCAGGCGACGCTTGGTCTCGGGATTTTCGGCATGGGTGCCGGGCTGAACCGTCAGGCTCGGCGGGAAGACCTGGTTCCAGTTCCAGGTGTTGTGCCAAAGATAAAGTTCGTGGAAAACGAAACCAGTCGCCATGCGGCTCCCACCCTGCGTATTTCGGCCGGATGATGGCCCGCTATATTAGCGCTGTCCCGACACCTTCGGGTAATGGGTGGTTCTTTTGAGCCCACCCATTCGGGTGGCTGTTTGTTGCGGCGCAATTGCGGACGGAAGGCTGCGCCGAAGGCGCTACACAGTTTCCTGGAATTGCTCAGCCCGCCAATTGCCGCTCGGTGGCGGCGTCGAGCCCGATTTCCTCAGCTTGAGGACCGCTTCTGTCCGGCTTGAGACGCCGAGCTTGCCGAAGATGTTCTTCAGATGCCATTTCACCGTATCGGGCGCCATGGACAGCGTCTCCGCCAGTTGGCGGTTGGTGTAGGCACGCAGAAGCAGGGTGGCGACATCGGTTTCCTTGCTGCTCAGCATTTGCTTCCTCCCCGCGGTCGCCATCGGGCGCGCGCGTTCGGGCGCGGTCTTGCCCAGCTCGCGCAGAAGCGTGTCGACAAAGGTGGCGGTGCCGGAATTGCGTGACCACGCCGGAATTCGCGACCGGGCGAATTCGAGCACCTCGCGCATCGGAAGGCCCTCGTCGATCAGGGAGCGCATGGCGTTCTGCGGTAGCGCCAGGGTGACGACATCGACTGCCGCCGCCAGGGCCAGCAGCGTTTCGCCCGCGCTGTGCGCGGCGATCGCGACAAGCGCGCGGACCTGCATGAAGCCGCGCAGGCGGCCGTCACGGCGCATGCGTTCGGCGATACGGTCGAGCACGGCTATGGCCTTCGCCGGGTGGCCCTCGGCGATCAGCACGCGCGCAGCGCCGATATGGGCATATTCGTCGAGCGGATGGATCGGGGCGGGCCGGCTTTCGGCCGAAGGCTCGATGCCGCGCGAGCGCAGCGCCAGTCGGGCGGCGCGGACGTCGCCGCGCGACAAAAGCAGCCGCACCCGCTCGTTCAGCGCGGCGGCTGTCAGCCGGCGATAGCGCTTCTCGATGCCCAGCCGTTCGGCGCGTTCGAGGAAGACGATGGCCTCGTCGTGCCGGCCATGCGCGGCGGAGAGCCGCGCCAGGTGCAGCTTGCAGGCCATCTCGTGCACGACCAGCCCACATTCCTCTATGATCTGCCGATGCTGGTGCAGGATGCGCTCGGCGCCTTGCAGGTCGTTCCATTCATAGGCGAGCTCGACATGGAAGATCGCCGTCATCGCCTCCGCGTAGGAGCCGGACCCCAGGCGCTCGCGGGCGAGCCGGCAGGCGCGGTCGAGCAATTGGTGGGCCTCGGTGAGGTTACCGGCGGAAATCTCGACCAGCCCCAGCAGCAGGTCGCAATAGACGATGCCGAAGACGGAATTGGCCGCGGCATGATGGTCGCGCGCTGCGAGGCTGCGCAGGCGTGCGGCATCCAGCTCGCCAAGCGAATAGTGGCTGAAGGCGCAGATGTTGGCGAGCGTGCCGCGCGCGAAAGGCTCGTCTTCGGGAAAATCCGCCAGCCAGCGCGAGGCGACACGGGTCGCGGTACGGGAGCGGTCGGTGGCGCTGATGACGCCGGCAGTCAGCGTCCGCAGCTCGGCCTTGAGCGAGCGTGTAGTCGCGCGATCGATCTCGCCGCGCTCGGAAAGCTCCCCGATAAGGGTCTTGGCCTGCTTGAGGATGCGAACGGCCTGGCGCGGCCGGCTCATGTGGAACTGCGCCCACACACGCGCCAGGAGCAGGCGGGGCCGGGCGGCGATGAGGTCTGCGGGAAGCTGGTTCAGCCACTCCGTCAGCTTGGGGATGTGGCCCTGCATGGTGAGCGGCATGGCGCATTCCTCGACCAGGCGCGCGGCATGGTCGGCATCGCCGCTGGCGAGCGCGTGGTCGACCGCGTCGGAGATATGGCCTCGGGCCGCCAGCCATGCGGCGGCTGAGCGATGCAGGTCCTTGCGTGCTTCCGGCGCCCAGGCATCCAGCCGGTTGCGCAGGAATTCGGCGAACAGGTGGTGATAGCGGAACCATTGGCCGGAGGAATCGAGGGCAATCAGGAAGAGGTTCGAGTGCTCGATGGTCGCCAGCGCCGCGGCGCAATCCCGTCCCGGACAAACCGCTTCGACGAGACCCAGGCAGAAGCGGTCGAGGATCGAGGTCCTGAGCAGGAAATCCTGGATCTCAGGCGCCTGCCGGGCAAGCACGTCGTGGGTGAGGAACATCGCCACGTCGCGCTGGCTGCCGGAAAATTCGGCGATGAAGGCTTCCCTCGATCCTTCATGCGCCAACGCCAATGCGGCAAGCTGCAGGCCGGCCGGCCAGCCTTCGGTCTTGTGGTGAAGCGCCACCACGGCCGAGACGGCGAGGTCGAGGCCGCAGACATTGGCAAGGTAGTCCTCGGTCTCCTCGAGCGAAAAGCGCAGGTCGCTGTCGCCGAGGCTGACGACATGTCCTTTCATCTTCATATGGGCGAGCTCGAGCGGCAGCTCGCCACGGGTTGCGAGCACGATGCGCAAGGCCGGCGGGGCATAGGCGACCAGCATGTTGACGCAGGCTGCAATCTCGCTGGAGACGATCAGATGCGCGTCGTCGAGAACGAGGTAGATCGGCGCGGCGCGTCGCGACAGTTGGTTGATGATGGCGGTGAGGATGGAATCGACCGGCGTCACCGGGCTGGAGTCGATCAGCGATTCCGCGTTGCCGGCTATGTCGGGATCGACGCGATGGCAAATAAGGCGGCTGGAGCTTTGTCTCTATCAGCATCGGTTCTCAACTGCTGCGGCGCCTTAATAAACGCGGAGTGCGGCGCGGAGGCAATGGCCGGGTGAGATCGGCCGATACCGGTCACGGTCGGCGTGGTTCGCCGATGGCAATCCAGCGTCGACAGGCGGCGACGCACGCACTCGGGTCATTGCGGCATCCAGGGCTCTGAGCTATTTTAGCAATTGATTGGATAAGCGATCCGCCTTGCCGGCGCGATTCCTTGCATTGCCACCTTGGCGGATTGTGAAGTCTTTAACAGACCACGGTGCCGCAAGCTGCGTTCCTGTGGCCGACAGGTGATAGCAGTTAGGGATTTTGCCATGCTGCGATGCTGCGCGCTGATTGCAGCCTTGATCCTCGTGGGCCTCACGACAGTGCAGGCGCATGCCGATCGAAGGGTTGCGCTTGTCATCGGCAATTCCGAATACCGCGAAATCCCGGCGCTGAAGAATCCGGACAAGGATGCCGAGGATGTGTCGAACACGTTTCGGCTGGCCGGCTTCGATGTGTTCGTCGCCAAGGACCTCACCAAACTCCAGTTCGAGAAGGAGTTCCGCAATTATCTCGCGGCGGCGGACGGCGCCGATCTTGCGGTCGTCTATTACTCCGGCCACGGCTTCCAGATCGGCGGCGAGAATTTCCTGATCCCGGTCGATGCGTCGCTCAAGGATGCGGCTGATATCGAGGTCCAGGCGGTCAAGCTCGACGACGTCCTGCAGCAGTTGCGCGCCAAATCGAAGATCCAGGTGATCATCCTCGACGCCTGCCGCAACAACCCGTTCCCGCGCAAGGACTACTGGCTGCGCGACCAGTTGATTGCGGCCGGCGGCACCGGCCTTGCACAGGTGAAAAGTTCGCTGAACACGCTGATCGCCTTCGCTACCGAGCCCGGCGCGGTCGCCTATGACGGGTCTGGCGATCTTAGTCCGTTTTCATCCGCCTTCTCCCGTCGCGCGCTGGCGCCGAACCAGGAGATACGCTCGGTCATGGCGGCCGTCCGCCGCGACGTGGTCGAAGCCACCAAAGGCGCCCAGGTTCCGTGGGAGAATTCCTCGCTGATCGATGAGGTGGTGCTGATGCGCCGCGCCAACCGGCCGGCTTTGCCGCCGGTGCTGGAAAAGACCGTGCCGTCGGGTGTCGGACCGGTCGCGCTCGACCTGCCGGTGCCGGTCGATGTCGACGGCGGCGCGGTCACCATCAGCATCGAAAGGCAGCCGGCGCTGGGGCGTCTGATCCTCGACGGCAAGCCGGTCACAACCGGCGAGCCGATAGAGGGCAAGGACCTGCCGCGGCTTCAGATGGATGTGCCCAAGGGCGCTGACGCTGAGGATCAGGTCGATATGCTGGCCTATGCCACGCATGACGAGTGGGGCGGCGGATCGCAGGGCATCCTGGTGTTCAGGGTCAAGAATGGCGACGGTGCCGCGGGCAAGCAGCTCGTGGCCTCGCTTGAGTCCGAGCAGAAGCAGCAGGTGCTGGAGCGCGGCATCCACATCTCCGGCGCCGCCGAGGCGATCGAGAACCGCGACGTCAACATTCCGGTCGGCGTCGGCCCGGTTCCGCTGAAGCTGGATTTTCCGACGAAGGATCCGGGTGTCAGCCTGAAGCTTGCGAGCTATCCTGCAACCGGGACGCTGTCCTTGCCGGATCGGACCTTGTCGCCGGAATCGAGCCTGATGGCCGGCGAAGTCGACCAACTGCGCTACGAACCTCAGATAGGCGCCGTCAAACCATTGATAGTCGGCTTCGAAATCCGAGCTGACAACACGCCGTCAAAGCCGGCGACGATGAAGCTGTCGCCGAGCGTCGAGCCCTGCGACAGGGAAGCTGGCGAGCCCCTCGACCTGCAGGGCGTTGTTCCCGGTCTGCTGCCGAACGAAATCAGCAGCAACGCCGTGGATGTCTGCCGGGCGGCGGTGAAGGCCTATCCCGATGTCGCCCGCTTCCGCTACGAGCTCGGACGGGCGCTGCTTGCCGCCGGCAAGGTCGACGAGGCCAAGAAGGCGATCCAGGAGGCTGCCGACCGGGGACATGTCCGCGCCGTGTTCGAGCTCGGCTATATCGCTTCGTCCGGCATAGGAACGGCCGTGGACCCAAGCAAGGCCAACAGTTTCTATGCGAAGGCGTCGGACAAAGGGGATCCCTATGGAATGACCGCCTGGGGACGGGCCCTGTTCAATGGTCTCGGCGTCCAGCGCGATGCCGGCAAGGGCCTGGACCTGCTGCTCAAGGCGGCGGCCATGGGGCATACCTATGCCATGAACGATCTCGCCGCGATCTTCACCGAAGGCCGCAATGGCGTGCCCGCCGACCCGGTCCGCGCCGTTGCCTTCCTCAAGGCGGGCGTCGAGCGCCAGGATATGTATTCGATGAATATTCTCGGACGCAACTATCTCAGCGGACGTGGCGTCGAGAAGGATACGAAGCAGGCGCAGACGCTTTTCCAGAAGGCGATGGACCTTGGCCAGCCTTATGCGCCCGGCAGCCTTGGCCGCATGTATCGGGACGGGGTTGGCGTGACGCAGAACCTCGACGAAGCGCAACGGCTTTTCGAGCTTGCGAGCGCCCGCGGAGACTATTCCGGCGCGTATGACCGGGCGGCTCTCGAGATGCAGAAAGGCGACAAATCCGACCAGGCCGTCGCCGTCCGCTATCTGGCGTTCGCGGCAGGGCTCGATCTTCGCAACGAGCTACCGAGCGCGCGTACAACCCTGGCGCAGTTCGGCGCGAAGCCGAAGTCGGCTGCCTTGAAGCAACTGCGCTCGGAACTCAAATCGAAAATCCCCGCGGGCGGCTCGGTCGACGATCAACTGATCCGGACGGCCAGAGCCGTCTGGGAGCAAGCCAATCCGCGTCGGGACCTGTTCTGATCAATAAGGAGGCAATAGTGGGCACGGCATTGAAGCAGGCGGTCATCGCAATATTGCTATCCTTTGCGGTTGCTGGGTGTACGACTGTGATCCCCAGGTTCGAGCCGGCGCCGACAACCAAATATCCCACCAAGCACGTTCGCGTGACGACGACACCGAAGGTGGTGAAGCAGAAGAAAGTGACTGCCAAGAAGCTGATCAAACCGGTCAAGAACGAAACCGTGCCCGTCATTGCGCCAATAGGTGGTGGCGGCAACGGTGGCGGTGGCGGTGGCGGGTGGTGATGCGATTTTGATAACGGTTTCGCAGCTCACTAGAACCGCTCGCCAATCCGGTTCAACTGCTCTATGCTCCCGCCACATGCCGGTATCGAGATCGGGTTGTCCTGGCGGGGGCGTTCCATGTTCGAAGTCGTCGCATTCTGGCGAAAAGTGCGAGCCAAGGCCGCGGCCTTTGGCTTGATAATTGCAGCGTTGCTGGGCTTGCTGGTCTTCGGACCGCAGACCGCGAGCGCCGCGCCGAACTGGACGCTCGATCCGTCCGCTTCGGTGCTCACCTACCAGTCGGTCAAGAAGAACACGATCGTCGAGACCAACAAGATCAGGAACATCATCGGCACGCTGAGTTCGGCCGGTGACGCCAAGATCAGTTTCGACCTCAATTCCGTCGATACGGGCGTCGACCTGCGCAATGTTCGCATGCGCTTCCTGTTTTTCGAGACATTCACCTATCCGACGGCCGAGCTGACAGCGAAGGTGGACCCGGCGGCGTTCGCCGATCTGCCGGCAAAGCGCCGGGTGAAGACGACATTGCCGTTCCGCCTCAACCTGCATGGCGTCGACAAGGATCTCGAGGCGAGCGTCGTCGTCACCATGATCAGCGATACCCAGGTTTCCGTCGCTTCGGAGGCGCCCGTCGCCGTCCATGTCGAGGATTTCGGCCTGCTGCCCAACATCGATAAATTGCAGCAGGCTGCCAATGTCGCCAACATCGTGCCGACCGCATCTGTTTCCTTTGATTTCGTCTTCACCGCCGACGGCGGCAAGCCGGCCGCCGTGCAGACCGTTGCGGCCAGCACCGCCGAGGTCGGTCCCGTCGCTACCGATGCCGCGAAAGCCAATTTCAGCGACGAGGAATGCCTCAACAGGTTTGCCGTGCTCTCGCGCACCGGCGCCATCTACTTCCGTCTGGCGAGCGCAAGGCTCGACGCGAAGAGCCGTCCGCTGCTGGCTGAGGTCGAAGGCGTCGTCGGCAAATGCCCGGCCCTCAAGGTCGAGGTGTCGGGCTATACCGATTCCGACGGATCGCCGGAGACGAACAAATTGCTGTCGGAGCGGCGCGCCCAGGCGGTCGCCGACGCGCTTGTTGCCGATGGCGTTCCGCGCGGCCAGATAAGCTCCGCCGGCTATGGCGAGGACAAGCCGGTCGCCGCCAACGACACGCCCAAGAACAAGGCGCTCAACCGGCGCATCGAGTTCTCCGCCAGCAAGCCCGCCAATTGAGGTCGCGGTGAGTTCCGGTCCGATCGCCCTTTGCGGTGGCATGTTTCGCGCCGCCGGCCTTGTGGCGCTTGCCTTGCTCTTGACGTTGACAGCCGCAAGTGCCGAGCGGCGCGTCGCGCTGGTGCTAGGCAACTCGCAGTATCAGCATGCGGCGCCGCTCGCCAACCCTGCGCGGGATGCGCAGGCCATGGCCGAGCGGCTGCAGAACCTCGGCTTCGAGGTGGTCTCCGGCTTCGACCTCACCAAGCAGCAGACGCAAGCTACGGTCGCCCAGTTCGCCAAGCAGGTGCGCGGCGCCGACATCGCGCTTTTCTTCTATGCCGGCCATGGCCTGCAGGTCTCGGGCAAGAATTATCTGCTTCCGGTCGATGCCGCGCTCGAGGACGAGACCTCGCTCGATTTCGAGGCCGTCTCGGTCGATTTCATCCTGCGCCAGATGTCGCGCGAGACCAGCATAAGGCTCGTTTTCCTGGACGCATGCCGCGACAACCCGCTTGCCGACGTGCTTGCGAAGACCGCCGGCATAAAGGGCGCAAGCAGCGGTCTTGCCGAAATCCCGATCGAGAATGGCGGCGCCGGCACGCTGGTCGCTTTCGCCGCCAGTCCGGACCAACTCGCCTATGACGGGTCGGGCGACCACTCGCCTTTCACCATGGCGCTGCTCCAGCATATCGGTGAATCAAACGTCTCCATCACCGAAGCGATGAACAGGGTGACCAGCGACGTCTTCAAGGCGACCGCCAGCAAGCAGCGTCCGTGGATCAATGTCTCGCTGACCACCGAGGTCGTCCTCCATAGGGTCGATCTCAACGCGCCGCTGATCGTCGGCGAGGCGAGCGCGCCGCAGGCCGAAGCGGGTTCCGAGACCCGCAATACCGGCGCGGCATCCGGCCAGACCGACGACCAGCTTGCGCTCAATCTGCTGCGCGAGAAGATCCCGAAGCTGGCGACGGACGGGCCGATCTTTTTCGATCGACCGGTCAAGTTCGGCGACCCGGCGATCGACGGCAAGAGCATCGCCCAATTGATCAAGGGAGAGCCGCTTTTCAGTCCGGTCGAAGGCCTCGACAAGTCGGTCTGGCAAGGCAAGCACTGCGAAGGCTGTCATGAGTGGAACGAGACCCGCCTATGTGACCAGGCGAAGAATTTCGCCGCCAACGACGTCTCCGTCCTGCGCCTGCAGCATCCGCTCGGCACCCGCTTCAAGGTCGCGCTCGCCAGATGGGCGCAAGGCGGCTGCAAATGATTGTGTGGCAGTAAGCCGCTAATACGCGTCGACCGATTGTCGTTGCGCTTCCATCTCTACCATCTGGATGCCCATTTCGACGAAGGCCGAAAGCACGCCAAAGCGGTCCGCCGTCGAGACGCGGGCTAGCCCCGCCAGGATCCCGGCGTTGACGGCATGAGCGGCAGGAAATCCGGTCGATATCATGTCGAAGGCCGGGTCACGCCAGGCCGCCGACAGCGCGATCCACGCGGCCGGCGTCGTCGGCGACAGGTCGACGGCACCGCCCAGGGCCGCCCGACGGTGGGAATTGCCGGGCTCGCCCACCCAGTCACTGACAAGCGCCAGCAATTCGAGATCCCTGTCGGTAAGGAGCTCGGCGAGATTGCTCAGGCATTCATGTCCCCACCAGACCGCGGCGCGTTCGGGCAGGAGATAGGAGCAGAACGTGACCGCTTCCTCCGGCACGCGCCCGGCGAGCAGCGCACGGCAAAATTCGAGCGGGGCTTGAGCGGCGGCCGGTGATTTCATATCCCGCGCGATCGCGGGACAGGCGAGGAAGAGATCCCTTGCTGTTCTGTATCCGAGTTCATTGGCCATGGCTGCCGCACCCCGAGAACCAGCGAATTGGAGCAATTCCAGGAAAAGTGTGAAACGGTTTTCCGTCCGGAATTGCGTAAAACAAACAGGTGGAGCGGGGTGGGGGGGTGGGGGGAAACCCCCCCCCCCGCGGGCCGCAAACCAACCGCCCCCCCCCGCGGGAAACCAAACCAAATTTAAGGGGGGCGGCCGCGGGG
>NZ_JBVVQH010000018.1:0-65782 GCF_055811115.1 Mesorhizobium sp. WSM4832 | reverse complement strand
CCCCCCCACTATTCCCACACAACACAACATTCCCTCCCCTGTTTGCCCCGCCCAATATTCAAAAACCACCCGCGGGGGGGGGGGGGGGTTCCCCCCCCCCCCCCCCCCCCCGCTCTGGCACTCAAGCCTGCGGCCGAGCGCCGGTCAAGCCCTAGCCTTTTAGCAGGCGGCGGCCGCTGGCAAGGTGCGCTTGTTCACAGACAATCGCCTCGAGATTTGATATAGTCCGCACTAGCGAAACCCGCTCAAACATCAAACAGGAGTGACGGTCATGAGGTGGGGCAGCTCAGCCTTGGCATTGGCGGCCATGCTTCTTTCAACGCACGTGTTCGCCGATCCGCTTCAGAAGTCGGAAGACATTGTGAAGTTCTTCGCGGGCCAGGGCAATCTTGGCGCCTCGCGCGGCATCTGCGTCGGCACCGAGGAAGAGTGCAAGAGCAAGGCCGATAAGAGCGGTTCATCTCAAAAAACCGGTCTCGACATGATGATCAACTTCGCCCTGGATTCGGCCCAGCTCGACCAGACCGCCCGCACGGAGCTGGACGAATTCGCCAAGGCGCTGAAGGACAACCGGCTGAGCACATTCAGCTTCGTCGTCGAGGGCCATACCGATGCGACAGGCCCGGATCGCTACAACCAGACCCTGTCGCAGCGGAGGGCACAGTCGGTGGCCGCTTTCCTCGAAGCGAACGGCGTTGAATCGGCGCGGCTCGAAGCGATCGGCCTGGGCAAGACGCGCCCGCGCGTCGCCAATCCCTACGACCCGGTCAACCGCCGAGTGGAAATGCGAATCAGGACGGAATAGGCCTTCGCCGCCGCCCAGCTCATAGCGAGACCGGCGGCGGGAGCCCTGCCGACAGGCCAGGGCCCCGCTTTACCCTCGATCAGTTCTTGAGCGCGCCGCCCACCGCAATGCCGGTGCCGAAGATCAATGCCTTGGTCAGGAAGTCGTTGTTGTCCCTTGGCGGCGGCGCGTCCTCGCGGACCACGGTCTCGCTGTCGCGCCTGCGCTGGACGACCTGCGTCTGTTTCCTGCGCGGCTTTTGCTGCGCCATCGGCTTCAGCGTGCGGGTCTTCTGCGCGACCTGCTTCTTGGGCGCGGTGCGGGCTTGGTCGGCGACGTTCTTGGCGCGCACGGCATCCATCATCGGGTCGGTCTGGATGACCAGGAAGGCCAGCTGCTCGCGCGTCAGATAGGTGGTTGGCGGCAAGCCGTTCTTGCCTTGCCAGACGCCGATCGCCTGGCGTGTCCTCTGGCCGAGATTGCCGTCGACCTGGCCAAGCTCGTTGCCCAGCGCTTCGATGCGCAGCTGCAGATCGATGCGGCCGTTGCGGTCGAGCCCGATAGCGCTTTCCGTCAGCTCGGTGCCTTGCGTCTGTTTCATCTCGTCTGTGATGCCGACCGAGGTGCGGACAGCCGAGCCCGGATTGGCGTTAGCATCGTTCGTATCGAGCGACGCGACCTGCTTGCCCGCCGTCGGATCCTTCAGCTGGTCGATGTTGAGCTTTGCCACCGTGGCGAAACGGCCGTCCGGGAACTGGTCGAGATAGGCCTCGTAATAGGGGATGGCATTTTTCTTCGAAGCCTCGTCCCAAAGGCGCTGCTCGACCTCCCATGACGGCGGCTCGCTCGCCACCGGAGCGGGGGCGGGCGTTGCCGTCGTCTTGGCGGCGTCGGCCACCGGCGCTGCGGCGGGCGCCGCGGGCTTGCCGAGGAACACCTCGCGTCCCAGCGATGCATTGTGCCACGGCCGCTGCCGGCCCTGCGTGGTTTCCGTCACCTCGCCGCGCACGCGCGTCAGCGCGCTCTGGATCTCGACGCCGGGCTCGGTCAGATGCTTGGCCAAAGCCAGCGAATAGGGGCTGTCGACGCCATTGCCGTCGAAAGCGATGGCGCCGGGGTCCGTCGCATAGGCGATCAGGACGCCGCCTGTGCCCATGCCGTCCGCCTTTGCATCGACCGGCGCCAGGCCGGCGCCAAGCGAGCGGCTCTTCGGCAGCGCGGCGGCCATCGTGCGCGCCAACGGGTTGTCGCGGCAGGCATCGAGGACGATGATGCCGACGGCGGGATCGGCCGGCAGCGCCGCCATGAACTCGTCGATCTGGACGGTGCGGGTCTTGAGATAGGCCGGCGACGTCAGCTCGGCATCGACCGGAATGAGGTAGTTCTTGCCGTCGACCTGCATGCCGTGCCCGGCATAGAAGATGACCGCGAGGTCGGCATCGTAGGATTCCTCTGTGAATTTGCTGATCAGGCTGTGCATGCCGGTATTGTCCTGGTCGACGCCTTCGACCACTTCGAAGCCTGCGTTGCGCAGTGTGGACGCGATGAGGTGGGCATCGTTCGCCGGGTTGGGCAAAGCGACGGCATTGACATATTTGCTGTTGCCGATGACCAGCGCGACACGCTTGGTGTCGGGCGCGGCGGCCTGGGCGCCGAACGCGGCATGGAAAAGCAGGATCAACCCGCCCAAAAGGATGGCGAACGCTTTCATGGATCAGCCCTCCGCCCCACGGGGCGCGTTATCGATGTCTGCGCATGCTGAATTTCGCAAGCGACAACGTCGCTTCTGCCAAAATGTCTCTCGGGTGTCTGTGATCCCGGCCACAGATTTGGTTCATGAAAGGCCCGAAAATTCCTCCATGAATATTCGCTAATGTACCATTCGCAGGCCTGAAAACCAATCGGCCCGGCGAAAAACGCGGTGTTTGGTGAACCAAAAACTGCGGCTAGCCGGGCTCAAGCGTATCCTGGATAGAACCTATCAGTGCGGTTATTGCCTGCTTGTATTTCTCGAACTCCGGCGACGTCTGCCGGACCTCGGTCGTGGTCGTCACCGGCTGGCTCTGATCGGTCACCACGCGCGGCGCTTTCTGCCCCATTTTCCGCTCGGCCCAATCGACGACGTAGCCGACCGTCTTGCCGGTCAGGAACGGGTTGGCCTGGATGACGGCTGATCCGAGGACGGCGTTCAATTGCGACGAACCGGCCGCCGCCAGTACCTGATGCGCTCCTTCCATACCGAGGAAATGGCAAAGATAGAGGCGCCCGGCGGTGATCTGGTGGCCGCGGGCGCGCAGATAGGCTTCCCCTTCGCGCGCCAGGTTGCGCACCATTTCGCGCGACAGCGTCGCGTCATAGCGAAGCGCGAGCAGGTCGGCGGTCGAAAGCGATCGGGCAAGATCGGGACGATAGGTGTTCATCATCCGGATCCAGGTCTTGGTGATGAACTGGCCGGCGCCGGTCGCCGACGAGTTGGGGTTCTTGGCGCGGGCGCTGCCGCCGCTTTCGACGTGCACGATGCGGTCGGTCAGCGTCTCGACGGCAGAATCGCCGGGACCGCCGGAACTGACGGAAACGGCGGTGGCGACCGAGGTGACTGTCCCCAGCGGGTCGATCGCCTCGCCGTTCTGGTAGAGTTCGAAATGCAGATGCGGGCCGGTCGAAAGCCCCGTGGTGCCGATATAGCCGATGACATCGCCGGCCTTCACCTTGGTGCCGACACCGCTGGTGATGGCGAATTTCTGCATATGCGCGTAGCGCGTCTCGCGGCCGTTGGCATGCGCGATTCTCACCAGATTGCCGTAGCTGCCGCCATCGCCCTGGAAAGAGATCTCGCCGTCGAAGGCGGCCACGATCGGCGTGCCGACCGGTGCCGCCCAGTCGACGCCCTTGTGGATCCGAACCGTGCCGAGGATCGGATGCTTGCGCGGGCCGAAGGTCGAGGTCATCACCCCGGCCACCGGCGTGACCATACCGTTGGTGACGGTCAGCGAGCGGACCTGATCGTCGCCGGTCACGCAGGCATACTGGCCGTCGCTCTGCTGGAAGACGAAACAGTCGAGGCTCTTTTGCGTGCCCTGGACGCCGACATAGAGCACTCGTCCGGAGATCTCGCCCTGGCCGCGCGGCGTCTGCGAATAGATCAGCACCAGGCGCTGGTCCTCGCTGGCGAACGCGTCGAGGTCCTGTCCCCGCGACAGATACATGATCGCCTCGCCGATCACGCTGGTCGGCACCTTGTTGCGCGCCGCTGTCGAATAGATCGCGTCGAGCAGGCGGTACTGACGTTTGGGCCCGCCCTGGTCCGAGGCGCCGGAATAGTTGAAGAGGTCCTCGCGGACCCAGGGATCGACGCCCGACACGAAAGCGCCGGCCGCATTGCGCGTCAGCGTGCCGACATAGACATTCTTTGCGTAGACCGAGACCTGCATCAGCGACATGGTCGTCGTCTCGCGGTTTGGCCGGAACCCGCGCATGGCGACGACGAAGCCGGGCTCCAGCCCGTCGCGATTGAACAGCGTCTTCAGCGCCTCGCCGGCAAGCTTTGCGTCATCGGCGGAGAAATGCGCGTCGAGCGCCACGCTGTCCAGGCTGCGGTCGTTGAGGATCTTCACGAAGCTATCCTCGGTCGCCTCGAAGCGTTGATATTCGCTGGTGACGGTTGCAACCGTCGTGTTGTTCTCGATCGCGGTTTTCTTGAAAGCCGGAAGCGCTGCCTCGCCCTGGTCGATGGTCTCGCCCCAGCCGGCTTCGGGGTCGTCGGCGTCGGCCTTGGGCGCCGAACCGGCAGAGGTGTCGCTCTCGTCCGGTGCCGCCTGGAGGTCGTTCCCCAGATCGCCCTGCTGATCGTCCGGCGCCGCGGCCGGAGCGGGCGGGGCCGGTTGCGCATCATCGGGCGCCGCCGTCAAAGGCTTGGGAGCGGCCTGCCGCTGTGCCTGGAAGAATGCAAAATCCTCCTGCGTCGACGGGATTGTCGTCATGAACTTTTCGCTGGCGCTCAGCATCACGTCGGACAGGATGTCGATCTGCGGCGAGGCGCCTGAACTGTCGAGCTCGGCCGGCCGCGCTATGGTATGGCCCTTCGTCGCGGTGTCGGCGTCGGGTGCAAGCGTGATCCACATCGGGTCACCGGCCAGATCGATGATGGCCGGCACATAGACCGAGGCGTCGGGCGGCACGTCTTCCATGTCCTCGACGGCATGCAACTCCTCGTCCTCGTCGCCGAACGACCAATAGTCCTTGGTGAGATAGAAGCCGGTGGCCAAAGCAACGACGCAGAGCGTGGCAAGGCCGGCAACGGCTCGGCGCCAGAGCTTGCGCCGGCGTTCGGCCAGTCGCGCCTGCTTCTTTGCCTTGAAGCTCGTGTCGATCGAGTGCGTCACGGGCTGCTTCCGGTCAGGAAATAGGTCCAGCGCGCTTGCTCCTGAGTGTCGACCTCGACGAAGCGCGCCGCGATGTGGCCGCGCTGCCAGCACTCGGCGATGCCGCGGATCGAGAAGCGCCGCCGGTCGATGCACATCTCGGTCGATCCGTTGAGGATCGCGTGGCCGAAGACGTCCGTCGCGTAGAGATAGATGTAGCGGTTGGCCAGCTCCTCGCGGATGACGTTGACGCACTGGTTGGCGCCGATGGTCCACCAGCCGTCCGTCTGGTCGCCATTGTCGACCTTCTGTCCGACGGCGAGATTGACGACATCGAGCGTCTGGTTGCAGACGGTGAATTCGGCATGCGCCTTGCTGGGCGAAAGGATCGAGAGCAGCGCCGCGCCGAGCAGCGCTGCAAGCGCCGCGCGGCCCGGCAACAGGAATCGCAGCCGGCTACGCTGCTTGCGTGGCGAGGGCTGGCACAATGAACGCAGGGTGCGAAGATCCATCGGCGTTCATGCTATCCGCCAAGCCGGAAATACGTGGCCGTGGCGGAGAACTGTGATCCGTCGGCCTCGATCTCCTCGAGGATCTTGGGCAACAGCTCCGAGGCCAGTGTCGGTCTGGAGAACATGGCGGCCTGGATGTCCTTGGGTCCGGTGATCACCAGCATGATCTGCGGCACCGCCTTGCCGGTTGCCTTGTCGGTGGCGGCAAGGCCGATCGGGATGTTGAAGGTCACCTTGTCGGCTTGCGGCACCATGCGGTCGTCGAGGTTGAACGCGACGCCCTTGTGGTCGATCAGAATTATGTTCGAGATCAGCCCGCCGCCCGTATACAGCGCGCCGCTGACCGGCGAGCCGTCCGGGACCGACGTCCGGTCGAGGACGAGCTGTGGCTTCTCGGCCGAGCTCCGGTCGAGAAAGCGAAGGAAGGTGGGCACTCCGCACTGGGATGGGGTGATGAGGCGCACGCTGATGTCCGGCTCGATATGGAACCTGGTCTGGAAATCGTTGAGCAATTGTTCGAAGGGCTGGACCGCCGTTCCGAATCCCTCGATCGCGGGGGAAGCGCCGAGACCCGATGTCACGTTCGCGTAAAAACAGCTGCCGCCGCTGAAATCGCGCACCCAGGCGCGGCGCTCGTTCCACGTCGCCATATCCGGTTCCGGTGACGGAAGCGCCGGCTTCGGCACATTGATGGCGACGTCGGTGTCGTCGGGCTGCTTGGTCGCCGGCGGCTGTGGTTGCTGCGCCGGCTGGGTCGGCGCGGCAGGCGTTTCCGGCTGGCTGGCTGTCGGGGTCTGTGCCTGTGGTTCGGCCGGCCGACTGGTCGGCTGCACCGGTGCCTGGCTTTCCGAAACCGGAGGTGAGGAAACATTCGGCTTGGGCAACTTGGAAAGCATGTCCACGAGGTCTTTTACGCTGGGTTTGGCGACCGGCGGATTTGCTTCCTGCGTGGGCTTGTTTTCAACCGTCTGGCTCGGTTCCTGAGTCTTGACCGTCGGCGGTTCGCTGGTTGGTTGCGGTTTCTGGCTTTCCGCGGTCTCCGGTGCGGGCGCCGGCGCTGGCGGTTGCGCGGGTTTGGTCTCGACCTGGGGGACATGCGCCTGGTTGTTGGCCTGGCTCTCCGGCTGGGTGCCAGGCTGCGTCGGCTTCTCGACGGGTGTCCTGACCTCCGCATCGGGTTGGGTGGGTGGCTTCGCCGTCTCGATGGTGGCGCTGTCAGGTTTTGGCGGTTCGGGCTGAGGCGCGGCCGACGCCTGAGGTTTCGGCGCCTCCGGTTGCGTCGCGTCCGTCGCTGCTTCCGCGACCGGCTTCGGCGTCAGCGGCGTGGATTTTTCCGCCGGCGCCGGCGCCAGCATGCCGCTGAAATAAAGCCCGCCTCCCACCAGGACCGCGAGCGCCGCGACGCCGCCGGCGATGGCGGGCATCCGCGAAACCCTTTTCGGCGCAGCCGGCGCGGGCGCGCTGGCCGCAGCGGCGGCCGGCGCCCGCCGCGGTTCCGACAGATGCGCCGGGCGCACATGCTCGACAAAGCGCGGCTCGCCCGGAGGCGCCGATGGCTGCGGTTTGGAGTCCGGCGGTGCCGTCCAGCCGGCGCGCGGCAGGCCGGGGCGTTCGCGTGCTCCAAACGACATCGGCGGCGGCAATGTCGCCTCGACATCCTCGCCCCGCGTCGCCCTGGCGATCTCGGCCATGCTTGCCGGCCGGTCGCGCGGATCCGGCTGCAGCATGGCTTCGAGGAGTTCGTGGAAACCGGGATCGATATCCGACAGGACCGGCACCGTCCGGCGTTTCTCGATGACCTCGTATTGCGAGCCGCTCATGTCGAGCGGCTTGCCGCGCAGCGCCGCGGCCAGCACCAGCCCGAGGCTGTAGATATCGGATTGCTCGCTGACATCGCCGCCGTAGAGGCCGAGCTGCTCCGGCGAAACATAGTTGTATTTGCCGGCGAACTTTCCGCCGATCAGCGTCTCGCCGCCGGTCGCCGAGCGCGCGATGCCGAAATCGATGATCTTGGCGCGCTCGACCCGGCCGCCCGGCAGGATGATGTTGTCGGGTGAGAGGTCGCGATGCACTGCGCCCGCCTGGTGCACGGCGCCGAGCCCCGAGGCGAGGCGATGGCAAAGCCGGCGCACATCTTCACCCGGCATCGGGCCGCGCCGCATGATGTCGAACAGCGACTCGCCGTCCACGAACTCCATTGCAAGATAGGGACGGCCGATCCCCGGATCGATGGTAAAGACGTGGTAGCGCACCACCGCGTCATGCGACAGATGGTTGAGGATCGACGCTTCCTTGCGGAACAGCGACAGGATCGTCTGGTCGCGGGCGAATTCGGGCAGCACGATCTTGATCGCCACATGGTCGCCGGTCTGGATATTGTGACCGCGATAGACTTCTCCCATCCCGCCGGAGGCGATCCTCTCGTCGAGCTCGTAAATGCCGCTCAGCTGCGTGCCGACGCCGGTATAGGCGATGTTCGTCGACAGCCGTGTCTTGTCGTCGTCGCTCATCTGGCCAGGCCCTCCGCTGCGGACCGATCCGAATGGAGCGCGCCGTTGCGCCCGCCGCCGATCTTCACGAATACGATGGTTACATTGTCGGTTCCGCCGCGCGCCAGCACCATGTCCAGCAGGGTCTGGCATGCCGCCCGTGGCGTGGCGGATCCGGCCGCGGCCTCGATCTCGGCGTCGCTGACATGCGCGGTCAGTCCGTCGGTTCCCAGGACGAAAACATCGCCCGGTATCAATTCGCCCTGCTGGAAGTCGATCTCGAGCTCGTCGCTGACGCCGACCGCATGCGTGATCACATTGCGGCGCGGCCAGGTGCGCGCCTCCTCCGCGCTGATCATGCCGCGGTCGAGCAATTCCTGCACCTCGGTGTGATCCTTCGAAACCTGGAAGATCGAGCCGTTGCGGATGAGATAGATGCGGCTGTCGCCCGCCCATAGGCAAGCGAAGCGTCCATCCATGGCAAGCAGGGCCGCGAAAGTGGAGCCGATGGTGATGCCGCGCGATCGCGATATGTTGCGGATCTCGGCATTGGCGCGGCTAAGCCGGTCCTCGAAGCGGGCGCGAAGGTCCGGCGCCGAGCTGGCAATGCCGATCGTCGCCAGGTGATCGACGATGCTGGCCGAGGCGACTTCGCCGGCCTCATGCCCGCCCATCCCGTCAGCCACCACCCAGAGGCCGGTCTGCGGTTCGATGAGGTAATTGTCCTCGTTGTGGTCGCGCACGCAGCCCTTGTGGCTCACGCCGAAGCTGTCGATGGGAAGGGCGACAGTGCTCAAATTGCCACCAAGCGCTTCGCGAGCGTCCTCTGTGACCAGCCATGGGCCGCGTGCCCGGGCCACTCTGCCATAAGCGCATACATTAGAGTACCGAAATGAAGGATCGAGCCGGCGATGTTCTGGAGTGCAGCCATGGTCAGAACGCCTTCGGACAGCTGAAGCCGGACAAAGCCGGCAGGAAGAGGGGGTTGGCCCCTGATCCAGCCTGGATCGTGTAGGCAACATCGCGCCCACCAATGACGAAGCGGGCTTCGGTGTTGGCGCCGTCGCCGGTGATGGTCGCCTTGTCGAGCAGCCGCTTCAACGCCCACGGCCCATCGAACTTCAGCGCGGACTCGCGGCCCGGCATTTCCGGGACGAGGGTGAGGCTCGCTGATCCGGAAGCGGCGCCGCTCGGCCACGTTACCGTGCTAGGCGCGTTGCCGGCCTGAGCGCTCTGGACCGTCTGCCCGTCCACGTTGAGAAGCGCGCTGTCGACTTCGCTGTTCAGCGAGGTGGGCGTGAAGGTGATCGACACCAATGGCGTCGATCCGCCCGACGGGAAGAAGGCACCGCGGATTTCCGCCGCCGCCTGGAACGCCTTCAAGGTCGACTTCGCAAGGTCCCTGCTGGAACGCGCATCCTGCTTCCAGGTCCACTCCTGGCCGGTCATGTCGATCAGCGGCGCAAGGTTCTGCGCGAAGAAGCGGTCCATCAGGCCGCCGGGCGCGAATAGCTTGGCGAAATCCGCCATCGAGATGTCTTCGGTGCTGTCGCTGGCGAAGGGATAGCGGCCGTTGACCGCCTCTTCGCAAGGCCGCGTCACCGTCTGGTCGAGGCTCTGGTTGAGGTTGGCGACAGAGGCTTCGGCGACATTGCCTTCGAACTCGTCCGCCGCGGCGTTGACCATGCGCGCCAGCGGCTTGGGCAGGCGCGAGACATTGGCGCGCAATGTCGAGATCTGCAGCTGCAGGTTGGCGTTGACGCGCTCGGTCTGCGAGGGGACATCGGCTGCAAGCTTCAGGCTCTGGAAGATGTCGTGGAAATTCTGCGTCAGCGCATCGAGCGGCCGGCGGCCGGCAGCCCCGCTGACCAGCGCCTGGAACGACCGGAACTGCGCCTCGACGCTCGCGCCGGCGTTCTGCGCAGCGGCCGAGCTTGCGCCGGCGCGGTTCTGCGACTTGCCGCCGGCGATCTGCAGGCCGATACGTGCCAGGCCCTTGGCCATCGCGGCCGGATCCTGCTGCGCCGTGCCGGCCTCGGCCTCGGCGGCGGCACTGTCCTTGGTCAACGCGGTCTCATCGGCGATCGCCGTGAACAGCTGGTCGAGAGGCGAGTCCGGCGAGGCGAGGGCGGAGAGCGCCAGATATTGCGGTTTGTCCTTCAGCATCGCCTTGAGCTTCAACTGGTCGAGCACGCCGTTCCAGGCGGCGGCGAATTCCTTGCCGTAGCGGTCGATGAGCTCGGGACCGAGCCTGGGCAGGTCCTGGTCGATGCCGCCCTGTTCGCCGCCGCCACCCAGCACCCACTGGTCGTCGACGAGCATCTGCGCGATGCGCGACAGCTGCGGCAGGAAGAAGCGATTGAAGCCGGCGCGCGTGTAGAGACCGGGAACCTGGAGATCGGCAAGCTCGCTGCCGTCCGTGCGCTCGAACGACAGCTGCGCTTCCGGACCGGCTTGCGCGGCGACGGAGAAATCCTGCAGCCTTGCCGCGTAGACCGCCGACTTGATCTGCGCCGAGGCGCGGTCGGCGAGGCTCATGCGCCCAAGCGAACGCTGCGCGGCCTCGACCAGCGGCTGATTGAGCGCGAAGACCGGATCGTAGGCGTCGTCCAGCGCGAGCATGGCGCGCAGATGCTTTTCGAGCTGCGCGCGGCCTTCGCGGTTGTTTTCGCCGGGGTAGCGGTTCTCTTCCCAATCCTGTTTCATCCAGGAGACGATCAGTTCGTCGTCGACCTTCGGCGCCTTGCCGCCCAGCATCAGGTAGATCTTAAGCGGTTCGTAGAGCGCCATCGGATCGGCCATCTTGGCCTGGATCGTCCGCTCGGCCTGGACCAGGATCCGGGAGCGGAAGGTCCGCTCCAACGCCTGCCGGTAGGCCGTCTTGGAGGCCGACAGCAGCCTCTCCCGCTGGCTGAGCCCGAACGTCTCCTCGATCGGCTTGCCCTGGTCGCCGTTTTCGAAACCGGCGGGCAGGTTGCGCAACTGGTCGAGCGGGCCGATGACGTTTTCAAGATCGACGTCGGTCACCGTCGTGCTCTTCAGAAGCGTATCGGCGCTGTCGCGATAATGCGCCATGGCTTGCCTAGTGGAAGCGATCAGCGACTTGTTGGCGAAGAAGCTGAGCCCCAGAATGCCGAGCGCCGCCAGCGCCGCCAGCGCGATCGCGGCCACGCTGCCAGACCTTGCGAACCTGGCACGCCGTTCGGCCGCCCGGTCGAACGAGACCCAGCCCGATTCCGGGAAGACCACATTGGCCAGCAGATCGTGCAGGAAGAAGCTCTTGCCGGCCCCGGAAAGATGAGCCTGTGAGGAGCTGCCGAAACTGCGGCCGATCGCGCCGAGCACCTGGTCGAAGGGCGTCCCTTCCTGGGTGCCCGATGAGAAATAGAGCCCGCGCAGGCTGACATTGACCTGTGTCCGCGATGCGTCGAACAGGCTGCCGACGAACTGCGTTATCCGGTTCTTCAGCGCGCCGAACTGCGCCGGGAAGCCGAACAGCGCGATCCGCGCCACCGGGTCGGCCTCTTCCTGCAGCCGGTCGGCAACCTCTTCGGTGAGCCGCTGCGCCAATCCGTCGAATTCTGCCGGCGCCTCGCCGGCCATGTTTTTGGTGCGATCGGCGGTCTGGAAGGTCGCGCCCCAAACCTTGCGCCTGCGCGCCTCGTCGAAATCGCCGAAATAATCCATGAAGCCGGAGACGAGATCGGCCTTGGTGAAGAGCAGATAGACCGGGAACCGGATCTTCAGCGTCTCGTGCAGCTCGCGCAGGCGGCTCCTGATTTCGGTGACATGCGCGTCGAGCTGCTGGTCGTCGAAGCCGATCAGATCGGCAAGGCTGATGGCTAGGATCACGCCGTTGATCGGTTGCCTGGTGCGGTGTTTCTTGAGCAATCCAAGGAATGCGAGCCAGCTCGCTTTGTCGCGCTCGCGGTCCGATTCCTGCGTCGTATAGCGGCCGGCCGTGTCGATCAGCACCGCTTCGTCGGTGAACCACCAGTCGCAGGACCGCGTGCCGCCGACGCCAGCCACCGGCTGCGCGCTGCCGGAGCCGGCAAGCGGAAATTTCAGCCCGGAATTGACCAGCGCCGTCGTCTTGCCGGCGCCTGGCGGGCCGATGATGATGTACCAGGGGATGTCATAAAGGAAATTGCGCTTGCCGCTCGTCCGCTTCAGCGTTGCGAGGGCTTCGCTCATGCGCGTCTCGAGCACCTGCGAATCGTCGCTCCGCTCGTCGCTGCGCACGATGGCCGTTTCGAGCGCCTTTTGCGCCTTGCGCTGCTGCCAGAAGCGGACCCCATAGAACAGCGCAAGCACCGCAACGCTGACGCCGACGATCGTCGCCCTCAGCCACACAGGCCCAAGCGGGCGCGTATCGGCAAAGCGGATCAGCGGTCCGGCGTACCAGACCGCCGCCGAGAAACCGGCAAGCGCAAGCAGGCTCAAGATCCGCAGCATCCAGCGCATCAGAGCCATCCTCCGCGGCGCACGCTCACAGCGTCTCCTCCTTCGGGATCATCACGTCTACGCGGCGGTTCTTGGCGCGGCCGTCCGCCGTTCCATTGTCGGCGATCGGTTCGTCCTCGCCCTTGCCGTCGACGCTGAGCCGGGAAGGGTCCTTCAACTGCTTGGCCATCATCGCCTGGACGGCTTTCGCGCGGGCGACGGAAAGGTCGAAATTGGATTTGAACGCGCTCGACTTCTTCGGCTTCACATTATCGGTGTGACCGACGATTTTGATCGGCCCGGGCTCGGCGTCCAGCGCCGTGGCGATGTCGGCCGCGATCGGCTGGAATTGCGGTTTCAGCTCCGCCTGGCCGGAAGCAAACAAAAGCTGGTTGTTGATCTCGACGACGATGAACTCGCCCTTCTCACCGACGCTCAGCCCACCGCCGGCGATCTCCTTGGCAAGCACCGCGCGGATGCGGTCGATCTGGGTCGTGTCTGGAGCCGCGGGCGGCGGCGGGCTGGCTTGCGCCGGTTCGGCCGGCGGCGCCACGCTGGCGCGCTCGATGGTGACGGGCGTCGACGGGTTGAGCGCCAGCAACGCGCCGGCGGTCGCGTCGCCTTCATCGGTGATCATGACGCGCAGTCCGAAGAAGGCTGCTGTCACCAGCGTCGCCGCGGCGGCCGCGACCGCCCAGAGCGGCAGCCGCGCCCTTGGCTTCGGCATCGCCGCCGCCATGCCTTGCCAGCGGGGCGAGACGTCGTCGGCGGCGCGCGGCTTGAAGAAGCGCAGCGTGTCGTAGACGTCGCGCCGAACACGTTCGAGCGTGTTTCGCTCGCCTGCCAGCGCCCGATACTGGCCTTCGAAGCCCAGCGATAGGCAGGCGTGCATCAGTTCGAGCAGGTCGCAATGCGCTTCCGGCTTGGCGAGGATATTGTTCAACGCCTTGTAGAAGCCGGCGCCCGTTGGTCGGGTGTGGAAGAACTGCGCCACAAGGCTGTGCTGAAGCCAGCTGTCCTTGCTCGGCAAGGGCAAATTGCCGACGAGGTCGTCGGCGGTTTCGCAAAGGGCGAATTTGGCGATCCGCGCGTCGTCTTCCCCAATGCCGGCTTTCGCGACTGTTCGCTCGAAGGTCTCGATCGCTTCGGCCATATGCTCCGCCAACGGCGCCGCTAGCCGTTCGACCGGCATCAGCCGCAATTGGCCGAACAGCATCAGCAACGGCGCCGCGGCGGCAAGGATCGGATTTGCCGCAGGATATTTCACGCCGCCGGCGGCGTTGAGCAGGGCATCCTGCTGCAACCCCGGCGCCGCATTTGCGGCCGCTCCCGGAGTAGGCCCTTGAAAGAGCACGGTTCCGGACGACCAGCCGGGCGGCATCTGCCGGCCGCCACCGGGATCGAACACTGTCGATTCCCTCGTGGCTAATGAAGCAGGCCGCACGCTTTCCGGGTCGGACCGCTCGGCAGGCGCAAGCGGTTTCTGCTTCGGCCGTGGCGCGCGGATGACGGTCCTATCCGTCGGCCCGGAGGAATCATCCTTCGAGCTCATCGGCGACGACCCACCGTCACGGCACAACGAGCATGTGTTCGGCCGGATGGGAGACGCGCTGCAGGCTTAGCCTCGGCGGCGGGCCGTATGGAAAGGCTCATTTCGCCGAAACATGCCATTGCTGCACACGCCCCAAGCCACGCCGCTTTGCCCGCCAGGCAAGCGTCCCTGCCCATTCTAATCGCCCGGGCACTCAATTGAAACGGGCCGCCGATTGAAATCGGAATGCAAGATGATCGAAGCGGCGGCTTCTTCTATGAGACCCGTCACATACAGGTGGCGCGGTCCGTGCGCGTGCGGCTATTTCTGTTTGTCGGCCTTGGCGTAGGCCTCGGCAAAATAAGCGAGGAAGACATCCAGCATGCCGTTCTCGTGCTTGTCTTCCATCGTCCGCCATGTCGCCACAAGCGCATCCCAGGCCTGGCTTTTCCTGGACGAGAAGGACGCAGGCGGGATTTTTTTGGCGATCGCCTCCGGCGACAGGTCGTCCAGCAACCGCGACAGCGCGGCCTGCATGGCGGCGTATGTTGCTATTTCGTGCGTCTTGAGGTCGCGGAACGCATCCTCGATACTATGCCTGGCATCGAGATAGCCGGCCCTGCGCTTGGCGAACATGATCTCCAGTATGTCGTCGGTCCCCGGCACGAATTTCAGCGGGTTGTTGTCCTCGGCGCCGATCATGGTGCGGTGCGCGCTCTTGGCGAGCACCTTGGCCGCCGCGCGCGCCTTGAGCAGCAGCGACAATTGCTCGACCGTGGTCCTCAGCACCGCGCCGATCTCAGCGGCGACGTCATGCGGATCGCGCGACTGCAGCAATTCCGGCGCAAGGCCGGCCGCCTTGGCGATATCGCGCAACATCGCGTCCGGTCCCGCCGGCCGATTGGCCGGGGCTGCCGGGCCGGGCTGCGGCGCCGACGATGCCGACACCGGCTCGGTCGGGCGCTGCTCCATCGGATTGAAGAATGGCTCGCGGCCGGGATCCTGCGGGCGGCCCGTCGAGGGTGGCGGCTCGCGCTGCGTCGACCCGGTCCTGGCCTGCGGATGTCCGGCCGCGGCTCGTTCGTCTTCGATCGAAACGCCGACGACATAACGTCCGATCAGCAGCCGGTCGCCCTGGGCCAGCCGATGCGGCCCGGCCATGCGCCGGCTTGAGCCGTTGACGAAAGTGCCGTTGCGCGAGACATCGTAGAGCCAGAACGAACCCGCCTGGTAACGGACCTCGCAGTGTCGGCCCGAGATGAACTTGTCCGGATCGGACAGCGTCCAGTCGCAATTCTCGCGGCCGATCTCGAAACTGCGGTCGCGGGCGGCGTAACGCGCGGCGATGCCGGCCGGCAGCCCGTCGACATTGCTGATCTGGAGAGAGATGAACATCCGGAAGCGTCGCCGAACTTGGTCAATAAATGCTTATTTTCCACGCAATTCCCGACGAAAACCGCTGCGCGCTTTTCCCGGGATTGCTCTGGCATTCTAGCAGCTTGCAAGCGCAGCGGGAGAGGAGTGTTTCACACCGGCGCATGGGCGCTGTTTAGCCATCGCTGTTATTTGGCCTCCATCAAACATGTGCTAGGTTGGCGGCCGTACGGTGCGGTGAATTCGAACGTCCCGAACGTGATGCAGTTAATAGAGCGGGGGCTTCAAACCATCACACTGGCGGCCGCGTCGAGGAGGGGGTACGACCCATGCCGAACGAACGTGCCACGGTTGTACAGACGCCGGCGGGCGCCGACCTGACCTTTACCCATCTCATCGGTCGCGATGAGATCAGCCGTTGTTTCGCCTATACCGTCGGCTTCGTCAGCAAGAACCGTGACGTCGATCCGCTGAAGATGCTGGGCGGCGTTGTTTCGGTCGAAGGCGAATCCGACCCGAAGCGATGGTTCAGCGGCCTTGTGTCGGATTTCAAGCTTACCCGTATCGAGGACCGGCTGGCCTTCTACGAGGCCACCGTCAGGCCGTGGCTCTGGTTCCTCGGCCACACCACCGATTGCCGTATCTTCCAGAACATGACGGCGGTGGAGATCGTCGAAAAGATATTCTCGAAATACGGCATCGCCAAATGCGAGAAGCGGCTGCAGGGGTCCTATCCCCAGCGTGAGTACTGCGTTCAATACGACGAGAGCGATCTCGATTTCGTACAGCGGCTGCTCGAGCATGAAGGCATCTTCTATTTCTTCGAGCATGACGAGGGCAAGCACACGCTGGTGCTGTGCGATGCGATGAGCAAGCTGAAGCCGGCGCCCGGTTACGAAAAGGTGCTCTATAATTTCGAAGGCCATGGCTCGCGCCGCGACGTCGAATACATCACCGAATGGATCCCGGGCAGCGCGGTGCGGCCAGGCGCCTACGCCCATACGGACTATGATTTCGAGAAGCCCGGGGCCGATCTGATGGCGAAATCCGCCCAGCCTTTCGGCCACAAGGAGGCCGCGGGCGAAAACTATCGCCAGCCCGGCGCGCATCTCGATGTCGGCCGCGGCGACACGATCGCGGGAATCCGCCGCGAGGAACTTCAGGCGGTGCACCAGCACAGCACGGCGGTGGGCACGGTGCGCGGCCTTTTTTCCGGCTGCAAGTTCACGCTGGAAAGTTTTCCGCGCGACGACCAGAACCAGGACTATCTGGTGGTCAGCGCCGAATACCGGCTGTTCGACCCGGGTTATCGGACCCAGAACGAAGCCCATAGCGAGAATTTCAAGGTGGTGCTGGGCGTGGCGCCAACCAAATTGCCCTACCGGCCGCCGCGCATCACGCCGCGGCCGATCATGCGCGGACCGCAGACCGCGACTGTCGTCGGCCCTTCGGGCGAGGAAATCTTCACCGACAAATATGCGCGTGTGAAGGTGCAGTTCCATTGGGACCGGATCGGCAAGAAGGACCAGAACTCTTCCTGCTTCGTGCGTGTGTCGCAGACCTGGGCCGGCAGCAACTGGGGCTTCATCCAGATCCCGCGCATCGGCCAGGAAGTCATCGTCGATTTCATCGAGGGCGATCCGGACCTGCCGATCATCACTGGCCGGGTCTACAACGCTTCGCAGATGCCGCCCTATGGGCTGCCGGGCAACGCCACGCAGTCAGGCTGGAAGTCGAATTCCTCGAAAGGCGGCGGCGGTTACAACGAGCTGATGTTCGAGGACAAGGCGGGCTCCGAGCTGGTCAATTTCCAGGCGCAGAAAGACCACCATCTGCTGATCAAGCACGACCGCAACAAGACGGTGCAGCACGACCAGTCCGACCGCATCGACCACGACGCCAAGCACTCCGTCGGCCATAACCTCGATGAAGACGTCGGCAACAACAAGACGGTCAAGATCGGCGTCGACCAGACCACCAACATCGGCAGCAACGACACCGAGACGGTGGGCGCGAACCGGTCATTGACGGTGGGGGCGAACGAGACGATCCATGTCGTTGGCAATTCGACGGAAAACATCGACGCCAACCATTCGCAGACGGTGGGGCTCAACCAGACAGTCACGGTGGGTATCGCGCGCGTGGACACCGTAGGGGCGGCGGAAGCGAGGACCGTGGGAGCCTCGCAGACGAACACCATCGGCGCGACGCGCTCTGTCACGGTGGGTGTCAATCAAAGCCACAGTATTGGTGCAGCGGACAGCTGGGACATCGGTGCCGCGCAGACCGTCAATGTTGGCGCGGATCAAAGTGTGACCATCGGCAGCAACCAGACGTTCAACGTTGGCGCCGGCCGTAGTGCCAGTATCGCGGACGATGATGCCACGACGGTTGGAGGCGCCCATTCGCTGACTGTCGCCAAGGACAGCGGGATCAGCGTCGGCGAAGACAGTTCGATCAAGGTTGGCAAGAAGTTGGTGATAGATGCCGGCGACGAAATCTTGATCCAGTGTGGTTCGGCCAAAATCATGATGAAGAAGGACGGCACGATCGGTATCGAGGGGAAGGACATTTCAGTGAAGGGCTCAGGCAAGATCAGCATCAAGGCCTCTAGTGACATCACGATGAAGGGCTCGACGATCACTGAAAACTGAGGGCGTCAAAATGAGCGAGACAAGGGAACGCATCGAAGGGGTCGTGATAGGGATTTTTCTGGGGTTCAATGAGGGAGCCCCGTTGGTTGTTTTCCCCGGCAATCCACAAGAGACCGCGGTTCCGGCCCGCAGCCTAACCGAGCTTGTCTCCGACATGATCGGCGCGGAAGTCGCCCTGCTTTTTCAGGATGGCGATCCCCTCCGCCCGTTGATTGTCGGGCGCATCGTTGAACCCCCCCGAAAGGCTTCATCGCCGCAGGTCATCCGTGACGGTGAGAGTGTGCGCATCGTGGGAGAGGAGCGCGTCGAGCTGCGCTGCGGCAAGGCGACGATCCTCATGGAAAAGGACGGCCGCATCACCATTCGCGGAACTTACGTTACCAGCCAGGCGAGCGCCGCCAATCGCATACGCGGCGGCTCGATCGATCTCAACTGATGTCGGCCTCGGCTCGAAGCAAAATGAAGGGCGCGCCGGACCGGCCTATGGTTCCGGATGTCGTCAGGCAGCATGTCGAGCAGGCCGCGTTCTTCTGGGCGCAGCGAGACACGTTAATGTTGGGCGATCCGCCCGACCTTCATGTGGTCGCCGGCGTAGACAGACGCTTGGAAGCGAACCTCGATGGTCTGCGCATCGCTGGACCGGCCGCTTGGCCATTCGTCGTCGCCGCCTATGAGGATTTTCCCGAGAAGGGCGAACTGTTCCTCTACGGATGGATGTCGATCGAAGAGGACAATGATCGCCGCGTCGCTGAGGCGATCGAGCTCGGCCGTCAAAGCACGGACGAGGCTCGTGGATTGGTCGGTGCATTGGCATGGCATAAGCCTGCAACGATAGCTCCTTTCGTGCGCGACTGGATCGGCGCGCCGGATGCATTCAAGCGATTTTTAGGCGTATCGGCTTGCCTTGGCCATGACGCTAATCCGGGACAATTGCTGGCGCGCCTCGTCCGCGACCCGGACATGCGCGTGCGAGCCGCCAGCCTGCGCCTCGCCGGAAAATTGAGACGGACCGACCTTGTAGCGGAATTGCGGGTGGCGCTTGAGGATGGCGAAGAGCAGCCGCGGTTCTGGGCTGCCTGGGCGTTGACTGAACTCGGCTCTGGTGATCTGGCTAGCCCACGACTGCGCGAAGTGGCGGTGAACGGAGGCCCCGACGCACTGACTGCCCTTCGGGCGGCGATTAAGGCCGCGCCAGACCAGGATGTGCGGTCGTGGATGGGCGGATTGCTGAAATCACCCAAAACCGCGCCACTGGCGGTTCGAGGCGCTGGCATGCTGGGCGATCGCACTCTCCTCCATTGGCTGATACATCAAATGCGTAGTCCGGCGCTGGCCGCTGCTGCTGGCGGCGCCCTACTGGAGCTATTTCCCGAGTCCCGCGAGGCTGACCTGTTCACAACCGATCCGGGCCAGGTGGATCAGGCCTTCAGCGATCATTTTGGGGATCAGTTCGCAAGGGTACCGTTTGCGGACAAGGTCAAGGCGTGGGGCAGTGCCACCGGCTGGCTGGTGGCTTCCTGACGTAGGTCGTACTGAAATTGCTATAAGGCGAACCGCCGCCCTTCCGATGAAAAGCTGCGCTAGCTAGACGTAAATCTGTGCAGCCACTGAACTGAGTTGTCCTCGGTCCACCGGTTTCCGCCAAAGGAGCCGTGCGCCACGATTTGCGCCGGAAGAAGTGCCTTGGCGAGCCTGGCTTCCGGTTGAAAGTCCTCGCGCCGGTTGAGGTCGATGAGTGCTGGACTGGGTCGGGTTTGGTATATCGCGCCTGTCGGAATCTGCCTGTGGGCGTGAGCGGCACGGCGTGCCGCCGATTGAACTTCAGGGAACTCCTCCAGCACCGAAGCGCCCAAGAGGGTAAGCCAGGATATGCATTTGAAACGGTTGCCGAGCCAATTGACGGTCACATCCTGGTTCCATGCTTCCACGCCCCAATATCTTCGGCATACCGCATACATGTGGTCGAATGCGTCGACATCGTCGGGCCACGGCTGAAGTACAAAGCCACAGGTGCCGCTGGTGAATGGCGCCAGAGCCGCAACGTCCGACACAAACGCCTGAAGGTCGGCCTGATCATAGTCATGTGGGAACTCGAAGCGGCAGAAGCTCGACTTGTTTGGCTCACTCACGGGTTTGTAGCTGTGGAAGACGAACAGAAAGGCACCGAGCAGATTGCCATCATCGAAGGCGTACCCCCATTCCAATGTCCGGTACAAATCCGGCAGATATTCATCGAGAAACCTGCGATGCACCGTTTCGTCGAATTCCTCGATGAATGAATCCGACCAGGTCGCCAGATATCTGCGCATCCTCTTGCCGAAGCGCGACATGTACAGGTCGTAGATGCGGCTGATATAAATGATTTCGACGGGACGATCGAAATAGAGAACGAAAACAAGTTTGAGTTCCCACCGCGGGATATTCTCGTCGAAACGAGTTTCGACCTTGAGGAAAGTATCCGACGGCCGACGGGTGGAACTCATCGCGTTAGACCTTTCCGGTCCGCCTTGTGGCGTGCAATATCTTTCTCGAGTTCGGCTCTCCGCGATTCCAGATAGGCTACGAAATCCTGATGCTCCTTGCGGATGCCACCGGAATCGAAGTCCACGACATCGATTTTCCCTTTCCTGCTTGCCCTGAAGGCAACGGAGTGAGCATCGCTGTCGGCCTGAGCGAAGATGAAGATCTCACCATCTCTGAACATCTCCGCATCGACAAAGATCTCGTCCATTTCTAGGTTATCGAGGATGTATTTGGTCGATAACAAGAAGACGTTGGGTGCATCCAGATTGTCGATGCCATCGTGCCTGCGGAGCAGATTCAGATAATCATCCGGAAGAGGATGGCGCCAGAGCTTTTTCAGCTTCTCGATGCTCTGCTCGTTCGCTCCCGGCCTGAATACCGGCTCTCTCTTTATCCTGAAAAAAGATCGATGCTCGATGGCTCGATCGGCAATCTGTTTTACAAGCGAAAGCACAGTCTCGTCACTGGACATGGATTTTCTCCTTGCAGGCAATCATGAATCCGGAGGACCATCCGGACACTGGCAGCTCGGATGCGCGCGGATTGGTAAGCCATCGTGATCGCCCGAGTTGTCGCGGTTGTATCGGCCCATGGCGGCGCCGATCGTGGTGTTCACCCGTGTATTGAGCATCTTGAAGTTGCGCATGCTGGCGAGTGGGCCGCCGAGCGCTGCGTCATGCAGGTGATCGGCATTGAAGGGCGCGTTTGACCCGCCTTCTGTCGGGTTTGACGGCCTGGGGTTCATGTCGTTCCATTCCTTAGCCGCGCATGGATGCGCGAATTGGCTCTCCATCTTGTTCTTCTTGTCGGCGGCGCGCGCGGCGAAGCGTTCGGTATATACCGCCTTGTAGGAATCATAATCCGACTGGCTGTAATCGACCCTTCGAAGGGATTTGCCCTTCGGCGTGTTTACACCGCGATTCAGCCTGGCGCGGTCAAGAGATGCCACCTTGGCGCAAAGCTGTTTGCACATGCAGGCGGTCCATTTCTTTTTTCCCCGCTTCTTCATCTTCTTGTCGCATCGGATGTTGAGCATAAAGCAATCGGTTGCCTTAAGCGGATCGACATCTCCTGCAAGGTTCACGGTATTCTTGTCGTTGTGGAATTTTTTGTCGGTGTGGCGGCAGGTGTTGCCGCCGTCCATCTTGACGTCGAACGAATAGGTGATCCAGTCGGTCGCCTTCTTGAAGACGTTCGACTTGACGCCTCCGACCGTGCCCGGCTCATCGCCTGAACTCATCGCGTATTGCGAGCCCTTGATGGCGATCATCTTGCCCCCCTTGGCCAGAACCGTCGTGGTGCCGTCCTTTAGCGTGCTCTGGTTGGCGATGTTGGGGTAAGGCAAGGGAATAGGACCGCCGGGGCTGGGGGTCTTGCAGACGTCGGGGATAGTCGCGATCGACAGGCCGATCGTGCCTTTGTAGGTCAAGCCAAGATTGTTGACGACGATATGAGTGGGCATCAGCCGACCCTTCTCGGTCCGCCGAGCAATACGGCTGCTCGAGCGCCGTTCTCGGAGCTTGCCCAGATCAGCGACAGCGGGCCGGCCTGATAGCCGCGCGCGTCTGCTTCCGTGACCAGGCTGATGAACAAGGCCCCCGATGCCGCGCCGACATCGCCCCAGCAATCGGCGGGTGTCTCGAAATCGGCGGCATCCTTGAAGCGCCCAGGATTGCGGATGACGGCGAATCCATACTCGTTGCCGCGATAGCGCTCGCCGTTCATGTCACAGATGATGCGATCGACTTTGTCGATCGGCGCATCCTGGAAAAGCGAGCGGAAAGCCGCGCCCAGGCCCTCTCCCAGCACGACGGTTTCGGTTTTGATCCTATTTTCCTCGCTGGCGATCGAAGCGCCGACGATTTCCAGCAACGGGACAAGTCCGTGAGCGCGCGCTGCCGCATGCGTTGTCAGCAACGCAAACCCGGCCGCTTCGCCTGGGCAGAAACCGTAAGTGGTCGTCTCCGAATGAAGCTGCTCGTTCTCGTCCAGCCATTCCAGCGTTTCCGGTTCAAGATAGCTGTCGACGCCGCCGACAAGGCAAAGCTTGGCTCGGCCGTCCCGCAACGATTTACATGCGTGATAGATCGCGAGTAGGCCGCCGGCATGACCGCCCGCCGTCGAGCCGCCGCCCGCCAGGACGACATGCTGCGCCAGGCGTTGGCGAAGACGCGTATCGACCTGCGCGGCGAACCCTTCCGGCTGCCCTGGCCGGGGTTCACCAGTGGACAGCACGAGCGTCACCGGCAGGGTGGCGCCCGATTTCAGGAAAGGCCGCAACGCGTCCAAGGCCGCCGATTGCGCGATCTCGACTATCCGGTCGGCCCCGCGCAGATCGACGTCGACACCGGTATCGCGTGTCACCTTCATCCGCTCGCCGTACCGGTCGATCATATAAGGATGGTCCTGGATGGCCGAGATTCCGGCACGCACCGCCGCAGCGCTGGAGGCCGCGTCAAACCCCAGCGGTGTGCGCGCTCCTACGCCGACAACGACGATCGTGTCCCCTTTCGCCATCATTCGTCTTCTTCGTCCGCCAGCCAAACACCCGTCGCCGCGATCGTTGGAGAAATACCGGTGCGCTCGCGGATGCTCAGCGTCGTCTGCTTAAGGCGCTCCTCGTCGAACGGCACCGGCAGCGTCGACATCCACGTGATCGAGAACTGCCTGAGGTCGGGCTTGATGCGAAGCGTGTGAATGATCGCTTCGCCGTTTTTGCGATCAGGCCGGTTGTAGAACTCAGTGTTCATATCGAAGGTGATGCGCGGCAGCAGGAACTGCCAGAAGCCCTCCTCCGTGAAGTTGCCCAATCGGACGGCCTCATAACCGATCAGGGGGGTCTGGGTTTGCTGATCCTCGGGCGCGCACTGGAAGTACATGCGGTCGAAATCGCGGGGTAAAAGCGGATCGCGGTTTTTTTCCCACTCCTCGCCATAGGTGCCGGCATATTTTATGCGCGGCTGCCAATGCCGTGCCACCGCGCCGAAGCCGGCCGGCCTGCCGCTTCTGTGATCGCGATAGGGAGCGTCGGGATATTCGAAATTCGGTCCGCTTTTGCCGATCAGGCGCTGCGGGTCGACGGCAAATCCTGTGCCTACAGGATTGCGCTGGTCCCAGTCCGGCTTCGATGCTTCCATATCCGTGCCGCCGTAGGTGCGGCGCCAGCTGATCGGCATTTTCGTAAATGGTTCAGACCGGCCCAATCGCACGGATACCGGGCCGGGCATGAACACGCGGTTGCCCACCGCTTTTACGCTCTTGTCGACATCGCCGACCTTGATGCGCGCCACGCTTTCGACGTTTGGGCGGCCATCGGGTGTGTAGATGTGCCCTTCGATCAGAATATCTGTGTGCCTCTTCTCGAGGTTAAGGTCGGTCTCGTCGAGAAGCTCGTTGGGATCCGAGCCATAGACGGGCGCCAGGTTCACAGGCGTCTGGTCCTTCAAGAGTCGCTGTTTGCCGTCCGGATCGATCTCGAACGACGCCTTGATCGCGATCAGCCACACCTCGTGGCCGCGCTCGTCACGCGTCCAACTCTCCTGGGCAGCGAACGGCGTATCGTTGGACAGTATCCACATTTTGACAACGCGTCCCTAGGCAACCAACGGGCCTCAACCACCTTCAAAAGAACCAGCTTTGGAAAACATCCTCTGTGCTCAATTTCACCTGCATCAGCTGGTCTCCCAACTCGCGGCAAAGATCTGCTCCAGCGTCGGCTGCGGCGCCTGCGCATCGACGTCGAAAATATCGGAGTGCGCTGTCCACGCCACGAGATCGTCGATGACATCGCTTTCGCCACCGACAAGCGAAACCGACAGTCCGCCCAGCGCCGCTTCCAGCTCGTCCGGCGTCAGCTCGCCCCGCTGCGCGGCGAAGGCGGCGGTTTCAATGCCTTCGAACCACACGTCCGCGTAGGCCAACTTCAGCGGTGCTACGGGGAGCAGCACGACGACGCTCAACGGAAACAGCCGGCCGACCCGGTCGGCGCTCTGTACAATGACGCCCATTGAGGCGCCGAAGAAGGCGGGGCCAGCCAGGAAACGCAGCGCCATGCTCTGGGGCCAGGTTTCCATCCCAAACAGCGGCACGATGTTCTGCGCCAGCCAGCGGTCCCACACGCGCACGAAATCCGCCGGCAGTCGGCGCGTGACGAAATCGCCGGTGGCGGGCATCTTGCCGTAGAAGCCGGGTGCGATCAGATCTGCGGCGGACATGTGAACTTCTTGAACATTTCGAGTGTGTACGGGTTCTCGACGCTGGCCGCCTTGAGCTCGAAATCGGCCCACATCCCCTTCGTGCCGAGTCGCAGGCTGTAGACGTCGGTGAGCTTGGTCGCGTTGAAGCGGCCGCCGCGCAGCATTCTCAGCCACGCCCAGCTGCCGGTCTCGTTGAGCATCACTTCGGGCGAGCCGTCGACCGGCTGGAAGGCCAGCGAGATCACGCCGGTGCCGTCCTTGCCGGGCCATGTCATCGGCTGCGGCCTGGTCGCGTTGTTGTAGTAGGCGAGGCTCTGGCCATCGAGGTTGAGCGTCACCCGCGCCACGTTGGGCGACAGGTCCTTCGGCTCCAGCGTGAAGTTCATCACCGGGCCGGTGCCGCCGGGAAACAGGTCGTCGCGGATATGCCGCGCCTGTTCGAACGCTGCCAGCGCCGCCGGGTCGAGGCCGAAATCGGCGCGCCATTTCCACGGCTCGCTGGCGGTGTCGACATAGTTGATCAGATGGTCGTTGGTGAAGGCGTCGATCAGGCCGGTCGGACCGAAAAGGCGTTGGAAGTCGCGCACATTGACGTCGACCGCGCTTTCCGGGCTGAACGGATAGCGGTTGTTGAGCGCTGCCTGGCAGAAGGGCAGTATGTCCGCCCGCCAGATAGCGTTGAGCTCGTTGGTGACGGCCTTCTGCGACAGGCCGCTGGTGTCGCCGGCAATGCCGCCCAGCCAGTCGTTGATCGGCGAAGGCAGGATCTGCGCCTGCCTGGCGACCGCGCCTGTCAGTTCAGCGAGGCCGCCCTGCTTCTTGATCGCATCCTGCGGGTTGGGGTTGGCTGTCACCGTCTGCAGCACATTGGACAGCGCCGTCAGCGCCACCACGGCGGCGTCGAGCGCCGGCGGCTGGCCGTCGACCTGGGCGATCGTGCCTTTGAGCGGCTTGAAATGTTCGGCCACCAGGCTGCCGGTCATGTCCACCTGATTGGCGGAGCCGGCGCGCGGCAGGAGCTTGGCGCCCGTGGTCACCACCTTGCCGAGTTTGCCGAGCTTGCTCAAGAGCTTCGACCCGGTCTTGGCGGCGCCGCCATTCTTGTCGTCGGCAGGTGCCTCGTCGGAGCGGGTCAGGTCGGTCTCCTGCACCACCGCGGTCAACAAGCGCTTCAGCGCGGAGTCGGCGCTCGACAGGTCCTTGAGGTTCTCGCTGGCGACGTTGAGGTCGGTCAGCGGCGCCAGCCGCATGTCGCGCAGGAAGCTATCCCATTGCGCGATATAATCGTCGTAATAGAGCTTCAGGATGTCTTCCGACAGCGCCGAGACCGACGTCTCCGAATTCTCCGAGCAGCCGCCGGCAAACACCGCCCGGTCGAGCGCCGCCTGTCCCGCGACATCCTCGATCCGATCGAGGATCGCATCATGGAAGCCGGCATAGGTGTAGGGGCCTGGAACGCCGACACGCAATGTCTTGTCCGAGCGGCGCGCGAATACCTTGGCGCCGTTCGGTCCGGCGAAATTGGCCGGCACCCATTCCTTCGCGGCTGCCACTTCCGGGTCGGCCAGAAGCTGCTTGTAGGCGCGCTCCGGCAGCGAGATCGTGCATACCGTCTTCAGCGCCTCGGCGACCAGCTCCTTGTCCGGCGCGATGTAGCTGTCGTCGACCGCCATGCGGCGGATCGCGGCGAGCTGATGCTCTTCGGCGTCAGCGGTCGGGAAGGGCGCTGCCGGCGCGAATTGCGGCAGGCTGTTCACCCACCAGTTCTGCACGAAATCGGTGTCCATCTGCGACAGGCCGGTCATCATGCGGTAGGTCTTCAGCGCGCCGAGCATGAAATCCGGATCGCGGATCTGCCGCCACATCGTCGCTTCGAGCAGCGCGACCATGTGCGGCTCGAGCACATTGCGCAGCGCATGATCATAGGTGTCGGTCTGCGCGCGCACCAGCTCGGCCGAGGCGGTCGGGCCGAGCAGGTTGTGGACCGCGTCTGGGGGCGCGGTGCGCGCCGCCGCCACAGCATCCATCGCCGCCAGCGCGCCGTCCATCGTCGGCTGCTCGACCGCGGCCGGCATGGCGGCGACGTCGGTCAAAGGCTGCTGCAGCGCTTCGAACTGGCCGGCCTGTTCGGTGATCGCATCGCGGTTGTCGAGATAGGACCACGTGAAAAGTCCGCCGGCGAGCAGGGCCGCGAGCGCGCAGGCTGCGGCCGCTCCGCGCCAGATCCAGGCGCGGCGACGCTGCGCCAGCGGATCGAACGTGCCGAGGCCGGCCTCCTTGAAGATCACGTCGGTGAGAAGGTTCCTGAGGAAGAAGCTGCGCTTCTCAACGCGCGCCGCCGGCATGGCGCGGCGCGGCGGCAATCCGAAGGAGGATGACAACGCCGCGGTCAGCCGGTCGATCGGCGCGCCTTCCTGCGTCGCCGACGTCAGATAGAGGCCGCGCAGCCAGGCTGCCTCCTCATAGCGGCTCTCGCCGAACATCGCCTCGACCAGCACCTGGATCGGCTCGGAGAGGCTGGCGAGCTGCGCCGGGAAACGGAAGATTTCGGCACGCTGGCCGAGCTTGTCCTCGTCCTCGAGCCGCGGCACCAGCCGCCGCTCCAGCTCGGAGCCAAGCCTGGCAAGTTCCGTCTGGATCGTGCCGGCGTTGACACGGGAGTCGAGCGGAAAAGTCGTGCCCCACACCTGCTCGCGCGCCGTCGTCGACAAGCCGCCGAAGAAGGCTTCGAAGCCTTTGATCAGGTCGGCCTTGGTCAGCATCAGGTAGACGGGCAGGCGGATTTCGAGCCGGTCGTTCAGCTCCGCCAGCCGGCGGCGGATCTTGCGCCCATGCGCCTTGATCGCCTCGTCTCCTTCCGAGAGCGCATCGATCGACAGCGCGACGATGACACCGTTGAGCGCACGCCGGCCCCGGTGCTTCTTCAGAAGGTCGAGGAAGCCCAGCCATTCCGCCGCGTCGACGTCCGGCTGGCTTTCCTGCTGGACGTAGCGGCCCGCCGTGTCGATCAGCACCGCATTCTCGGAGAAGAACCAGTCGCAATTGCGCGTGCCGCCGACGCCCTGCAGATCATCGGTGAGGTCGATCGGGAAATTGAGGCCGGACTGGCGCAATGCGGTGGTCTTGCCGGTGGCCGGCGGACCGACGATGACATACCAGGGCATCTCGCGCAGGAATTTTCTGCCGCCGAGCTTGCGCCGCTTCAGTTCCGCCATCACCTCGCCGAACTTGGCGCCGACCGCCGCGACGCTCTCTTCGCCGGGGGTGAGCTGCTTTTCGGCCACGGGTGCCGCTATCTCGGCGACGAACATGCGGTTGGCGCGGATCGCGCGGCGCTGCGCGATGATCAGCCAGATCAGCCACAGGATCACCAGCCCGGCGATCATGGCGATGCGGACATTGTCGGATTCGAACGGTGCGTAAGGGCCGACCTGCACGATCGGGCCAAACACCCAGATCAACAGCGAAAGCAGCGCGATGCCGATCAGCGTCCACAGGAATCGCGAGGTGATGACGGCCCAGAGGAAGCGCAGGATGAACATCTCAGAGCCTCTTCTCGACCAGAACCTCGACGCGCCGGTTGAGCGCGCGGCCCTCGCGCGTCGAGTTGTCGGCCGCCGGATCGGTTTCGGCGCGGCCTTCGGAAGAGATACTCTCCTGCGGCACGCCTGCTTGCACCAGAAGCTTGGCTATGGTTTCGGCGCGCGCTTCCGAAAGACGCTGGTTGCTGGCAAGCGGGTTGGACCTTTGCAGGCGCACATTGTCGGTATGGCCAACAACGGTGATTTTTCCGATCAGCTCCTTGTTGTCCAGGATCACCTTGGCGATCGCTGCGATCAGCGGCTCATAGCCTTGGGTCAGCGTCGGCCGTGATGATTGGAACAGCTCGGGGTTGGAGGACTGAACGACAAGCTTGGCCAGTGAGACGCTCTCGGTGCCGCTGAGCGCCCCCTTGAGATTGTCCGGCGCTTCGGCCTTGAACTCGGGCAGCAGGGCGAAATCGACCGGCTGCGGCGCTTCGAGTTCGGGCGCATCCTGCTTGGGCGCGGCGCGGGTGACGTCGCCGCGCGAGGCCGGCGGCAGGGTGCGTACCAGCGCGGAGAGCTCGACCGCCTGGCTGCTCAAGCCCATCGACAGGCCGATATAGGCAGCGGCGGCGACGACCATCGCGGCAAGCGCCATCACCCAGATCGGCACGATGAAGCGCTGCGGCTCGTCGGAGGCGATCACGCCTTTCCAGTTCGGCGACAGCGGCGCGTCCTCGGCATCGGCGTTGCGCAGGAACCGCGCGGCTGCGACACGCACGGCGTTGAGCGACCGGTCGCCCGCGCGACCCGGCACCCGATACTTGCCGCGGAAACCGAGCGCCAGGCAGTAATATTGCAGCTCCAGCATCTCGCGGTCGCGGTTCGGATGGCGCTCCAGCTCGTCTAGGCGGGTGAAGAACTGGGTGCCGGCGTCGACATCGCCGCGCAACATGACCACCAGCGGCTGGCGCGGCCAGGCGCTGGCGCCGCCCCAAGGCGTGTTGAGTGCGAGGTCGTCGAGCAGCGCCGCCACCGCCCAGGCCGCCTGGTCGGCGCGCTCTAGTGATGAACCCGCGGCAATAGCGGCATCGCGGGCCCGCACCAGCTCGTCGAGCAGGCGCGTGCGCATCACTTCGGGGTTCTCCGGCGCCAGCGCGCTTTCGAGCTCCGGCGCGAATTCGAGCAGCGGCGCGAAGATGTTGATGAGCGTGTTGGGATGGGCACGCGCCCGTTTGACCGGCGCGCCCGGCGCCAGCGGCGCCATCGGCCGGGGCGCGGCGCCCGTCAGCCGGATGCGTGTGCGCTCGCGATCCTCCGACAGTCCGAAAGGATCATCCCGGCTCATGGCCTCACCTGTTCACCGAATAGCAGTCGACCTGCGGCTCGCTCGGCAGCACACCGGAAACGCCGATGACGAAGCCGGGGGCGTCGAGCAGCGAGGCCCAATGCTCGCTCTTCTGGTCAAGCTCCAGGCACAGCCGGTCGCCGTCATAGGGGATTTCGCGCGGCTGCGAATGGAGCGGTTTCAGCGGAATGCCGGGCAGGCGCGACTTCCACAGCCCTTCGAACTGGTCGGCTGAGCCGACGGTCGCCTGGTTGACGAAGATCTTGCGCAGCGCGTCTTCCGACAATTCCGATCCGACGCGAATGACGATGCGGCTGGCGACCAGGAGCTTCGGGTTGTCGATGCGCACCTTCCAGACATTGGTGGCGTGACGCATCACCGGCAGCGCGCGCGATTTCGGCTCGATGTAGCGCAGGCTGAGGATCAGCGAACGCAAGGCGTCGGCCAGCGCCATATAGGCAGGGCCGGGCGCCATGTGGTCGTAGGCCGGCAGTTCGCCGAGCCGCCGCGAGCTCGAGCCGTAGGTGGCCATCTCGCCGGCGAGGCCGGCAAGTTCGAGATAGAGCTCGGCCGGATGGAAGACATCCTGCGCCAGCATATGCGCAAGCCGCGGGCGAGCGGCATTGGCGAGGTGCAGCATCAAAAGATCTTCGACGCTGCGGCCGGCGCCGCCCATCACCATCTTGCCATGCGCCTCGGCGATCTGGTCGAGGCCGGTGACGACCTCCTGCAGCAATTGCCGGTACCAGTGGACCGCGCCGGTGATCAGCGTCGGCGGCAGGAAAGTCTCCTCGAGCGAAATGCCGCCGTCGGCGCGCAGACCTTTGATGTCGGCGATCGGCAAGGTGGTATAGCCGCCGACCGATTTGCCGGGCGCAAGCAATACCGCTTGCGGCCGGGCGATTTCGATGTCTTCCGGGTCGGCGCCGCTCTGCACGGCGTCGCGCACGGAGACGATCTTGCCGTGATAGCGCGCGCCTGTCGATTGCGCATGCGCCGGATCGAAACCGACGCCGCCGGGCGGTTCGAGCGGCAGCGCGACCAGCACCGGCCCGGCGCCGGTGTCGGCCGTCACCGGCAACGGCTTCGGCGCGTCCATCAGCTCCGGGATGGAGAAGGGCGTGCCGTCCGGGAAGATGCCCCGGGCGGACACGATCGAGACCTGGCCGGTATCGAGCAGCGACTGGTCGAGCGTCAGCTGCTGGAAACCGAACGTATGGAGCTGGCCGGCCTGCAGCGCGCCGCGCACCATGCCCTCGAAGAACCGATCCTGCTGCTGGAAGTGCTGGGTCCTGAGAAACAGGCCCTCTGACCAAAGCACCCTGTTTGCGTCGCTCATGCCGTTACTCTCTGCACTGTCCTGCCGCCTTGTCGTCGCGCCGCTAAGCAATTCCAGGAAAAGTGTGAAACGGTTTTCCGTCCGGAATTGCGTAAAAACAATGAGATAGAGCGGTTCGCCGTTTCCTGGAAACGGCGAACCGCTCTAGGCGGAAATGCCGCCTTTGCCGAGACTGACGTTGATGGTGAATTTCGACCCCGGCGATACCGACTTGGTCGTGCGCCAGTTGCGTCCGCCGGGTTCGCGGATCAGCGCCACGAAACCGAGCGCCGTCGCGTTAGGCTCGACGGTGATGGTCTTTGCCGCGGTCTTGCCCGGCGCGACCGAGATCGCGTCCGAGCCGATGAGGTCGGCGCCGAGCGCCGAGCCGGCATCGCCCTGCAGCGCGAAATAATCGGCCGAATTGAACTTGCCGGTGCTGGCAAGCCGCATCACCAGCACTGTCACCGGCCGGTCGCCGCCGCCCGGTCCCGGATTCATGCCAGCGCCGCCGGTCACGTTGACCGAGATAACCGATGGTTTCGGCGGGCCGCTCTGGCAAGCCGCAAGCAGCCCGGTCGCGCCGATGGCAACGATGAATTCACGTCTATCGATCATGTCCCTACTCCTCTTCGTATGCGTCCCTGAAGTCTGCGCCGATCTCGCCCAGGAAGCTCGATTCCGCGCTCTGGGCGATGTCGCGATGGCGTTTCTGGTAGAGCTCCCACAGCTTGGCATTGCGCCCGCCGGCGAGCAGGTTGCCGATTGCGGAATTGGCTTTGAGTTCTTCCTCGATCGCCGCCGGATCGAAACGGTCGATCATGCGCCGCAGAGCGGCCTGCACGCCGCGCCAGGCGCGCACGTGATGCTGCGCAAGGTCCTTCACCGCGTCGCCGATCGCCGCCTCGCCTGAGAGAAAGCCAGGACTGCGTTCCGCGATGATGGTGACGATGACATCCTCGACCGTCGGCAGGAATTTGAGCGGGTTGACCTCGGAAGCGCCGACCATCGTCTGGGCGACGCGCGCGCTTCCCTTTTCCTCCGCGCGCTTGCGCAGGAGCTGCATCAGGCCGTCGAGCATCAGCCTGTATTCCCGTCCGAACTTTTCCATTTCGGAGATCGCGTCGCGCCCGGGCAAATCGGCCTCCTCGACGCCCATGCCACGCAGGAACGCGGCGCGCAACGCCATGTCGCTGGGCGCTGGTTGCGTCGGACGCGATGGCTTGGGCACCGGAGCAGCGCGCGGCGGCGGAGCAGGAGGATCGGCCACCTGCACCGGTATCTCCCATGGACGAGCGGCCTGCGGCTTTTCGGCGGGGCGCTCGGCACGACCAGCTGGATCGGTGCCGTTGGCGGAAGCGGGCGTCGCGGCTGGCCCGAAGCTGAAATCGTCATCGGAGCTGGGCGGTTTCGGCGCGGGCTCGGCCGCATCGCTGCGCGATGGCATCTCGCCGAAGCCGAACGGATCCGATCGGCCTGCGGCCGGCTCTTCGTTCGAGGCAGGCGTTGCCACCGGATCGAGGCTGAACGGGTCGTCGAAGGCCGGCGAGCTGCGCTGGCTCGAAGCGCGATCATAAGCCCCAGGCACAGGCTGTTCGAACGGGTTCGGCAGTCCGGCCGGGCGCGGCCGCTGCGGCTCTTCCTCGGCCTTGGCCGAGAAGAAGTCGTCGCCGCCGATGCTGGGTGGCGTCCGCGATTGTGGCGATGACCATGCCGGCGTCGAATGGTTGGCGATCGGCGCCTGACCGACCGAGGTGTGGCCAGCGCTTGGCTGGACCTCGACATGGAGCACGTAGTCGCCCAGGCGTAGCCGCATGCCGCTTTGCAGCCGCGTCGACCTGCCGGTCCCCAGGGGGCTCTCGGAATCGTCGATGAACAATCCGCTGCTCGACGTGTCGGTGACGAAGTAACCATCCCGGCCGCCGCTGATCTTGCAGTGCGCCCGCGAGACGAACATGTCCGGATCGTCGATCTGCCAGCCGGCATCGGCGCTGCGGCCGATCACCAGCTCGCCCTCGTCCAGCCGGGTCTGCCTGACCGCCTGCGAGCGCGGGCCCTGTTCCAGCGTCAGCAGCAAGCTCATGCGGCTGCCTCCGCCATTTCCGGCCGCCAGCCGACGACAGTGTGCAATCTGAGATCGTCAGCGTCCCCCTTTTCGGCGGGGCGTGAAAGCCAGGAGGTTCGGCCGAGCTGGATGGTTCCCATACGCGGCGAGGGCACGGCGTCGCGCGCCAGCACGAGGCGCAGGTCGACGTCGAGCGCTTCCCCGATCATGTCGCGCACCGCCTTCTTGAACAGGGCGAGGCGCCGTTCTCCGGGAAGGAACGACTTGAAGTCGTCAAGGCCGAGCGGTCCGACGCGCAATTCGATCCTGCTTTGCCGGCTGAAGACGCGCGGGCCGATCGTCGCCCCGCTGCCGAGCGTCGCATAGGCCTTGCCGACGCGGCTCTGCAGCGCTTTCGGGATGGTGATCCAGGCGGCGACGAATTCCTTGATCTCAACCGGCACCTTGAAGGCCGTGGCGAGGAACAGCGTCAGCCGCTCCGCGCCGTCCACCTGGTTGGCCAGCGATCCGGCCTGGCGCAGCCGCACCGTGTCGAGCTCGGGATCCTGTGTGCCGGGAAGACCGATCCCGGCCATCGCTTCAAGCATGGCGCGGACGCGTCCGCCGACCGAACGTTCGACCTGCACCGCCGGATGCGCGTCTGCCCAGGCACGGTAGTAGAGCGCGATCAGGCGATGCTGCAGGATGTTGACGAAGTCGACGAACGTCGTGTCGCTGGTCTGCTCGGCGTCGGCGCCCGTGAACCAGCGCTGGGACAGCCGGTCGAGCACCCAGCGCGTCAGATGCAGCGGCATCGGTCCTTCCGGCCCGAGCAGGCCGAGATTGGCGACGGTTACTCGCGCTGGAGCCTTGTCCTTGGCATCCTGGAATTTGACCACGTCCCTCGCCGAGAAGCTCAGGCGCACATGTTGGCCGAGCCTTGCCGGCTCGCGGTCGGCCTGGCCCGAATGGCCGAACAGTCCGCGCCGCTGCTCCAGGCGGCGCAGCAGCTCGAAGAAGTCGAAGCTCTCCGACAGCGGCTCGCCTTCGTTCGAGGCAGGCCGCGCTAGATCAGGTAGCGATTGCCGGGCGTCATCGGCCATGGCACATCCTCCTGCTTCTGCAGCAACCGCGTGCGCGTCCGCACGAAACCGTTTATCCCGGCATGGCGGGCAAACAGCCGCGCAAGCAGGGCCGAAAGCAGCAGCGTGCTTTGGCCCGCCAGCACCGACTGGTCGACATGCAGCGTCACCTCGGTGCCGCGCCCGAAGCACATCGGCCCGTCGATCTTGAGCCGCTCGATCACCGGTCGCGAGTCGATGCGGGTGATCGAATGCACATTGCGGGCAAGGCTCGGATCGCCGCGATCGGCGTAGAGGTCGAGCAATGCATGCAGCGGATCGACGCCGCGGCCTTCCTTGGCAAGGCTGAGGAAATTGAGCGAGAGCTGCGCCACCAGTCGCCAGGCGAGATTGTCAGCGCGGGATTCACCCTCGGCGCCCGCCGGCAGCGCCGCCGGGATCGCCGGCTGCGGCGGCCGCAATGCGCCGAGCAACCGTACCGCTTCCACCGGATCGGCGGTCTCCAGCGTCAGCGCCGGCGTGTCGTCCAGGATCGGCAGGTCGCGATTGGTGCAGAGCGCGATGATGTCGAGCCGCTTCAGCGGCCGATTGGGCTGGCTGTCGGCTGGTCGCGAGACGGCCAGGAACACATCGTCGCCTGTATAGGAGGTGCGGGTCAGGCCGTCGCGTCGCTCGTCTTCCGTCGCCCGACGGGGACGCCGCTCGGTCGAATAGACCCAGCCGCTACCGCGGTTCTGCCCCAGGCTGAACAACTCTGGAATTATCGCCTCGTTGCCTTCCGCGTCGGCGTCTTCCACCCTGGTGACCCGGAAAATCTCGAAATCGCGCGCCCGCGTGCGGTCGGCGTGCAGCACCTGGCGCGTCCGGCGCGGATCGATCTCGATGACGTTGCACTCGCGTTCGAAGAGATTGATGATCGGCGTTACGAACAGCTCGAAATCGGCGGCCGTCACATCGGCGAGCTCCGGCGCCGGACGCCGGAACAGGAAGATGATCTCTATTCCCCCGTCGCACTTGCGCATCACCGGCTGCAGGCCGGCGACCCGCACATAGTGGAAGCGCTCGGGGATCATGAAATATTCGCGCAGCAGCCGGTATCCCTCGAAGGTCGGGCGCGTGCGCGGCATCAGCGCTTCATCGTCGCTTATGCCGATCATTTCGGGCTCGGGCAGCGCCGTGAGCGGATTGGTCTTGCCTTCTGCCCGCGCGCCGACGGCCGAGCAGGCGCCGAAGATCGTGTCGAACAGCAGCGGCGCCTTGGTGCGCCCGGCGAAATAGAGATCGAGACGGTCGAGCGACAATTCGCTGAGCTTGCCTTTTCCGGTTCGGGCAAGCGCGATGCGGAACGCCGCCTCGCCGCGCACGCCGCCGAGCGGCGCGATACCGGCCGCCGCCAGCGCGCTGCGATCCTGGAAATAGCTGACCGAGGTAATCGCGATCGGCCACAGCGTGACTTCTTGCGCGGTGGTGAAGGTCGAGCGCGTCGAGAGCCCTGGATGTAGGCCGGAAACCAGCCGCGTGCCGCGCGGGACGGCGTGGCCGGCGATCATCGACTGCACCTGCTGGCCGGGTTTCAGCACGGCCATCGCTGTCGCCGGCGCCGGCGTCACCAGGTCCGGATAAAGCACGTCGAGCACGGCGCGCGAGAAGCGCGAGCGCTCCGCGTCGACCTTGAGCCGCGTGCGCGCGGCGAGAAAGGCCACGCCGTCGAGCAGCCGTTCGACATAAGGGTCGGGGCAGGGGACCGTGTCGAGGGAAAGGTTGCGGGCGACCGCCGGATGCATGTCGGCGAATTCCGCGGCAAGCGCCCGGATATGGGTCAGTTCCTCTTCGTAATACTCCACGAAGACCCGATCCATCTCAGGTCTCCCGGAATTCGGTTCGCGCCAGGCCGTTGTCGAGATTGATCGTGGTGCGCAGCCGCATGCGTTCCGGCGTCGGCGTCATGATCAGCACCGCGTCGATCTCGATCTTGAGGCCGACGCTTTTGTCGCCGAGCGTGACGTTGACGGTCGTGGCGCTCTCCTTCAGGCGCGGCTCGAAGGTGGCGAGCACCGCGCGGATCTCGCGCGCCAGAGTATCGCGGTCGAAATCCCGCGACGAGCGGCCCGAAAAGGACGGCACGCCATAATTGATCACGCTGCGGCGCACCTCCGGAAAGTCGGCCAGCGGCGGCAGTTCGTCCAGGGGCTGTTCGTGCTCGGCATCGGAAAGCATCGGTACGGACTCGAAGCGTTCGGTGTTGAACAGGGCCTCGATGTCGCGCCGGACGGCTTCCCTGAGCACGCGCGCCGACACCACCACGCCGCGGCTTTCGATTTCGGTGCGATGGTCGGTCTGGAAGACCAGCCTATGCAGTCGTCTTTTCTGCTCGGACGTAAGTTCGGCATCGGCATCGATGACGCGCGCGCTGCCGGCAAGAAGAGCCTCGACGCGCTCGGCGCCGAGTTCTTCTTCCAGCAGACGGCGCAGCCCGTCGATCTCCGACGTCAGCCCGGGCAGGTCGTTGACGAGGCGGTCCCAGAGAGAGGGCTGGACCGCCTCGCGCTTTGCCCGGGAACTGCCGGCAAGCTGCGCTTTCGCGCCAGGCCGCTTGGCCTCACTTGCCGACATAGACGTCCATTTCGATCTCGTCGTCCTTGTCGTAGACGAACTTGATCTTCTTGTAGGCGAAGCTGACCTCTTCCTCGATCAGGTCCGCCTCGTCGGCGGCCTGCCGCATGTCGTATTCCATGATCGAGGCGTCGGTAAGCGTCACGACCAGATAGTCGCTGGTCTCGCCATCAATGGTGCGGCGAGCCGAAAACACGACTTCGTCGAGCGCCTTGTTCTCGAACAACGCTTTCTTCAGGTAGGGCGACGACTTGTCGTAGTGCTTGGAAAATTTGATCATACCCATCGATACGCGGCCGCGCCGCGAGAGCGAATTCGGGTCGTAGGGCGCGATCATTTTGTAATCGACGCCATGGATCTCGATTTCGTCTTCATGGCCGTCGCGCTTGCTCGGGCCCTTGATATCCGGGACTTTCAGGAAACCGTCGATCTTCATCGAAGGCGCATCGGTTCTGTCTGGCATTGTCTTTCTCCACCGCTTTCAAACGCAACAAGATGACTTTGCTTATGATTTCAGCCCTTCACTGACGGCAGTTCCGACACCAGCCGGAGCGAGGCGTTGATGCCTTCCAACTGGTAGTGGGGACGCAGATAGAAACGGGCATTGTAGTAACCGGGCCGGCCTTCGACGCTGTCGACTTGGACCTCCGCCGCGGCAAGCGGGCGCTTGGCGCGCGCCTTGTCGTCGGCAAAGGCCGGATTGGCCAGCACGTACCGGTTGATCCACTCGGTCAACCAGGTCTCCATATCGGTGCGTTCCTTGAACGAGCCGATCTTGTCGCGCGCGATCGCCTTGAGGTAGTGCGCGAAGCGCGAGACCGGGAAGAGGTAGGGCAGGTTGGCGCTCAGCCGTTCGTTCGACTGGGCATCGGGGTCGACCAGACGCCCGGCGCGCGTCTCGTCATCCTGCAGCGAATGCGCGCCGATGAAGGCCGCAAGGTCGGTGTTCTTGCGATGCAGGATCGGCATCAGGCCGAGCTTGGCCAATTCCGCCTCGCGCCGGTCGTCGATGGCGACCTCGGTCGGACATTTCATCGCGATCGACCCGTCGTCGGTCGGGAAAGCGTGCACCGGCAGGTTGAGCACCGTGCCGCCGTTTTCGACGCCACGGATCTGGGTGCCCCAGCCGTAGAGCTTGTGGCTGCGGTTGATGTTCACACCCATCGGGAAGGCGGCGTTCATCCAGACATATTTGTTGTGGTCGCCGCCCACCTCTTCCTCGAAGGTGAACCCCTTCACCGGAACGGTCTCCGAGCCGTAGGGCAGGCGCGCCAGCACCCGCGGCATGGTGAGGCCGATATAGCGGGCGTCCTCGCTTTCGCGCAGCGACTGCCATGAGGCATAGGCCGGGTTGTTCACGATCATCTGCAGGTCTTGCGGGTTCGGTAGTTCCTGCCAGCTGTCCATGCGGAACAGCCGTGGCGAGGCGGCCGCGATGAACGGCGTGTGCGCCGAGGCGCAGACGCCCGAAATATTGCGCAGCAGGCCGACGTCGCGCGGATGGTTGGAGAACTCGTAGGCGCCGATGATGCAGCCGATCGGCTCGCCGCCCAGCATCGAATACTCGTCCGTGTAGACCTTCTTGAAGACCGGGCTCTGGTCCCACATCTGGCCTTCATAGTCTTCGAGCGTGTCGGCCAGCTGTTCCTTGGAGATGTTCATCACCCGGATTTTCAGCTTGGTGTCGGTCTCGGTGTTGTTGATCAGGTACCAGAGGCCGCGCCAGGTGCCTTCCATCTCGCGCACTTCCGGGGCATGCAGGATCTCGTTGACCTGCGTCGTCAGCATCTTGTCGATGCCGGCGATCAGCGACTTGATCGACTTGATCGCGTTGGACGAGATGGTCGTGGTCTCGGAGCGCGATTGTGCGGCAAGCGCCAGGTTGCGCACCAGTTGCTGCAGCTTCTCGCTGTCGTCCTTCTTGACCTTGAAGTCCTTTTCGAGAAGTCCGCTGAATTCACCGAGATCGATGGCTTCCGCCTCGGCGGTGGCGGCGGCTGTCTTTTGCTGTTCGGCCATGACTTACTCCTCGCCCTTGCCGTCATCCATCGCCTGGCTGGCGATCTTGCTCAGCAGCGGCTCGTTGTTCAGAAGTTGCGCAATGCGCTTTTCGGCGTCGACGCGGCCGTCCATGAAGCCGAGCAGCTCCTCGAGCTGACGGCGCATCTTCAGGATCTCGGCCAGTTGCGGGACCTGCTCGGCAACCTTGTCCGGAGCGAAATCGCCCATCTTGGAAAAGGTGAGATCGATCGCCAGCTCTTCGTCCCGCTCCTGGCCTTCGACCTGCGGCAGGGTGTTCTTCACCCGCGCCTTCACGCGCGGTCCCATCGCTTCCATGAATTTCGGGAAGCGGTTGGCGTCGGTTTCGACGAAATTGCGGTCGAGGACCGACTTCGACGCTTCCTTGGTCTGTGAAGCGCCGGAAAGGTCGGCCATCACGGCCATGACGAACGGCAGTTCGATCGTCGTCGGGCTGCCGTAGGTTTCAACGTCGTAGGCGATCTGCACGCGCGGCGCGCGGTTTCTTTCGATGACCTTGGCTTTGCTCTCTGCTGGCATGCTTTTCTACCTTTCATCCTTCTGGGCCGGCTTCTTGGGATCGGGGACACCGGCAAGCAGCCGGAACTCCTTCAGCCCCGACGGGGCTAGATCTTCCATCAGTTCCACGAAATCCATGTGCACCATCCGGCGCACGCGCCGGGCGAGATGCGGGATGGGGCTTGACGGTTCGGTGCGGTCGTAGAAGGCGACGACAAGGTCGAGGCATTTGACGACTTCGTCGCGCGAGTTGATCCGGTCCGGCAGGCCGGCGCCCGCTTCCACAGAGCTTGCCACACCTGCCATAGTCTCGGCTCCCCTCGCTTCGCCTGCATGACCGTTTCGGGCGGGCATTGCTGGTTCCGCTGCCTGCGGAGCGGGCTTCGCGGCGCCGTTTGCCACGGCGCCCGCGCCGGAATTCCGTTCCAGCGTCGTCAACAAACGCTGCAGGAACTTCTTCAATTCCGGGACGGTGGCGCCATTGCCTTCGATGCGGGCGTTGAGCGCGGCGTCGACGGCCTCGAGGGCGGCGATCGCGGCACGCGCGTCGGCCTGCAGCGACGTCATCGCGTCCGCTGCCTGATCGATTTGCGCCGCGCAGCCGGTGCGCACCCGGTTCAACAGCTGGTTGTGAGCACTCGTTAGCGCCGCCTTTTCGGCGGTTCCCAGGCCGGAGGCCGCTTCCTGGAGCATGACGCGCTCGTCGAGCGCCGCCTGTTCCAGGTCCCGGCCGCTGATCGGCCCGATCGCGCGCGGCGAGAAGAAGACCACCTGCCTGAGGTTCGCCAGCAAGCCTTCCTGGCCGTTCTGCAGATCGAGCAGCGCGTTGATGCGGCGCAAGGCGGCTTCGCGCGGCGCGCCGGTGCGCAGCGACGGGTGCATCGTGTCCCAGTACTGTTCGAAGGTCCGCGCAATGAGCGTCAGCCCCTGGGCGAGGCCGGCCAGCCCTTCTTCATTGGCAAGGCCGCGCGTGACGAGAACCAGCAGACGCAAGTCGCGGCCGCGAAGCCGCAATTCCTCCGCCTTTTCCAGAACGGCCGGCCAGTCTACCGGGACAGTGGCTTGCGAGGTCTTGTTGCCGCCATCGTGGACGACCTTGAGCTGGGCTTCGGCCAGGCGCTCCAGCTCATGGAAAGCCGGGTCGTTGCGCAAGTCCTCACCCGACGGATTCGCACCGTTCAGAGGATTCAGCCAGAGTGCGAGATCAATCACACCTACCCCCAGCCAGCGGCCCTGAGACCCCATGTGACGTAACGTTATCACTGGCCTCACGCGACGACAATTGAGCATCTGCGCAAAAACTAACGGAAGCTAAACGCGACCGCCTCTTGCGGCGAAACCCATTGCGCGATTGTCGGACCCGGTATGTGAAATGGCTCGCATAGCTCGGACCGCAATCCAGTGTTTGTTGCAACGAGTTTGCAAGGCTTGTGTAACCGGGCGGTGCCGCCCGGATAGATTCAAAACGCCTTATCCGTCACGCGGCTTTGTCAAGCAGCCGCTTATATGGCAGGGTAGGGTCGGCAGGTTGCGGGGGAGCAGGTTCAATGGAACAGCGCCGGTCATCGCAGAGCTTCAAGCGTAAGGAACTGGTCGCCAAGCTCAACGCCACGGGGGTGCGCGCCTTCAAGGCTGCGGCCGACACGGCCAAGCTGCGCGGCAATCCTTATGTCGAGCTCGCCCATTTCATCCAGCAACTGGTGCTGTCCGAGCGCTCGGATGTGCAGATGATCGTGGCCGACGCCGGACTGGATGTCAGCCGGCTGACGGCCGACATGACCCGCGCCATCGACAAGCTGCCCTACGGCGCCACCTCGGTGGAGGAATTCTCCGACCACATCTTCCACGCCATCCAGGAAGGCTGGAACCTGGCGACGCTGGAGTTCGGCGTGGAAGAGGTGCGCAGCGCTCATATCCTGCTTGCCTGCCTGAAGACGCCGGCGCTCGAAGGCCTGGTGTCCAAGATCAGCGCCGAGTTCGATAAGATCGACGCGGATGGTGTCATTTCCCGCTTCGCCGATGTCACCGAAGGCTCGCTCGAAGCCGGCTCGCCGCCCGCCGCAGCCGCTGCCGAGACGCCGATGAAGCGTGGTCCGGGCGGGGATTCGGCGCTTGCCAAATATGCCACCGACCTGACCCAGCGCGCCCGCGACGGCAAGATCGATCCGGTCGTCGGCCGCGATCCGGAAATAAGGCAGATCGTCGACATCCTGATGCGACGCCGGCAAAACAACCCGATCCTGACCGGCGAGGCGGGCGTCGGCAAGACCGCGGTGGTCGAGGGCTTTGCGCTGCGCATCGCCCAGGGCGACGTGCCGCCGACCTTGCAGAATGTCAGCGTGCGCATGCTCGATGTTGGGCTGATGCAGGCGGGCGCCAGCGTCAAGGGCGAGTTCGAGAAGCGGCTGAAGGCGGTCATCGACGAGGTTCAGGCCTCCGAGGTGCCGATCATCCTGTTCATCGACGAGGCGCATACGCTGATCGGCGCCGGCGGCGCGGCCGGGACCGGCGATGCCGCCAATCTCTTGAAACCGGCATTGGCGCGCGGCGAGCTTCGCACGATCGCCGCCACGACCTGGGCCGAATACAAGCAGCACATCGAGAAGGACCCGGCGCTGACCCGTCGCTTCCAGGTGGTCAAGATCGACGAGCCGTCGGAAGCGGTGGCCGTGCTGATGCTGCGCGGCGTCGCCGGCGTGCTGGAGCAGCATCACAAGGTGCAGATCCTGAATGAGGCGATCGAGGCGGCGGTTTCGCTTTCGCACCGCTATATCCCGGCCAGGCAATTGCCGGACAAGGCGGTCAGCCTGCTCGACACCGCCTGCGCCCGCGTCGCGGTTTCGCAACATGCGACGCCGGCCGAGGTCGAGGATATCCTGCGCCGCCGTCAGGCGCTGGAGGTCGAGAACGGCATCATCGGCCGCGAGGCGGCGATCGGCATCGAGGTGGCCGACCGGCAGGCACGCGTCGACGCCGGGTTGGCGGAAACCGAGACCAGTTTGGCCACCGCCCAGGCGCGCTGGGACCGGGAAAAGGCTTTGGTGGCCGAGATACTCGACCTGCGCGCAAAATTGCGCGGCGAGGGCGTGCCGCTCGATGAGACGGCGGCTGAAGAGGCCGCCGCCGCGGAGACCGAGAGCGCAGAAGGCGCGGCAAAGGCGCCTGAGCAAAAGCCAGCCGAGATCAAGAAAATCAAGGCCTCGAAAGCCAAGGGATCCAAACCCGCAAAGGCCGATGCGGCTTCTGCTGAGCCGGCGGATGAAGCCGCCGCCGACCTGGCGCGGCTGCGCGAGCTGATGGCTGAACTCGCGGCCGCGCAGGGCGAGACGCCGCTGATCCTGCCCTCGGTCGACCGCAATGCTGTCGCCGCCGTGGTGCAGGACTGGACCGGCATTCCGACCGGACGGATGCTGTCCAGCCAGACCGAGAAGGCGCTCAGGCTCGCCGCGACGCTGTCCGAGCGGGTGGTCGGCCAGGATCACGCGATGGAAATGATCGCCAGGCGCGTGCAGACCAGCCGCGCCGGCCTCGGCGCGCCGGAAAAGCCGGTCGGCGTGTTCCTGCTTTGCGGCCCCTCAGGCGTCGGCAAGACCGAGACCGCGCTGGCCCTGGCCGAAACGCTTTATGGCGGCGAGCAGAACCTGATCTCGATCAACATGTCGGAGTTCCAGGAAGCGCACACGGTCTCGACGCTGAAGGGCGCGCCGCCCGGCTATGTCGGCTACGGCAAGGGCGGCATCCTGACCGAAGCGGTGCGCAGGAAGCCATACTCCGTGATCCTTCTCGACGAGGTCGAGAAGGCGCATCCGGACGTGCACGAGATCTTCTTCCAGGTCTTCGACAAGGGCATGATGGATGACAGCGAAGGCCGCCGGATCGATTTCAAGAACACGTTGATCCTGCTCACTTCGAATGTCGGGTCCGACGTCATCATGGACCGCACCAAGAACGGCACGGTGCGGACCGGCATCGACGATCTTGACACAGCCTTGCGCGCTCCGTTGCTGAAAGTATTTCCCGCCGCCTTCCTCGGCCGCGTGGTGACCATCCCCTATTATCCGCTGTCCGATGCGATGATCGAGGCGATCGCCCGGCATCAATTCGGCAAGATCGCCAAGCGCCTCAAGGCAACCAACGATGCCGAACTGGTGATCGGCGACGGCGTCATGGACCTGGTCAAGGCGCGCTGCACCGAGATCGAGTCGGGCGGGCGTATGATCGATGCGATCCTCACCAACACATTGTTGCCGGAACTCAGCCGCGGCGTGCTCAATCGCTCGCTCGAGGGCAAGAAGATGACGAAAGTCATCGTGGGTGCGTCCGCGGAAGGATTTACCTACTCGTTCGAATAGAGCTTTGGGGTCTGACGCATAACTTTATGGTGATGGTGCCCAGAGGCGGAATCCAAGCAGAGAAAGCACCGTTTTGATTTTCAAATGCTTAGGGGAAGGGCCACCGCAGCTGCTACCAACAGAAATACCAACAAAATATTTCTGTGGATAGGTTCGGTTCCGGAATAGGACCTGTCGGTCAGATACCTCTCTATCTTAGATGGCGCGGGTGGTCTCGTCGCTTGTGACGCAGTTTGCCACACGGCTGCCAAATTAAAAGGCCCGCCAAGCCAGAGTTGAAGTTGGCGGTCGGGACTTCAGAGCGGCAGCATCCTCAAGGGCCATCGCGATTTAAGGCACAAACGAGATAAATCAAGAATGCGCCCCAATTTCCGGTCATCACATCAGTTCCGCCGGTTCCGAAAGCAGACACAGGGCAATGATGAAGCAGAACCAGTGGTTTTCGGGACCGAGGTGACATCAGGGGCTTAATCACTGTGCAGGTTCGGCATCCTGGCCGGCTGCCGTGCGACTAAGGTCCCATAACCAGCGGCATTGGTCTCATAAAGGGCCGATCAGGGTGGATTTGGAGTAATACTGCGATTCGTCCCGGCGGCGCGGAGGCTCAAGTGCATCATTCAGTGAAACTGGAAAATTTGCAGTTCGCTTGTTCAATGTTGCGAGAAATCCGCCAGCAAACCGAAGCCGCAGGCGAAGAATTGCTGACCTATTTGATCGACATGGCATACCTCGAAGCTGACGACCGCGTGAGGAATATCAGGTCTGATGCGTCGGAAACCTCATCGATCGACGAATCCCATCGCTCAGTAAATCGAGTTCAGGCAGCGCGCTAGGGTTGCCACCACCCCCAAGTGAGACTCCCGAACGCGCCGGCCAGCCTACGTGGGCGATTCAGTATTTGTTCACGATATTAGCGCACGCTCATAGCGGACATGTTAGGTTCCGCGTACATGTGTGAGGCCCCGGCGACTGGCCCAGTTCCGGGGCCTCTCCACGAGTGCCGCGCCGCCGGCCGCGATGATCGGAATCTGCAATTCACCAATCATGTGGAGACGCCGGAGAAGCAGCGTTGCAATGTACGAATTTAACCATCTGATGATGTGCGGAAACCGAGCACAGGCATCTGCCGTTTATCCCGCCGGCCGGAGTCCGTTGTGATGAGAGTCCTGAGTACCGGCTATCCTGTATCAAGGCCCGCTGCCAACGCTCCGGCAGCGGGCTTTTCGCTGACCGCGCTGGCGGCCTTCACTGCGGAGCGCTAAATTACCCGAATGGGCAAGCCAAGCAAAACCGGGTTCACCAAACTGCTCGCGGCTGACACGACGCTGTTGTCGGCCGAGCCACTAATCGGACTGCTCGAACTGGAGACCGATACCGGCACGGTTCAATTCGCCATGAACAGGATCGTTGCCGAGCGGCTACTTACTGCCGTGGTGGAATTCCTCCAGGCCGGTGAGGGCAAAGATTCACCAACTTTCGCGGTCGAGCGTTCGCAATAGCCGGTATAGAAGGCACACGCGCGCTGGCGGGCTTCCCTGCCTTCGCCTCAGGTTCCAGCAGCGCTATCTTTCGCCTCGGCGGCACATATGCCTGCACCACCGCACCTTCTCGATGGGGAGCATCAATACCGGCCTCAGGTTCACCGACACGATCGTCATTAACTCTGGCAACCTCGCCTACGAAACTCGATCGGCTGGCTGCGCCTTACTGATGGAATTCTATCATGAGTGCCGGCTTTCCTTTCGCAAATGAAAGAAAACAGCGTCCACATCCGCCGACTTGGATCGCCACGAATCGACCCGAATCGGCGGCTTGGGCCGCTGCGAATGGCGTTAACATCGCATGCGTGGGACCTTCCTCTTCTGTTCGCAGAACTACTGATGCCTTCCGCGCCGATCGAGAGCACACCAGTGACGCGGACGACCATGTGCCATTTCTTGGATTGCTCCGAATGGTCGTGATTGGGCGTTCTGAAACAGATGCACGTTCAGTCGCCGCACCTGCTTATGAGCGATGGCTCAAGAGCTTCAAATTCCTTTACGATCTCAATGGCACGCCGACTCCACCAAACCTGCCGCTGACCTTCGATGCAGCAATCGAGAAGGAATTGTGCGTCGTAGGAACGGCAGCTTCTGCGGGACAAGCTCTTCTTGATCAGTTGGAAGAGGCCGGTGCAAACTACCTCCTTTGTCAACCGGCATTTGGGAATCTGACGTTAGATGCTTGCCTATATACGGCAACGGCCATCCAATCGGCAATTATGGCTCGAGTTGGCTAACCTGGTGCGGCAGCGCTCCTAAAGACGCGTCCATCATGGATTTGTTTCATGTGCTCCTGAATCCGACGGAGCACGCCTTCGGTCATAGTCAAGAAAAAGTCAATTTCCTCTGCGGTACAGTGGGTCTCCGACAACATGGCGAAACTCTTTATGAATCAGCGCCGAAGGTTGACCCCAACCTGATCCGCCATCACAATGTGAAAAAGCAGGGGTCACTGTCGGCGCCGGTAGTGACCTCCCAAAGGTATGAAGTTGCCCGTGGGGTCAACCTTCGGCGCTTGTTCACATGGCCGGCGGCGTTGGCCTGACGCCCATGCAAGGCATGCTGGAAGCAGAGGCAGAAAAGCATCCCGGCCACCCATCCTTCTGAATCCATGGTACCGGAATCGGGCCATCTGGCAGGGCGCCAGCAAGGGACCTCAGTTGGGAACTTTCCATGATCAATCGCGCGATGAGGCGGGTTCATAGCGGCTACACTCCTTCGAATGGCTACTCGCAAACACCCCTATAATGAAGCGGACCTCTATATCTGCGGTCCTTGTCATTCATGCGCTTCTTTGTTTCGTGGCTGGCGCAAGCGGGCGTTTCTGCTGATCACATCCATAATGGATGTTTGGCCCGACTGACGAATTGTTGGCGAGGCTTGAGGAGAAAAAACGGTGTTGCAACAGCTAAGAATGACAATTCCGATCATCCAGGCGCCTATGGCGGGTGTTTCGACCCCCGCCTTGGCGGCGGAGGTCTCGAATGCTGGAGGGCTGGGATCGATTGGCGTTGGTGCAACCGATGCGGCAGGCGCAAGAGCGATGATTGAGGAGTTGCGCTCGCGGACCGATCGCGCCTTCAATGTCAATTTGTTCGTGCATGGCACGCCAATCAGCGATCCGGTGCGCGATGCGGCCTGGCTTGATTGGCTGAAACCACTATTCGCGGAGTTCGGTGCAGAGCCTCCAGAGGCCCTGCGCACGATCTACAAGAGCTTTGCCGACGACACCGAGATGCTGTCGATGTTGCTTGAAACGCGGCCGCCCGTCATCAGCTTCCATTTCGGACTACCGTCGGATGGAGTTATCCGGGCCTTGAAAGCGAATGGCACGACACTGCTTGCGACCGCCACGAGTCCTGATGAGGCACGCAAGGTCGAACGGGCCGGCATAGATGGGATCGTGGCGCAAGGCATTGAGGCCGGTGGTCATCGCGGCGTCTTCGATCCGACGTTGCCCGATGACGGTTTGGGCACTTTCGCCCTTGTGAGGCTCCTGGTTCGCGAAAGCATGCTCCCCGTGATCGCCGCCGGCGGCATTATGGATGGAGCGGGAATTGCGGCGGCGCTCGCGCTTGGCGCAATCGCAGCCCAGCTGGGTACGGCATTTGTCGCGTGTCCCGAATCGAGTGCTGACGAGGCATATCGAAAAGCACTGACGGGGCCGGGCGCGTATCACACGCGACTGACGCGGCTGATCTCCGGAAGGCCGGCACGCGCACTCGAAAACCGCTTCACGGCGCTGCAGGAAAGGTTTGACCTACTACCGCCTGATTACCCGATCGCCTACGATGCTGGAAAGGCGCTGCATGCCGCTGCAAAAGCCAGGAATGAGCACGGATTCGGAGCACAATGGGCTGGCCAGGGTGCTCCATTTGCGCGTGCCATGCCTGCAGCCAAACTCATTTCGACACTGGTTAAGGAGCTTGAGGTCAGCACTGCTGCTCTTAAGACCGAGGTTCTATAACCAATTCGAGATCTGTAAGTGTGACTGTCGTCGACGGCGACCCGCGGCAGCCGAGTGCCCCATCTGCGGGATGCCTGGGTTTTGGGAGACTTGGACGGTCACACGATCTTCGCACGATCGCTGATGTCGCTTGGCAGTTAGCTGTGAGAATGCAGTCGAGGCGTCTTGTAATTTCTCACCCCTGAGCTGGCGCGTAGGGCAGGCGCGCCTAGCCATCGCCCTGTGGCGCGCCGACTACAACACCGGCGCGGCCGGACTCCCAAATCGCCTGACAGATACCGGCCGAGTTCGCCACCACCTTCAATCCGCGACGGTCGCTCGCGCTGCGCTATGCCAAAGGCTCCGCGCCAGCGCCCGTCGCTTCACCCGCCCAGCAGGGCACAACCCGCGCGGAAACGAACTCGAAACTGGATAGGACTGGCAGCAAGGTCAGCCCGGCCGCGGCTGGACGCTTTGGAAAGGAGGCGCGCCGGTCCATACAGTGCCGGGCGGTGGCGATGCCAAGCAGGGGGAACCCGTCTTTGCTGGCGTCATGCATCTATTTCCAGCGGCTTATGTCCCGGCTGCTCAGCCAGATGACTTGACGCCGATCGCGCCAGGCCATTGCCTAGAAAAGTCGATGGCTATCGGTCGCAGATCGTCATCGATGAAGACGGTGTTCGCATCTTTACCCGCCGCGGGCTGGACTGGACATCGAAGTACCGCGAACTCGCGAAGGCGGCCGGCGAATTCGCAGTCGAGAGCGCGGCCGTCGACGGCGAAGTGATCACCACCAACGAAGCGGGGCTTTCAGACGTCCACGCGTTGCGCTCGGCCATCACCGGCGCCAGCAAGACCTCTATTTCGTCGCCTTCGACGTGCTGCACATCAATGGCCATGACTTGCGCGACGTGCCACTGAAGGAGCGCCGGGAGTATTGCAGGCGCTCATGCCGGCCGGCCGCCGGATCCAGTTCAGCGAGGCGCTGCCGGGAACCGGCGACGCCATCTACCACCTGGCATGCGAAGGAGGCCTGGAAGGCATCGTGTCGAAGCGGTCGGACGGCGTCTACCGCAGCGGGTCGACTATGAACTGGCGCAAGGTGAAGTGCTACGTCGAGAAGGAAATGGATGTCATGTGCGTGAAGCGCGAGACAGGGAAGCCGGCGATGGTGCTGAAGGCCGACCAAGGCCGCTACATGGGCGGCGCCTTCGTCACCTTCAAAGCCGACAAGCGGCAGCTATGAAACCGCGTTCAGGGTAAGGTCGGCGCTCCACCGCCGAAAGGGCTTGCGAAGGAAAAGGCCGAGTGGCTGAAGCCTGGCCTCGTAGGCCGCGTGAAGAGGAGAGGCTCCGCCATGCCTGGCTTAAGCACTTCCATGAAGAACCTTGATTGTTGCTAATGTGTTACAGCGCACCGCGTCATGCATCTATAAGCTGGCGTGCGTTCGCTGGATTCATAGGCGGACCGTCCAGCGGATGTCCATTAAATGAGGGAAGCCTATTCTTGCCAGGCGAGAAAAGCTGAGCGTTGTTAGTGCCCGGCCGCCTTCGTCGCTGGTCGGGTAGGTGGAAAACGGGAGCGGCCCAGTAGCCTTGGTCTTTGGGCGATCAGAGCTGCCGGGCCTAACCGGCGGGATAGCTAGGGGGGACTTCTGCTAAGGGCACCGGCTGTCGATGAATATACGCTCCCGCTAAAATATCCGGCCACATACATAAGGCGAAGGCCGCCACCTCTTTGGAGTGCCTTCCCGCGCAGATCATCGCGCTCGCATTGCCAACTCGGCAGACGCCGATGTGGAGCCGATCACGCTGCCGCGACGCACCTTCGCAATATGACGCTGGCACCGACGTAGCCGCCATTGCTGTTCTTGTATTTAACGTTCCGCATGCGGTGATCTCGCGGTCGACCCGTTGAACTGCGAACGTCGGGCCAGTTAAAATGGCGCTACTTATGGCAATATCGGGCTCGCCAAGCTTCCCTTTTCCAAAAGCGGTTCTCGACGGTGAAGGGATTGCTTAGAGATTGGTTGCAATATGCGGATGTCTGCTCCCGAACGGTATCAAGCGGCCTAGTTCTGCTCCGCTTGAGGGGCGGTGAACCCGTTCGGGGTCATTTTGGCTCCCTGATACCGTTCGGGAACATGGGCCTTGAAACAAAGACGGAGTAAGATTATGTTCCCGATCGGGAGCAAAACATGGCCAAGGCCTCACGATCCGTCAGCGCCATCAGCGCGAGAGACATCGCAAAGCTGCTTGCCCAGACAGGTCCTGCCCAGGATCTGGGGAAGATGCTTGCGGATATCAAAGCGTCTGGCGACGCCGTCAGGAACGTCACGACAGACCTGTCGCGCCACAATGACACGATCGAACACGCCTTGAGCGCGACAGAGATCGCCAAGGCACTTTCCCAAATTCCTTCTGCCCAGGCCCTGGCGAAACAAATTGCAGACATCCATGCGTCCAGCGAAGCACTCAAAGCGGCTAGTAAAGAATATTCGCGTCAAGATGGGGCCGTCAGGAGCTCATTGGACACAAAGGGAATTTCCGAGGCACTTTCCCGCGTTGATGCCCTGGGGGACGTCAGCAGACGACTGACCGACGCAATACCGCAGATCAATCTGCAGCTTCCTGAGGTTTCGGAATTCATTACGGCTGCCCTGCCCAGAACGCTTCCCGACGCTTATCTGCCTCGCAGCGGAGGGACCAGTGATGGGGATGAGGGCGCCGGCGCGGCCTCGCCGCGCCATGACGAAACGGATACGGTAGGGCTGGAGATCGTCTCCGCCTCAGATCTTGGGCGGCTAGTCCGGCGCGCTCGCGAGGGCCGGTATCTCTCGCAACAGAGTTTTGCTGACCTTGCTGGAGTGGGGCGCAGATTTTTATCCGAATTGGAGAACGGCAAAGCCACACTTGAATTCGGCAAGGTCCTGAAAGTCGCGCATGCAGCCGGCATATCGCTGCTTGCTCGGGAACGCTGATACATGGAGGTGCTTGCCCTCGATGTGAGGTTCGACGGTTTCGCCGATCCGATCGGCATCCTCGTGCGGGACGAAAACGGCTCAGTCGCCTTTGTCTACAAGGCAGACTACCTTCGAAGATCAGACGCGACCGCCTTGTCTCTCTCGCTTCCACTCGCCGAAGAGCCTTACAATGACGTGATTACGCGAGCATTCTTCGACAACCTTCTGCAAGAGCGCGACGGCGTCCTCACCGACGTGATGGCACGGGAAGGCATTGCTCGCGATGACATTACGGGCCTGCTATATCACCTTGGAAAAGACTGTGCAGGAGCACTTTCGGTTCTTCCGTCAGGATCGCCGCCGACAAAGGTCCCAGGCGACTACGAAAGCGACTATGTCCCCATTCCGCCGGATCGCATGATCGCGATCGTAAAAGCACTCAATGAGCGTAAACGCTTGCCGGACGGAACCGAAGATCCCTCTCCATTGGCAGGCGTACAAAGCAAGATCGCACTGACTGTTCTGCCGGACGGCAGGTTTGCCGAGCCGAAGCGGGGATCCGGCGCTCCGACGACACACATTCTCAAGGTGCCCGACCGCGATCATCAGCAGGATGCGCGCTATGAAGCCGAGGCCATGAGACTTTCCGCGGAACTGGGGTTCGAGACGGCCGAAGTCTCAGTGGTACCGTTTGACGAGATCGAGACCCTATTGGTGACCCGGTTCGACCGACGCAGAGACCGCCAGAACCGGATCGTGCGCCTTCACCAGGAGGATTTCGCGCAGGCGCTCGGTTTGCCAGCTTCGATGAAGTATGAAAGGCGCGGCAAGGTAGGCCGGCGCTTCGACGTTTCGGCCGTTCGTGGGATACTCGAGGCGACGGTTGATCCGGCCCAGGCGAAGGAGACCTTCATCAGAGCCACGATATTCGATCTCCTGGTCGGCAATAACGATGGACACGCAAAGAATTTCGCTCTGCTCTACGAACCGGGGGGAAGAGTCCACTTTGCGCCGCGTTACGATATCTTGCCGACCAGGCTGGATGAGACTCTGACCGACGAGCTCGCTTATAGGATCGGTGAGGCGCAAACGCTGGATGAAGTTACCCCAGAACAGTTCGATGCGTTTCTCCTGGCGTTGGGGATAGAAAGTGCTGCTGCGCGCAGGCGCATGCATCAGCGTTATCCGGCGGAGATTGCTTTCCGCCTCGCGGACTGTCTCGGCGCTCTTGAAAAGCGCCAGGTGAAGCGTTTCGCGGACTTGATCGCGACCAACATGCGCATGCTACTCGGTGCACTCCGGTTGGAATTACCCGATGCGGCGAGGCACCGAGACGAGTTCATTGGCCGAGCCGGCGGATGGCTGATGAGTTGAAATCGGGTCCACCGATAGAGACTTGCCGCTTATGTACTCGGGACGTAGAAAACCGGCGGTCGACGCATACTGCTTGGAGGGCGGGGTGAGGTACGTGAAAACGTCGGCCGCCGGTGTGCGGCAAGCCTACGTCATCAATGACGCCGGCCCACGTTAGGCGCGATGGAAGCGCCAGCAATCAGTCTGCCAACTTGTGGTGAACAGATGGTTACGATCGACAGGCTTCACTCGCCCTCTTGTCGGGTAATCTCCCAAATGGCCAACACCGGGATAATCGACATTGCGGCTGGCGCGGTGCACGTTCGAGGCATGGTCGAAGAGGATACCCACATCGTACCTCGCGAGAGAACCTTACAATTGATGGATGTAATGATGCGACCCTCGGTCCCCGCGGGCACTTCACGCGGCAATCCTTCCTCGTGAGCCGATGCTATTGTTCGACTTTCGCAGACCGGGTGGCTATATCGCCTAAGATAGCACGCAGAAGCGTTCCAATTTCCTGTTCGGCGAGCCCCGGTGCAATTCCTGATTGGGACAATTGGAGGAGAATTGTCTTCACGGTGCTGCGCCAGAAGGCATTGGCGTCCTCCCCGTTCTTGGACTCCAGAACCCGGGCGATACCTTCGACCAATTTCCGCCGACGATGCAGCGGAAACGCGCTTATGTTTGAATCACCCATCGATCACCTCACGCCTCCAGTCTCGCGATTAGCATTGGGGGTTAAAAAATTTCGTTAACGGTGCCTTTTTTTGGGCAGAGGCTAGAGTGGAAATAAGGGGCACGCTGTTGCCCAATCCGCCGTTGATCCATCAGTCCCGTGCAGCGTCGGCAGGTCGCTGGCAAGGCCGGGCGCGCGCCAGATCTACGACCGTTTCGCGGGGTCTATGAACGGGGCAGTCAGCTGCCGTCGCCCCGCGACCTCGCGATGAGCTCGACGATTCGGGAACGACGGTTGGCGTCGCGTGCGACCAGTTGGCTGCGGAAGATTTCATCGAGGTCATCAAGGCGCGTTGCGTCGTCGCTGGTCCGTAGCAAGGCCGCTTGCGCGGTGCCAAAACGGATCGGCCCTCATGCACCTCTGCGGCTACGGCGACCGAGTTCCGGGATCGAGATTGGATCGGCGCTCTGGAGCAGCTTCTTTAAGTTTGCGTGCAAGCCGTCGATGTACTATCAGACGCGCGGGCAAATAGCTTTTGCATGCTGCCATATTTCAAGGCCATCGACCTCCTCGTCCATGCTCGAGATGGTGTAGCCTACCTGCTCACAGGCTTTATAAAAAACGGTCTGTTCAGGGTGTGAGTAGCCAGCAGGCTTGCTCGTGCCGTCGGATGCATATAGCTCGGGCGACAGCAGAAGGGCCAGACGTTCATTCGTCGTCTGCCGCGACTTCCGCGTAATTCGTGTCCAACAAGGAAGAAACTATGAGGCGGCAAACCCGACCGTTCACGGTGGAGATCAGACAGAAGCGAAGTTCTCAAAAACGGGATCGTTCCATCTGGAGCGATGTCGATCTCTCCGCAGCAATGGCCGAGACAACAAGGGAGCTCAAAGAGATGGGGTTGCCAAATGGTCGCCTTGTTGACTCTAGTGTCGTAGCCCTTGATGCTGAACACATGCACAAACCGCGAGCGGAGCATCTCATGGCAAATCTCTTGGACGCTGAAGCTGCAACGGAACCGACAGCCAAAGTGGAGACACCTGAAAAGAAGAAGGCCCCACGGTCGCGGAAGGCGAAGGCTGAACCTAGGCAGCCTGCTCGGAAGAATGCAGCCCATACGGCGTCTCAAGCGCAGGAAGCAGCGGCCGTGCGGACCGGACGGAAGATTTATTCTGAAAAGGAGCGTGCCCAAATGCTCGGCCAGATCGAAAAGTCTATTAGTGGCGGCGCCACTCACAACAGTGCCGTAAAGCAGGCCGGCATCTCGGAACAGACCTACTATAACTGGAAGAAGGCTGCGTCGCCTGCATCGGAAGGTGACAATCTGAAGGACCTCGTCGCGCTCGAGGAAGAAAACAAGCGACTGAAGAGCCTGCTCGCGGAACGCTTGCGCAAGGAGAACGCGGAACTGAAGAGGAAACTGGGGCTGTGATGACGCTGAATCGCAGACCGGAGCGGATACGTATTCGTCGCTGACGGTATCCGAGCGCTCATCATCTGCTCCAACGATCTGGGCCGCGCGGTTTAACTCGCAGGCGGCGTGGTTGGCCGTCGCTTTGAACATCAGATGCTCGAAATGGTGCGCGATGCCGGATTTCCCCGGCGCCTCGTCGGCGCTGCCGATCTTATACCACACCATATGGGTGACGATGGGCGCGCGGTGAAACCGTACGTCAAGCGCGGCAAGAACGACGCGGTGGACGCAGAAGCGCTGTGTGAGGCGATGAGCCGGCCGACGATGCGGTTTGTACATGGGTCCGGACTTGAGCGGATGTCGATCTTTGAAGCGGCAGACTATGCCGTGGCCGCCTTGCGGCGGGCGGATTTCGGGCGTGCGCAGGCAAGCATGCGGTTGAGGACGGCGCAGCCGATGGCGACTGCACCAACGCCCATTCTCACAATTAACTGCCAAGTGACAATGGGTCGCTAACAGCGGATGAACCACACAAATTGAGGAAGAACCTAATTTAGTGCAGTGTGACAATTGTGGCCTAATTCGCTAGAGTGGTTTTTCGCCCCCAGCCAGAGCCGATCCCTGAACATGCAGAGCTGCAACCTTTCTCAGTGCGATGCTGAGCTCGTCATAGGTCGGTCCACCAAGACAAAGGCGAATTCCACTTTCATCGCTTTCCTCTGATAAGGAAAGTGCAGGCTCGGTGACCAGTATACCGATTTCGCGGGCGGCGCTGGCAAGAGCGATGGCCGCCGCGCGGCGTGTCGGGAGGAACATATGGAACCCGCTGCCAATCCAGGCATCAGTTATGGAGCTAAAGACTGAAGCCGCTAGTTTATTCCTCGCGACCGCTTCTGACTGTGTCATCGTCGCGATATGGGATGCGACTCCATCCACGACCCATCTGTACATGACAAGACTTGCGATCGGAGAAACAGTGGAACCCTGCGCGTGGATCACGCGCAGGAGATTACCTAGTTGGTCAGACGGTGCGATGAGAATACCGAGTCGCATTCCAGGCGTTAGAATCTTAGCTAAACTGTTGATATAGTAGGTTCTTTCAGGCACAAGATCGAGAAAACAGAGGTGCTCGCGAGCGGAGAAGGCAGAGTATACGTCGTCTTCAATGATCAATACATCTCGGTGCCTGCAAATTTCCGCAATATCCTTGAGGCGCGATCGCGACATCGTCTTGCCGGTTGGATTCTGCGCCGTCGGGTTCGTGAATAATATTAGACGCTTCCCCTTCGCCGCGATCTCGTGTGCAATCTTATCGAATGCAGACGGTAGAATGCCCTCAAAATCAGTTTTTATGCCGAATAATTGAAGGCTCAATAGCCCCGCGATCATCTGGAGGCCAGGGAACGGAAGATCGTCTGTCGCTATGCAAAGGTCCGGCGCGAGCAGCGCTGCAAGCACAATTGAAAGTGCTTGCTGGCCACCATTACAGAGGATCATCCGCTCGGCGTCGACGGAGGCACAGTAACGTTGCAGCCATCCTGCGAGTGCCAGACGATGCTGAAAGATTCCCTGTGGAGGCGTATATGCTCCGAAGGTCTTGGCATCAATCGCCGACGCTAGCGAAGCCAATGTCCCACTTAGCAACCGGTCCGACATAATGTTCGGAGGCACGTTCACGCTCAGATCAATAGCCTTGGTGATCGTGAGATTTTTTTTGGTCGCGAACATGCCGCGACCATGGACAGATGCGGCGAGGCCTTGGCGCTCCAGCAGGCCATAGGCCTTGGTGACCGTTCCCAAGCCCACGCCTAGTTGATAGCTCAAGTCCCTATGCGCTGGGAGCCTGGCGCCGGGTGGGATTTTGCCACTGCTCAGATCCTCCGCGATCGCGGCTGCGAGGCGCTGGTAGATCGGCTCACTACCTACGGCGAGTCGTGGTTCCCAAGGCGATTTCAACTGCATCTGGCATCCAAAAGTGTCACGTTACATAATAATGATAGCATAATAAGTGTCTCATCGTGTAGATAATATGCAGCCGAATTTAATAATGGGTCATATGCGTGAAGATTATATGTAACCAAGATGAGGGCCATCTTTCAAGCAAAAAGGGAGATATTTATGCGAGACGACTGCATAGTCTTAGCAAGAAATTTTCCTACAAGCGTGATAACCATCTGGGAGATTCTTACAATCTCGATTTTGACCTAGAGCCAATCTCTCAATTCGACAAATTGTTAATTAATAATTTAGGTGATCCATATGTCGGTTCACACTATGCGACCGAGGTCTGTGACTTAGAGCGAGAGGTGGTCGACTGGATCATGCGGGTATGGGAGTGCGCCGATCCAGAAAAATATTGGGGGACTGTGGGCGCGAGCGGAACTGAAGGCAATCTATGGGCCATATACCTTGCGCGCGAGACCCTTGATAATCCTGTTCTGATATACTCCACAGAGGCGCACTACTCGCTTCCAAAGGCTGCAAAAATCCTCCGGATCGAGGCTTTGACGTGCGGGGCCGATTGTTCCGGTGCCATCTCTCCAGATGCTCTTTCTGAGGTTATCCACGCAAACCGTCATCGCAGCATCATTCTCGCACTGACGTCTGGAACGACGATGAAAGGCGCACACGCCGATATCACGTCCTGCGTCAGCGTTCTGGGCCGCGTCGGGATGGATCCGGGCCGACGCTCTGATGGGATCGCGCAACGGCCACGCCGTTCTCGCGATCTGGAACCGGCTGATGCGGCTTGGCATAGCCGGTTTCCGCCATAATGCCCGAACCTACATCGAGCGTGCGGAAGGCCTCGCAGCAGCATTTCGTTCAGCGGGCATCCCGGTGTTGCTCAATCCATGGTCCTTGTATTTCCGAGCCATCCGAGAGGCTCGTCAGCGAATACCAGCTCGCATGCCATGACAACTCCGCCCACGCGATCGTTATGCCAAACGTCAAAGCTGATCTCATTGACCGCTTCGTCGGTGCCTATACCGCAGAGTGGCGCTGCAATTCTCGGCAAAAGGTGTCTTCATGAACGCTCACGCGCGGCCGCTCTACAACGGCATCGAAGCGCCCGGCCGCTACGTTCACCATCGTTTTGATCGATGCATCACTAGTGACATCAAAGCTCTTACAACTGACAATTGGCATGGCCCGCTTTATATCGTGAAGGATTATGCGGTGATCGCTGCCTTCGCGTGGCTGGTCATTGGGGTCAGCTGGTGGTTCTATCCTCTCGCAGTGATAATGATCGGAGCCCATCAGCGAGGGATCTCCACCATTCTGCACGATTCTGCGCACGGTGTGCTGACAAAGAACCGTCTGCTGAACTTCCTGCTCGGCACATTGCCAACGGCTTGGCCCATCTTTCAACGCCACTTTGCCTACAAGGAATCACACGTCCACAGCCATCATCCCTTTCTGGGAAGAGCCGACGCCGATCCTGACCTGGAGTTCTTCATCGCGGAAGGTGTCTTCACACCCCGAACGGATCGTTCCTTCGTCTGGAAGCTCATCATCCTGCCCCTGCTGGGATCGAAAACCTACGCCTATCTGAAGTATCTGGTCCGCAACAGATATCAAATGATCCTCAATTCCCTCTCCGGCAAGGAGAGTTCAGTGCGGGTGAAGCGCGGAGAAAATTGGCGTTACGAGTTCGATCGCTGGGGGTTCTACGCGTTCTGGGCTTGTATCGTCGTGTACGCTTTGATCTATGGCTACTTCTCGGAAGTCGTCCTTCTCTGGGTCGTTCCCTACCTCACCTCATTCCACATTATCGGCTGGTTTATCGAGATGTCTGAGCATTGCAGCTCCATCGAAAATCAGACCGTGAACCTGCACATGGCTAGGAACCGCCGCAGCTGTAATATCGAGAAGTGGCTGACCGCGATTAATAACGACAACTACCATCTCGATCATCATCTCGACCCGACAACCCCGTTCTGGCGCTTACCCGAAGCACATGCCATCCGCATGGGGGACCCCGTCTATGCGGCGCACTGCTCCGAAACGGGTGGGATATTCCAGCCTGGCCCAAATGGTGAGCCTTCGATCCTGAAACTGATCCGCGACCAGAACCGGAAGCGTTTCGCCCAGTCTGAATGCCGCGCCGAGAAGTATCCAACTCCCGGAGAGATCCAACGTTGACCAAACCAGAGAAAAATGACCCTTCAGCACGATTGGCGCCAACGCCACGCCTGCATCCGGAAACGGCAGTGTTGCATGGCGGCTATCGCTATGATCCGGCGACCCTTGCTACAACTGTACCGATCTATCTCTCGAATGCTTATGCATTCGAATCAATTGATCACGCATCGGACGTCTTCGATCTCCGACGCGAGGGGCGCACCTATTCGCGGTTGATGAACCCGACAACGGATATTTTCGAGCAACGCGTTGCGGCTCTGGATGGTGGCGTCGCCGCCTTGGCAACCGCGTCGGGGCAAGCCGCAATTATGCTTGCAATCCTAAACATCACCGTAGCCGGGGACAATATCGTAAGCTCCACGCACCTGTATGGTGGCACAATCAATTTGCTGGCCAGTACGTTTCAACGGCTCGGGATTGAAACCCGCTTCGTCGATCCAAGCGATCCCGAACGTTTCCGCGAAGCCTCAGATCACCGAACGCGCTGTTGGTTCGGCGAAGCGCTTCCCAACCCCAAGCTCAGCCCTTTCCCGATCGTCGAGGTCGGGGCGATCGCGCAGGAACTCGGAATTCCGCTGATCATCGACAACACGCTGACCCCTCTTATCTCCCGCCCTCTCGAGCTTGGCGCCCACATTACCGTGCACTCCACTTCCAAATATATCAGCGGCCACGGCACGACGATTGGCGGCATTATTGTGGATGGGGGCACCTTCGACTGGGCTGCCTGTTCCGAACGCTTTTCGTTGATGACACGTCCTGACATCTCGCACGGTAACATTCTTTGGCTCGATGCCGCGCGCAATCTGCCCGGCCCCTACGGAGCCAGCCCGTTTCTGCTCAAGATGCGCAATACGCTCATGCGCGATTTCGGTCCCTGCCCGTCGCCATTCGCATCTTTTCTCTGTATCCAAGGTCTGGAAACGTTACCTTTGCGAATGCCTCGACATTGCTCCAATGCCCGCCAGCTAGCCGAGTTTCTCATCGCGCATCCTGGCGTTCTCGAGGTAACATATCCGACTTTTGGCGGGATTGTTGAACGGCATCGCGCCGAGCAGAACATGGGTGATCATGGTGGCCCGATGCTCGTGTTCGAGATCGCTGGCGGCATTGAGGCTGGGCGCCGTTTTATCGAGCGGTTGCGACTCGCCTATCACGTCTCAAATATTGGCGACGCGAGAACACTCGCCACTCATCCAGCCTCGACGACACATGCTTCGGTCCCGCGCGAGGCGCGCCTTGCTGCCGGAGTTCGCGATGGAACAATCCGGATTTCCGTAGGACTTGAGCATATTGAGGATATCATCGCCGATATCGGGCAAGCTCTTGAGGGCACCTGATTGTGGCCGCGCTGATAAACAGCGGCCCTGCGTTGGTGTCATTTCCGACCGCCGGACAGAGGACGGCGTCGGTTATGAGACCGTACGCGTTCGTTATCTTGAAGCCCTGCGTACGACCGCAGGTGTCTTACCGCTAGTGATCCCGGGCGGACTGGTGGAAGGGGATTTGCGAGTCTGTTTGTCAGTCCTCAATGGCGTACTGCTGACCGGGGCGGAGTCGAACGTCTCGCCCTCATTTTACGGGGGCCCAGAGGCTTGTCCAAAGACGCTTGATCTTGACCGGGACAGGACAAGCTTTGCTGCGATCGAAATTGCATTATCATCGGGCATTCCCCTGTTCGGAATCTGCCGTGGGCTGCAAGAACTCAATGTCGCACTTGGTGGCAGCCTCTCAAGCAACATCTCGGAAGGTGAAGGTCGGATCACTCATGTGGAAGACCTCTCTCTCCCACGCGACCTTCAATACGCCCCCTTTCATGCAATTCTAGCCGAAGGCCACGGCCACATCGCCCAATGCATCCGCCGCTCGCAAAAGAATCCAGTCTTGGTCAATACCCTGCATCGGCAGGGGATCGCGCGTTTGGCGGATGGCCTTGCGGTTGATGCGCGATGCGTGGACGGCGTTATTGAAGCCATATCGGTAAAGGACACGGCAACTTTTGCTGCCGCCGTACAATGGCATCCTGAATGGTTTCACGTTGAGGATTCGCTCAGCGTCGAAATCTTTCGTGCATTCGGCGAGGCCTGCCGCTCGCATATGATAGAAACAAAGTGACCGCCATGAGAAATGCTTATTTTTCATCAATCCTTGGGGCCGGTTTCGCTCTTCTTGCAGCTCTGTCCAATGGAACCGTCGGCGTGCTTTCGCGGTCCGCTTTCAAGGAAGGCCTCGATCACACTGCAGTTGCATTTTGGCGTTGCGCCATTGCGTTTTCGCTGCTCTCGATCATCATCCTTTTAAGGTCTGGAGGTTTAGCTCGACTAGTCTCAGTGTTCACGGGATCGTGGAAGATCGCCGTCTGCTCCGCGCTTGGCATCTTCACACTTTACCATTTCGAAACCCAAGCTTTCACGTATGCACCGATCCCGCTTGTCGCCATCCTTGTTTTCGCTGGCGGCCTTGGTGCAATCGCGCTCGACATCCTCATCTTGAAGGAAAGGGTAACGACCCGAAAGGCGTTCGCCATGACCATGGTCTTTCTTGGAGGTTACTTCGTGATTGCTGGGGACGGCCTGATGACCGGAAGCATTATCGGTGTTAGCCTCGCCCTTATCGCGGGTCTAGGCTACGCCAGCTTTATCTTCGCCTGGAAGTTCTTTAAGCTGCGCTCATCCCTAGAAACCTTCTGGTGGTTCCTGGCTTATGGCCTCGTTATGCTCGCTGTTCCCTATGCTTGGAGCGGAGCACCAATCCCGTCAGTGAACGCGCTGCCAAGCTTGCTATCACTGGGGGTTATCCCCTCGTTCTGTGGGTTCTACTGCACAATTCTCGCTCTTCAGCATATCGAGGCATACAAGACGCAGGTCATCGAATCGAGCGAGCCGTTCTTTTCTGCGCTCTTCGCAGCCGCGCTCTTCGGCGAATGGCTGACAGGTCCAGGAATGTTTGCAGCATTGGCCATTATCGTCGGTGCGTTGATTACATCCATGCCAGAGCGCCGCGCCGTCTCTATGCAAGTGCGCCCAATTGGCGAAGAGGATTAGGGCAACTGCTTATTATCTTTTCCGAGGACCAATATGCTCATGAAAGCGCGGGCGGGTTATGGCGCGGACAGATGGTGCCCTGCTTCGACACACCAGAACGGCCGAAACGAATAATCGCTGGCCTTCGCAATGTGGGGTTCGAACGGATTCTACCGCCGAAGCCGATTACGTCCAGCGCCCTGCAGACAGTTCACGATCCAGGCTTCATCCAGTTTTTAGAAGCAGCTCTGGATCGCTGGAGTGCGGAAGGAAGGCAGGGGGATGCATTGCCTTCTGCTTGGGCCACTCGGACCTCCTGCCATCTTACTATTCCGCAAACAATTGACGGGCAACTCGCTTACTATGCCGCGGATGCAGCTGCCCCGATCGGAGAAGGAACCTTCAGAGCCGCGCTGGCTTCGGCCGCTAGCGCACTTGACGCGGAAAATCAGGTGCTTGATGGAATCGAACCTATACGGGATGTCACGTTGTCTGCATATACACGCGTTGAGACCTGCAGGCGCAGATGTCAGCTGACCATGGCCACGGCTTTCCATTCCGCCATGGCCTGCAGGCGGTGAATATGTGTAGCGAGAGCGGAGCGTTTTGAGCGGGGCGGGACGAAGAGATTGCGCTGAGCCGAGAAGATCGAAACGAAGCGTTGCAGTGCTCCTGGTGATCGGAAGCCTTGCATAATCCGCTCCCGTTTTCGCAGCGGCACATGCGAATTCTCGGCACGGTTGTTCAATCCCTTATGCGACCAATGCTCGACGTCCGGCATCACCTGTCGCCTGGCTGCTCCATAGGAGCGTAGCTTGTCGGTGATCATGCGCTTCGGCGCGACGCCGCCGGGGGCATGGAACTGGCGGTTGACCTGATCGAGCGGACAGGGAGCGGCCTTGTCGCTGATCGTGGTCTTCACCGGCTTGCCGCGGATCGCCCCTTCGAGACCCATTTGGCGCATCAGCCGCGAGACGGCGCAGCGGGCGACGTCGAAGCCTTCCCGCCCAGCTGCCGCCGGACCTTGCGCACCCCATAGACCCGGAAGTTCTCCTCGAACACGCGCCGCACTTCGACCTTGAGTTCCTCATCGCGCTTCGCCCGCGCCGACAGCCGGGAGGGATCGCGCCGCTTGGCGACTTGATCGTGGTAGGTCGACGGGGCGATCGGCAGCACCTTGCAGATCGGCTCGACCCCATGCGCCTCCCGGTGATCGTCGATGAACGCGATCATGGCTTGAACGGGCGGTCGAGCTCCGCCTGGGCAAAATATGCCGACGCCTTGCGCAGGATCTCGTTGGCCTGCCGAAGCTCCCGGTTCTCCCGCTCCAGAGCCTTCAGCTTCTCGGCAACCTCGGTGGGAAGGCCGGCGCGCACGCCGCTGTCCACCTCAGCCTTCTTCACCCACTCATTGAGCGACTGCGCCGTGCAGCCGATCTTTGCCGCGATCGAGGACACCGTCGCCCAGCGCGAACCATGTTCGCTTTCGTGATCCAAAACCATGCGCACCGCGCGGGCGCGCACCTCGGGCGAAAACCTGTTAGTCGTCTTGCTCATGATGGCTCCACCTTCTCAAGGTTTGGAGCCTCCGGCAAACCCGGCGCGGTTCAAGTATTTGATTGCAAATCTCCTCGAGTGTGGACGTTACAACCATTTAAGAAGCCTTTTCTAAAGAACGCTAAATTTACCGGTTCTCAATATCGATAAGCGGAATTCATCGAATCAATAGGGTTACCGCTCAAGAGCTGGCCGCCACTGCTGCGGATAACAGCACATGCGGCATTCAAGCCCGTTTGTACCGCGCCCTCGACCCACCCGCCGGTAAAGGAGCATCCACATCCTGCGAGATACAAGCCCGTGTCTTCTTCCGGTTTTTTTGCGGTAGCGAATTGGAAAAATAACCGTTCTGAATAGATGTCTTCACCAGGATAATTGAGCTTGAAGGCACCTACTGAATATGGATCCATCAGCCAATCGTGCTGCAGGACATGACGTTCATAGTCGCCGTTAGCCGGGACTAGATGACGGGCGAAATCAGGGGAAATGGTGGCCAGATCATCGACCAGACGCTGGCACCGTTCCTTTTTGTCCAGAATGGAAAGCATTTTGTTAGCATCATCTTCCCATGTATAACTTAGCAGCACCACGCCCTTACCATCCGGATCATCTGGCTGATAGTCTAGGCAGTAAACCCCTCTGGCAAGGCCATCTGACAAGATGGTTGTCGGCAAGCCCTTTTTTAACCAGAACTTGTTTTCCGTCAGCATAAACAGCTTGGAAGAGCCGGTAAGGTGAGTTTCTCTGACCGCTCGCAAAACTTCGTTAGTAAGAAAGGTTCCATCTGCCGTGAGACGATGGGCCAGCTCCATAGCTCGATTGCTGGTAGTGACGATGACGCGGTCAAAAGGCACGATCTGCCCTCCTGCGCATGTCACGAGAATCTGACCGCCCTGTTTGTAAATACGGCTTACATGACCGTAGCGGACACGCTGCCGCAAACTCACACCGTTAAGCTCCTGTTCAGCCAACCGTTTCACCAACAGAGAGATCCCTCCCATAATCAGGCGCTGATCGTCCTCGTACCCGTTAATTACTAGACGCAGCATCTCAGTAAACGCGGCTTGGTACACAGGCAAAAAGCCTCCAGATCCAATCCCCAGCGATCCGAAAAGCTCAAAATCTTCCGGCCTTTTCCAAGGTACGCCCCCTGGTGGCTGCGGTCCGGTAAAGATGGTGACGAGGGCCGAATAGAAGGAGATGTCGCGAAACGAATCTAGCCAGGCCTGCCATGCGTCACGAGCTTGGTCAAAGCGATGCGACCGAAGCAAAGTTGTGATCTTCGCCGGTGCGGGCAGTTGAATCCCTTCGTGCACGTAACCGTCGCTTATCAAAGCCTGCCATCCTTGATGAACGCGTCTGAACAGTGGCGGCGGAGACTCGCCGGCCTGCCATAAATGACGCGCACCTCGATAGTGCACCTCGGTATCCACGATGCCCGGATCGGGGAAGGAAGCTGCGGTATCTATCCTCAATTTGTCCAGATAATGGAACAGGCAGGTTGCGCTGGAAGGAAAGCGCATAGCGCCCATCTCGGCAATGAGATGCGGTTCGCGCGGGTCGAAGATCTGTGACCAAGCCCGCCCACCCATACGATCCCGCGCCTCAAATAGCACGATGTCCGTTATTCCGGCGCGCAAAAGTTCAGTCGCCGCCACCAAGCCACTGATGCCGGCGCCCACAATGCCAACCCGCGGGCGCCGGCTGTTTTGAGCAAAGCTCCCAATACCACCTTCAGACTCGCTCAATCGCAAGAACGGTCCATAATCATACAGAAGATCGATACTCGGCAATGAATTTCTTGCGATAGTATTGTTCAGCATACCGCTCTCCGGTGATAGCTATATTTCTTGAGATCTAGTGTGGCCGCCGCTCAGAATGCCTCCCCCGTTAAATTGGAACGCTGGCCACAGCATAACAATTGCTGCTCACCGGAGGCGCAATTAACGGTGTGTATTAGAAGAGAGCTTGCCAACTTCTGTACTTAGTTAATAATAATTACTGCAAAGGCATCACGCTAAACGACGATTGACGCAATATTTATTTGGATGAGAATGGATTTTTCAGCCGAAATACGTCGGGAAGTCGCTCTCCTGCCACTGAGCATGTTCCAAATACTCGCGGACGATATCTTATATTAGTGCTTGCTAACGAGCAATATTATCTATTTCTTTCTATCACTCAATTCCCACTCATTGAATTAATATTACGTTTCATATGTAATATAATATGCTTCCTCACTGATCAGAACCCATTTGTCCATTCTCTTCGGCCGATGGACATGATGCGCCAAGGCTAGTTTTCGAGCTTGCGCCAAGCATCGCAGCAATGGGCGACGATATCGTCATAGGATTTGAAGATGCGGTTCGACAGCCAGTTTTCGCGCATGACGAGCCAGAGGTTTTCGACCGGGTTGAGCTCCGGTGATTTCGGCGGCAGTGGCTGGATGGTGATATTCGTGGGCACGACGCCTGGCGTCCTTTCCGGCAAGCAGCCTTTGGTTGCTTCCATCGACGGCTATATCACTTTGGGGGGCGAGGATGAGGCAGCTGACTACGTCGACGAAGACGGCCAGGCCTGGCAGGCCACGCCCGGTGCAGTCGTGTGGGTGGCGGAGGTTACCAGAAAGCTGAAACCACGACGACGGCGTAACTGACCGCCGGTGGGCGTGTTCTAATTTGGGTATACCCGGCCTGAATACCCGCCATGAACACGTCGCAACCGGAAAGCCTGTTTTGGGCTCAATCGTCGTTATGAACAGAGCATCGCGCCGGCACACCCAAAATGAACGGCGTTGGTGCATGGGTCCGGACTTGAGCGGCAGACTATGCCGTGGCCGCCTTGCGGCGGGCGGATTACGGGCGTGCGCAGGCAAGCATGCGGTTGAGGACGGCGCAGCCGCTGGCGACTTCGGTCTTCTGAACGGGAAGCGACCGTGCCCGCAAACGCCGCCCGATGGTGGACTTGTATCGCCCTATG